>JANORL010000630.1:0-3169 GCA_031415295.1 Polyangiaceae bacterium | reverse complement strand
ATGGTTCGGGGCCAGATCCCTCCAATGGTCTCGGTGTGATGCGGGATGTGCTCGGTGGGGTCGCGGGAGCGTATGGGAATGACGTGGCCGAAACAGCGAAAGGTTTGGCGCTTCTCACGATATTCCCGCCAGGTTATTTTGGCTGGCAGGGGTACAACTTTTGGAGCGGAATAGGCCGGGCCGCATTGGACGGATACAAGCAGGATGGGGCATTGGGCTTTGTTGCTTCGGGCGTCGATCAAGTGGGAACGCAAGCATTGAGCATGTTTTTCCCAGTCGTCGACGCGTACGACGCTGTCAAAGGGACGGTTGACGCGGCGGAAAAAGGCGACTATGCGAAGGCGGGTGAAAGTGGATATCACGCGGTCAAAGCGATTGCCCAAATTGCCACGGTGGCGATCGGGGCGGGAATTGCAGCGAAGGGTGGCGGGGGTGGGGGTGGACGCGGGGGCAACAGGTTGCGACCGGATTCGAGTGCAGGTGGGGGACATTCAAGCTTTCGGTTGGAGCCTGGTACCAACCGAGTCAGCCACTACGAAACGTATAAGCCTCAAAGGAACCCAAATAATCCGGCGCCGTGGGAGCCAGTAAAACGTGTGGATATGACAGGCAGTCCTCATTTCAATAAGTTGACGCAGGAATACGTTACAACGCCCCATGTTCAGGGGCACGATATTCCGGGTGGCGTACGCGCAGCGTTGCCAAACGAAATACCGCCAGGGTGGTGAAGTATGTGTGATTCGGCGATCGGGTGGCTACAAGATTGGTACTTGAGTCAGTGCAACGACGATTGGGAACACCAATTCGGTATTAAAGTCGAGACGCTCGACAATCCAGGCTGGAAAATCGAAATCGATCTGTCGGAAACGGAACTCAGTGAAGCGTCGTTTGCACCCCAAAGAATCGAACGGAGTGCCAATGACTGGATATCGTGCAAAGTTGTGGATGACAAGTTTCAAGCTGCATGCGGTCCCCGTAATCTCACGGAAACATTGGAATTGTTCCGTCAGTGGGTGAGTGTGCAAGGATTCGAGCAAAGAAAACTACGACGGCTCGGTGGATAGCGCGGGCCTATGCAACACCACGACTGAAAAATGCGCCAACCCCTGGACGCCACACACCCACGATCCAACCGCACCTAAGGGTATTAGGTTGGCGGTGCCGGAGGAGTTACCTCGATAATGAAAATGAGCACGACGCAATCTGTTCTTCATCGGGTAGGACTTGTCGTTGACAGGGAATTTGGAAACCGAGTCCTTGCGCTTGCCGCGCACATGCATGTCTGGGTAGTCGATTCACCAACGAATCGGGTCGTTGCAGACGCCATCTGGTCCACGGACAGCGGTGGTGCAGAGAACTGTCTAAACAAGGGCGTGACACTGTTTGAAACACCAATCGGTCAAGCACCAGAGGTTATCGTTTCCGACATCTTCGACACGATTTTGGATCATCATTCTGAATGGGCGGATAACTCGCCGATGACGGAACTCGAGATCTACGGCTTGCCTGATACAGAGGCTAACGACGCTGCCTTGAATACGCTAGGACTGGACGTGATTGATCGAAACTCCTCCTTTATTCTTTGTCGAAGCCCTTCAGAATAGTGGTCGCCACTTCAAGAAAAGTAAGAAAAGGTCCCTAAGAAAAGGTCCCTAAGAAAAGGTGCCAAAGTTTTGCCGCGTATGCATACGTGCTCAACAATCCGTTGACGCTCGTGGATCCGAGCGGATTCGAGCCGGACAAGCCGCCCATTTTGCCCATCCAGGAGCGCGTAACGACGAGCGCCGATGGCTCGATTACGGTGGATCAGCTCTATCCACCGCGCGAAGGACAGCCGCAAAAAACATTACCACCTGTGCAGGACATCGACCGGCTCTCAGGTTGTTGCCCATAGCGGGGTTTTTCGCCGCAAAAAACATTACCACCTGTGCAGGACATCGACGGTCGGCGCAGCAGCGCCATCTGTCGACACGAGTACCACTGGCGACGGCGGCGAGGATTTGCCGCAAAACACGGCTGAGGCTGAATCGACAGATTTTCGTGACAACCAAGTCTTTCAACTCGCGGGCAGTTATCTGTTTGGCGTGGCCGAAGGCGTGGTGCCATTTGTTGGGTTTGGCCATTCACTCGGCGATGCAGTTGGATTGATCGGCGAACGGCCCAATGCGGTGAAGTTTGGCTTGGCCATTGGGCAAATCGTAGGCGGCGTGATTGCGACGATTGGCGGAATTGGCGGCGAAGTGCTCGGTGGAGCGGCTACGGTTACCGGTGTCGGCGCGGCGATTGGCGTGCCGGTCATGGTGGTGTCGGCGGTCGCCGTGACGGGCGGTATTGCGAATATCGTGGCGGGATCCAAGGGCTGGCGTCCGTGATGAGCTGCGGCGGCGGTGGGATGAGCGGGCCGTCGAAGGTGGAGGGAGCAGCGTTCCAATCCAGACCCCTTACCTGCATAGGGTACATCGGGGGCTTCATCCCGAAAAATTTCTTTCGACCGTGGTCGATTTTTGAAATAAGTTATTTAAGTCACCAATTCACCAAGACGACGCAAGTAAATTGCTCGTTGAAGCACAGATGTCCACGTTCCGTGTCTTCAAAGCTGGGAGGTTCGCATGCCCAGCACGACTCGGGGGTTCGACGTGGTTGGTTCGCATCGAACTCGCCGTGTTTCCTGCTCGTATACATGTTTGTCCCAGCGTTACGAGCGCTCCGACACAACCTGATGCGACTTGCTCCAAATTGAGACGGTACGATTCGGCGTTTTCGAACTTTCGATCTGCGGACCCCAGATTCTCTTCGAAACGGTGACGGCTGCGCACAGACAGAACCGGAGGTCCACACGTGAAGGACGAAACGCTGGTGTATGCCAAAGACCCAAAGCGCGAGCAGGATGGTATTTTCATGAAGGCCATTGACCACCCGCTCATCGAAAGGCAATGTGCGCGCTTCAAAAAGATGCGTCGTCAGGCTTCTGAGAACATGGAACTGCCACTCGTGCGCTCACGGAAGCCCGTTGCCCAACGCGACGATGCTCAGCGCCCGCCGCTCAAAGTCGCGGGGTTGTTTGCCGGAATCGGTGGTATCGAGCTGGGGCTTGCCCGTGCTGGCCACGAATCGAACATTTTGTGTGAGTTCGAGCCAGGTGCGCGTGCAGTTCTCGAGGCGCGATTTC
>JANORL010000629.1:0-8516 GCA_031415295.1 Polyangiaceae bacterium | reverse complement strand
GTACACGACCGGCTTCAACGACATTGCGAACCGATGGCACAAGAACCCCAAAGCACCCAAAGAACTCGTCAACGCCATCCAAGTCGAAATGATTCTGGAGGGGTTCCTAGTCGCTGAAGGATTGATCGTCGCCCCGGCAGTCTGCTCGCACGTCTTCGGTGAAAACGTTGTCCTTTGCCGCCTCATCGATGGCTTCGGAGTCAAGGGAGTCGAACAACTCCTCGAAGAAGATGCCCTTCAGTTTCTTCTGTGGCGGCCAATGATTGTCCATCTAGTAAATGATCTTGAAGGTGTTGAGCCCATATTGGGCAGTAATCACGATAGCCTCCCGCATTACGACCCAGAGGCTTCAGTCGAGATGGGACTCAAGGGGTGGCTCGGTTTACCCTGGGAAAAGGTCAAGCGCATCGCAAAACTTGCTATCGAGAGAACCCATCTTCCGGCTGAAAACGTGCCCTATGACGCTGTTAAGGCTGTGAAAGATGCCTATGATCGTGGAGCGCTTCGGAAATTGGGATTCGATTCGAATATACCTCGGTATCGACTAAACCAAGAACGCCGTGGTGAATTGAGCGGTATGGCTGAGGGCATCGCCATGAGCACCGTTCTGCGCGAATTGGAATTTGATATCCACGAAAGCGCGGTTGCCTGGAGACAGGTCATGCGCACGCAAGACATCGTGAGAGGAGACGGGATAGTTAAAGCGGTGGAACAGGGGCTCCGAGTGGAAAACTTGCCGAACATTCCGGCTCTAATGGTCGGTGGTGTCCTTCGATTGAATGACATCGTAAAGCTTCGGCAAAACCCAGCCACCCAGGAGCTTCGTAAATGGCTTTGGGATCAGCCAGATCCACACAATGCAGAAGAAGTGGCCAAAGCGTGGTTGGCGACCATCACGGACAAACCGCTCAAGGACAAGACATGGTTCAAGGCCGTCCGACTATCCGTTGCAACCGCCGTAGGTGTGGCGGTTGGTGCCGCAGCGGTTGCCGTTGCTGGACCCGTCGCTGGAGGCATTGCTGGTAGTGCAGCATTAGGCGGAGTTCTCGGCGCCGCTGATAATTTCGGAGTCGACAAACTCTTGACCAAACCGAGCCCCCGAAGGTTCGCCGATCTGTTGCGTCAGAAGATGGCCGAACACAAGACGCCTGGGCAACTTCCTGAAGGCAATCGCAAGCAACGTCGCGCCAAGAAGGCGAAGCAACGCAAGTCCACTTGACCCCGCCGTCCAACCATGTTGATGTCCCGGCGCAACATCATGCGGGGGCGCGAGTCGCGTAGCGACCTTGGCGCCCCTAGCCCAACTTCCGCAGTTGAGCCAAGGCGGATCAATGATTCCGCACACTTACGGTCGTGTTTCGGCACTACACGGTGACGCGAGGATGGATCTTCATGCGCTCGGGTAGGCGAAGTCCGAGGCGGTCGAGCAGAGCAGCCTGTTCGGGTTCGGGACGGACAATGCAACGAATACGTAGCTCGCGTGGACCCTTGCCGGCGACGGGGAGGACGACGTCGGTACTTTGAATTCGATGGAGCTCGTCGAGAATCGTGCGTGGGCTATTTCCAAGCCCCGCGCGAGTCTGCCATTGTTCGAGCGTTTTCCATAACGCATAAGCGAGAAAACAGACGAGAATATGCGCCTGCACGCGTTCCGCCTTTTGGTGCCATATCGGCCGAATCGACAAATCGCTCTTTTGAATCCGAAATGCCGCTTCGGCCTGGGTCAATTGGATGTACGTTCGCCACAATTCGTCGGCAGACCAATCCGAAACATTCGTGCGCAGCACATAACATCCTTCACTTTCCTCGGCCCATCCATTCCAATCGAATTGTAGCGACCGGAGGAGTTTTAATCCACCGGGCCGATTCGGTTCATCAATGATTTGTATTCGATATCGACCGGCTGCGCGCTCATTACTTCCGAGAAGTCGACCGACTTGTCGCTCGATTGCGCTTCGATCCACGGATTTCTTGGCTTTGACAAGTCGTTGTTCGATTTTCTCTAGACCGTCTTCGATTTTTTTTGCAAATCGATCCCGCATGGCCGATTCCTTTTTCCCACGGTCAGCGGAGCGGCAAATGACAAATGTCTCGGAATCCTTCGCGCACAGCTTGACTTCCAATCCATCGCGAATCGTCGTCCAGCCATTGGAATCCACGATTGCCTGGCGCCACTGCTTCATGGCTGCTTTGGGTGTACCGATCAAATAGCGACGGCCAGTCTTCTTCAACCATTTCACATTGGCTTCACTGCCCATTCCGCGGTCCATGACCCATACTCGTTTCGCAATGCCAAACCGCTTCTCCATTCCATCGACGATATGCTCAACCGTTGTCATGTCGCTCTTGTTTCCGGGAAAGACATCGTATCCGAGAGGAATTCCTTCTCGGGTCACGACGAGCGCGATGCAGACTTGCTTGCAATCCGAGCAATGATCGCGACTATGCCCGCGCTTGGCGAGGTCATTTTTCTCTGCGAGTCCCTCGAAATACGTGCTCGTCACATCGTACAAGAGAAGATCGTAATCGATCGAAAACAGTTCGCCCATTCGCTTGCGAAGATGCTGCTCGATGGCTTCTTTATGCGGCAAAAGATGATCGTGCGCTCGATACAATCTGTCGTCATTGACGCGCGCCTCGGGTAAGTCGAGAATATCTTCGAGCGCGGTTTTTCGATACCAACTTTCAGCAATGTGCAATTCGCTCGATGGCTCGCAAAGTCGCGCAATGACCAATACGGCGGCCATCGTCGACCACCCAACGGACTCTTTTCCTTCGGGCATCAGCGAGGCACATAGCGTGTCGAGTTGCAATGCTCGCCAAAGCGTCCAACCGAGCCACACATCGCCGAAATCACGAGATCGCTCGGTGTAAACACGGTCAATTCGCACTTTCGCAGTTTCGGGTATCGGATTATCCTCCCACAGCTCCATTTGGCTCGCATTGCCGGCAATAGATTCGCAAAGCTCTTTGGCATCAATACGGCCTTGCGCATCGAGTTCGCCGAGTTGCGTAACGGTCTGTTGAACGACCTTGCCATTACGACGAACCGAACGCACCAATCGCCAATACGTGTAGGTTTTTCCGTTTCGTTGTTTCGTGGAATGACGCAGGTACATCGGGATCTCTCGGGCGCAAAGATGCATCCTTCGAGAATTCCCGTCAAATCCATGTTTCGGCACTACACGAGGGTTTCGGAGGAAGAACCGGTCGGTTCACCTGACGAACCATGGAATTTGCGGACCTTTACCTGGCCAAACCTTAGGTAAAACGGTGGCAAGCAGCACAATTGCCCGCGCTATCAACGTTCGCTGAGCAAGATTCCGACGGTCGAGGAGGGCAACTGCGGAAGTTGGGCTAATAGATCACTTGCTCGCCGCGCCGAACCAGTTACTGCACGACTGGCAGGGTCGGGTTGACCTGGCCATAGGCGGGCATTCCGGCGAAAACGATCTTGCTCATCTTCGAACTCCTGGCGGAACCCTACACGGGCCAGCCCAACGGAAGTCCTTATCTGGGTGTCCTCAGCGGTAACAAGCGGTGTCCAAACAGGTTTCGAACGCGTTGCAAGTAGTGGAAATACTATCATGAATCCAAACCTACGGACGCGTGCCGCATCTTTGCCAGCCGCTGGCGCGTCAGGCGGCAGGCGCAAGCCCTCGACATGGAGAACTTGGGGCGAAGTAAGGAATTTGGCACGGCGCGGTGTTGCCGTGTATGGTCCGCGTTGTCGACGTACCCGCAGCATTTCCCATGATCACCCCCGACATCATTGTGCGAGCTCTCGCTGGCGACCAGGAGGTGTCGATCCGCCTCCGTGAAGTGATCGACCAAGCCACCCGCGATGCGATCCGTGCCGTGCTCGGCCATCACTCCCTAGACTTGCAGCTCGACGCAAAATCGGAGGCCCTTCTTCTCGACACCGTGTTCACCAAGTGCTGCGCAAACGACGGAAAGTTTCTTCGCGATTGGGATTCGACAAAGTCCTCGTTCGACGCGCATATTCGCGTTATCGCCGAAAAATATGCCCGTGACTGGTTCATGCGCTCGATCATCGAACGGGCGCTTGCTGGCAATGGAAACGCGACGGACGTTTTCCTCGAAGCTTTTGATCGCGCAGCCCGCCCCGCGATTGGCGCCGTCATTCGACGGGCTTGGGTACATCGTCGCCTACGCGACGCCGATGCGGACATGAAAGAACTCCTCCAGGATGTCTTTATCAAACTGTGGGAAAACAATGGCAAGCGCCTGTTGGCATGGGATCAGAATCTAGGATCACTCAATACCTACATCGGTAGGATCGCTGAAAACCATGCGATCGACAGGTATCGCGGCCCCGGAAAGCGATTGACGGATAATACTGACGACGTGTCAGATCCCCCCGACGAAACAGAAAATCCCGAACAGCAAACAGAAACGATGAACTTCCGCCGGAAGATCCTTGATGGCATGAAGGGCAACCTCAAGGGGACCAAGCAGCAGCAGATGTTTGGTCTCCTCATCGAGCAGGGGCTCACCGTCGAAGACATTCGCCTACAGACGGGAGCGAGTGAAGACGCCGTCTACAAGTGGCGAGAATTCTTCAAGAATCTGGCCGAAAAAATTCGCAACGAAATTGAGTCAAATCCTGACCCCTCTCCACGTAAGAAGCCTGGAAACAACAAAGTAGGGTGAGTGATACCGTGAAACGTGACAACGACATCCTCGGGGCGCTGACAGATGCTGCACAGGACGAATTTGCCTCGGATCCACGCTGGGAGAAGCTGTCGCGCGGCGAGTTGACCGCGTCCGAGGAGCAAGAATTTCGTGCGCTCGCCGAACGTTTTGGGGTTCATTCATTGTTCGAGGCATGCAAGCCATCCACCAAAGACGAGCGTGACGCGCTTTATGCGTCCCTACGGAATCGACCGGATGCACCCCCACCGCCGCAAATGGTGAGCACGAGGTCGCCTCAGGCCGTCGGTCGGATTCTCCCCTTTCGCCGCACGATTGCGATTGCAACCATAGGATTTGCTGTAGCGGCGAGTGTGGCATTGGCCTATCGAATGCGGTCGGAGCCAGCTCGAGTCGCTATGGCGCCAATTCCCGAATTCGTGCTCGATCCATTACGCGGCGATGCAGAGAATCGCGCATTGACACCGTCGGATTCGGCCGTGCGGCGTTTTGGACCCGAATCATATTTCAATTTGGTATTCAGGCCCAAAAACGCGATCGAGGGCCCCATCGAAGCGCGCAGCGTTCTGTTGCAAGGCGAGACCGTTCGAGGTTGGAATCCTGGTGTGTCATTTCAATCCAATGGGCTCGGTCGCATTGCGGGAAAAACCAGCGATATTTTCCCTGGAGTTCCGTCGGGCCGGTGGCAAATATGTATTCTCGTTGGGCGTCCACAGGCATTGCCCAGCCAAACCGCCGAGATTGCCCAAAAGTGCCGTTCGCCCGAACAAACGCATCCTGGGTATTGGCCGCTCACGCAAGACGTTCAGCTCGAACGCATGAGCATCATCCCCACGAACCAGGTCGTATCGCCCTTGATCGTCGAAACGAATGGATGTCGTCGTGTCCGTAAGGGACCCATTTGCACGATTCCCAAGAGCCGAAAAATCAATGTGTGGGTCAAGGGGAATCGTGGTGGCAACATTCGCCTAGCAATCGATGGACAAGCGATTAGAAAGCAAGGAACGCCCATTCAAGATGGCATCTTGCTTCGGCTCGAATTGTCACAAGGCGCGCGCAATCTATCCGTACAAGAAACGATCGGCAACGACGTCGTTGGATCATTTCAACTTCAGCTCGATGAAGAAATGGACGTCCCAGAACTCGCAGAAGCCGAAGCCTTGAGGATACAGAACGAATACGACCAGGCTCTCCAGAAACTCGATTTGTTAGCGAATGATTCGCAATCTTTGGTGCAGGCGCAAGTGAAGCGCACGCGGGCCCGAATTCTCCGCGCGCAGGGGAAAGCGGATGAAGCCATTCAATTGTTCAATCAAGCGATACCTTTGGATCGCGATCAGGGTCGGATTTCGGATGAAATTGATGATCGTCTCGCGCTGATTTTCACATTGCTCATGAACAGTGCCAACCGACAGGATCGTTTTACGGAGGCACGGCACGTATTCGAGGACATGGGTCCATTGATGAATCAGAGTCCGGAAGGACGGGCAATGATTTCGCATTTCCGAGGACTTCTCGCACTGGAGACAGGCAACTTGGTCGGCGCACTGGAACTCCTCCGAGTAGCTCATGACGACGCGACGCGTGTGGGCCGTAAAGATCTCGAAATTGCCATTGCAATGTCCTTGGCCGACGTATTCACCACCCTTGGTCGCTTTGGAGAAGCGCGCGCGATGTTGCGCAATGCCGAGAATGCATTGCCACAAGATGCCGACCCCTGCCAAAAAGCCGCCATGCTCACGGATCTAGGCTGGGAGCTGCTCGCGGAGCACCGTGCAGGAGCCACGGGAAATGCCGGGGACGCGTACGAAAATCCACGCGCCGTATCTGAGCAAGCATTGGCGATGCTTCGAAAGGATTGCAAACAGCCTACAGCCATTGCGAATGTGCTTGCAAACATGGCGCTGATGGCGCTCGACGAGGGAAAACCTCAAGACGCCCGTCGATACCTCGATGAAGCGCGAAAAGCCACGCCGCAACCGTCGGCACGCGTGGAAAGCGATTGGCTTCTCGCAGAAGCTCATCTCGCCTTGCACACGAACAATCCTGCCGCAGCCTTGGGCCATTTCGATAAGCTTGCTGCAAACGCGCGGCGTGAAGGCTCGACGGACCACAAGGTGGAAGCAACCCTAGGACAAGCACGTGTCCTCGAAAAACTCGGAAAACTTGTCGATGCCGATGCCGCGTATGCCCAAGCCGACGCCTTGCTAGCAGACAAAAGCTTGCTCATTCCGATGGGGGACGGACGATTGAGTTTCCTTGCCCGGTACAATGAAGTTGCCCGACATCGAATGTCGTTTCTTCTACGACGAGCCGAGGGCAACGCCGGTGCTCGCGCCGAGCAACTGCGCATGGCGGTCGACGTAGCCCGACGCAATCGCGCGCGCGTACTATCGGCTATGCAATGGCTCGATCGAATCAAGCACCTCGACCAAGACAAACGTATGGCATGGGAACGATCGATTGCAGATTATCGTGACAAACGAAAATCGCTCGATAAAGGATTTGCCGATGCGCTGGACTCGTCGACGGCCGATGAGCTCGAGGAGGCGGCCAAGAAGTACGAGAAGGAAAAGCAAGCCCTCGACGCCCAATTGAACGACGTATTGGGCATCATTGCTTCGCCTGCGCCAAACTCCGGGCAGCCGCTGGCAGCACAACCGACACTGTCTTCGTTGACGGAAGGAGAACTGCTGCTGGTTTATCACCCGACGGTGGGGGGATGGGTGGGGTTTGCCGTAACAAAACAAGACATCACGGTGATGCCCATCAAAGACGCGCACGCGACGATGGCCCCGAACGATTTGGCGCAAACACTGCTGGATCCCTTCCGAAAAAGCATCGATGCCGCTGTGCGCATTCGATTTGCGGCGTACGGATCCCTGGATCAGATTCGGTTCCACGCATTGCCGTGGAATGGACGTACCCTCATTCATCAAGCTCCGGTGACATACGGCCTTGATTTGCCAGCGGCGAATCACAAAAGGCTCGCGGAGGAGAATTCTCTGCACGCGGTCATCGTGGCAAATTCGCGCAATGATTTGCCCGATGCCGCTGCCGAGGCCACGACGGTGGAGCTGCATGTGCGCCGCCTCGGCTGGAGCGTAACGAAGTTGGTCGGGGAGGACGCGACGCACGCAGCTGTCGCCGCGGCTTTGGCGAAACCGAATACGGCATTGTTGCACGTGGCCGGACATGCGACGGTTGCGGGTGTCGACGGCTGGAGAAGCGAAATACCTTTGGCGAAAGGCGGTCGGCTGACGCTTGGCGATATCGTCACGTTGCCGCAGGTTCCGCCGGTGGTCGTGTTGTCGGCATGCGATGGCGACAAACAAGGGCTGCCCAGCGACAAATCCATTTTGACCCTCGCGCAGGCCTTCACGGTTGCGGGCGCCGAGGAAGTGGTGGCTGCCATGGATAGGGTGAACTCGGCTCAGGCCGAATCACTAATGACCCTTTTGTACAAAGGGCTTCGCCCTGGGTCACGCCTGGACACTCCGGCCCTGTTGCAGGCGGCGGTTCTCGAAGCTTCGCAGGATCCTCGACAAACGGAGTGGGCAACGTTCCGCGTCATCGTGCACTGAAGCGGTGGCAACACCCATCCTACATTTTTCCAACTTTCTTTTTCAGAACCTGACGAGCTCGTCGTAGGTAGGTGTTGAAGAGTGGATGCGAGGCGTGTACTACTGCGCGTTTGGTTCGCAGCGTCTTGATTCCATTCCTTCAGGCGTGCGAAGTATCGCAAACTGCCGCCTTCAATTAAGGTTATCGAGGCGAACATGCTATCCCGTTCGCCGCCGGAGGAATTCATGTTTCGTGCAACGCGCCGTGTCTTGACAAAC
>JANORL010000628.1:0-21331 GCA_031415295.1 Polyangiaceae bacterium | reverse complement strand
CGACCAATGGTGGGCGTTCAACAATCCTACGGACGCACGGTGCGCCGCTGTCTCATTCGATCGCAACTACGACGGGCAACCTGATCCAGCTGGGATCCTAGATGTCTGCGCTGAAGCCCGACAACGAGGGTTTGTCGCACCAACGATCCTGAGCGCCAAACCAGCCACTTCGAGCAGTGCGGCTCGTCCCAAACCTCCACCGACACCTTCTGCGTCGGCCGTCCCTGCCCCAGCCTCGAGCCAAGCGAGTCCACCATGAACATGCGTAGGCTCAGTTGGATTCTCCCCATATCTCTCGTGTTTTGCGCATGCACGAGTTCCAAATCTGGAACCGAAGCGGACATGTCGCGTGAAGCGCTGCTCAGGAAACGACTGAAGGGCCCAACGAACGTCGTCGACGATCACGCGATGTGCGACTGGAAAGGTCGCACGGATCGGGAAGTGAAGGAGGTCAAGGGACCGGGTTCGGCGAGTGCGAACGTGCGGCGGGTTTACCAAAAATACGGGACGGGGGAGACTGCCAAACGCGTGCTGAATTGCCGCGAAATGGACACGAATTTCGACGGCATCAAAGACGTCGTGCGTCGCTACAACGAAAAAGGCGAAAGCGTTCACGAAGAGAGCGACACGAACTTCGATGGGCGCATCGATACGTGGATCACGTTCGCGCGCACCCTGCTGGCCGAAGTGATCATCGACAGTGATTACGATGGCCGTCCCGATGA
This sequence comes from Polyangiaceae bacterium, assembly GCA_031415295.1. Taxonomy (GTDB): domain Bacteria; phylum Myxococcota_A; class Polyangia; order Polyangiales; family Polyangiaceae; genus Polyangium. The sequence continues at coordinate 20,606 of JANORL010000628.1, read as the reverse complement.
ACAGAAGACGTATTCCGACGGCCGATTGATGCGCATTCGGCGCGACAGCAATCACGATGGACGGCCCGATGTATGGGAGATCTATCGCGACGGTCGTCTCGAACGCATGGGTGTCGATGTCGACGGAGACGAACGCGTCGACCGTTGGGATCACGACACCGATGTGCGTCGTAAGCTCGACGAAGAAGAGCGCAAGAAAGAAGAAGCGGAGAAGGCCGAGGCCGCGAAGAAAGACGCGCAGAAGAAAAAAGACGAAGAGGAAGACGGGGACAAACCCAAGAAGGGTGGCGCCAAAGGCCGCGGCGCGACCGGGAAATTGCCCAAGGACGCACCGAAAGAATCGAGCGACAACCCGGGCAAAAGCGACAAAGACGGCAAAGACGGCAAGACAGCAACGCCGCCCAAAGCTGCAACGCCCGCTCCCTAAGGAGGCGTTCGGTGAGGGTGTTCTACAGGCGTCGCGAGCGTTGCGAAGCTAGGGAGGACGGCGGAAGCGTGCATTGCACGCTGAGCAAGTCCGACCGAAGCATCGCAACGCGCAGCAGCCTGAAGAATGCCCTCACGTTCCTTCGCGGCCGTATACATCTTCGAGACGCACGACATCGTCGAGTTCGGGCGTCGATACTTCGATGACGTCGACGTCGGTCACCGCAATCATGCGATGGATGGTCCCTGGCACAACGTGGAACACATCGCCCTTGACCATGCGGCGTTTCTCGATCGCGTCACTCGGCCCGACTTCGAGTTCCATTTCTCCTGACTGAATCAGGAGTGTCTCTTCCTTGACGCGGTGGTACTGACGAGACAATCGATGTCCGGCCTGAATGTGCAGCAGTTTGCCCACGTAACGGGGAGTTTGGGCCCAGATGAGTTCGTGACCCCACGGCTTGTCGACCCGGCGCATATTGCGTGCTTACCACGAGCGGGCGGATGAAGCAGCGGAAGGAGTTCGGTCGACGATGGAAGAGCGGCTGCAGAAGATCATTGCCCGGTCAGGGCTAACGTCACGACGCGCAGCAGAAGAGCTGATTACGGCGGGACGAGTGCGCGTGAACGGGCGCGTCATCACGGAGCTCGGGTCGAAAGCGGACCCGCGCAACGACCGTATCGAGGTGGACGGAACACGCCTCGTCGCAGAGCCGTACGTGTACCTCGTGCTGCACAAACCGAAGAACGTCGTGTCTACGATGAGCGATCCGGAAGGCCGACCAACGGTAGCCGAGTACGTAAAAAATACCGGAGCGCGGGTGTACCCGATTGGACGCCTCGATTTCGCAACGAGCGGCGTCTTGTTGATGACGAACGACGGCGACTTTTCCAACGGGATGCTTCATCCACGCGGCGGCGTACCGAAGACGTACATCGTGAAAGTGCACGGCATCATGGACGACCAGGCCATGCTCGCGTGGCGGCAAGGAGTCGAACTGGAAGATGGGAAAACGCTTCCGGCTGAAGTGCGCATTTTGCGGCATGAAGGCGACAAAACGTGGTTGGAAGTGACGCTGCGCGAAGGGCGAAATCAACAGATCCGACGCATGGGCGACGCGACTCGTTTTCCCGTGATGCGTTTGGCCCGTATGAGTTTCGCGGGTGTGACGTCGGAAGGTCTATCGCCAGGCAAGTGGCGCTTGCTCACGCAAGACGAGCTGATGGAGATCCGCAAGCAGTTCGGCGTTCCAAAACGAGTGCGCGGCGCGGCAGGTCAAGCGGACATCGCTCGATTGGAACAGCGAGGCCGCCTCTCCACATCGCCGCGAACACGAAGCGACGACCAACGATCGAAACGCCAAGCAGCTGGGGCGAATTCAAGTCGCCACGACAACAAGCGCCCACCACGAGTTCGGAACGACGAACCGAAGCCGCAACGTGCCTCGACAAACAGTCCGGTCAACGTGCGAAGTCGCAAAGAACGTCCGTCGCGCTGATCCGTCGCGCTGAGACGAACGTTTTCTAGAGCTGCGAAAAACGACCCGTCCGAAACGAAGCCTCGAGAAGTTGCGCAACGCGCTTCTCGAGTTCTCGTGCGCGTGGATCCGTGACTGACGCGAGCGCAGTTTTGATTTCCCCCAACGCTTTCAACTGACTGAAGAGTTGCACGTCGCCGAGGGCACCACCGCCCGTGAGCAGTTGGCGAATGCGATCGATCTCTGCGGCCAAAGCTTCGACGCCCACGCCAAGTGCGCCAACTCGACGGCGGTCGGGATGTTCGCGGAAAAACGCTTCGAGAACGGGTTGCACGATGCCTTCCAAGATCGCGGCTTGGTCTTGGTTGTTCCAAATATGTTTGAGCACAAAGAAGTCGCTCGGGTCGGTCGTCGATCGTCCATCGAGGTACGCGCTTGCCGCGAAGAGCTTCAACATCTTGACGACACGACGATCGGACAACGAAACGCCTTCGGCACGGATTTGAAAAACGATGCCTTTGTATGCGGACAAAAAATTGTCCGAAAAGTTCATTCGCCCGCCGAAGCTCTTGCCAAGATCGGCGAGTTCACGAGCGGAAACGACGGGTCGCAACGCGTCGCCCGACATCTGTCGGATCTCGTGCTGGATGCCACGTTGGAGCAGTTCGCTGAAGTGATACGCGTCGAGATTGTCCGAATGAACTCGAAGGAGAAAGCGGTCGAAGATCGCGTTGAGCGTTTCGTCGCCTGGCACTTCGTTCGATGCGGCAAACACGCTGATGAGCGGGCAACGCATGACTTTGCCGCCGCTCGTGAACTTACGTTCGTTGAGGAGCGTGAGCAGCGAGTTCAGGATGGCGCTGTTCGCCTTGAAAACTTCGTCGAGAAAAACGACTTCGGCTTCGGGCAACATGCCTTGGGTGTTGCGCCGATAGGTGCCTTCGCGAAACGCAACGATGTCGACGGGTCCGAATATTTCGTTCGGCTCCGTAAAACGCGTCAGCAAGTACTCGAAGTACTGCGCTTGCATGAGTTCCGCGAGTGAACGGATAAGCGCACTTTTCGCGGTACCGGGTGGACCCAACAGAACACAGTGTTCGCCGGCCACGACGGAGATCATCAGCAAACGGATGATCTCGTCCTTGCCGAGAAATTGGCGTTCGAGGGTTGTGGCGAGCTGCTTGAGTCGCTCGTGCAGAGGCGCGGACATCGCTTCGGATGCGTACCACAAGGCGAGTAAACGCCGCGGTCGATTGTGAGAGTGTGTTCAACAGGCTGAGAAGCCGTCGTCACGCAGATTTGCGAAATCTTGGACGTCAAATGAAAACTACCCGGCGTTATGCACCAGGTAGTTTTCGTTTCTGTTTGGAGCGGGAGACGAGATTTGAACTCGCGACGTCAACCTTGGCAAGGTTGCACTCTACCACTGAGTTACTCCCGCGAAGATTTTCCTAAGGTTTTTCCTGAGTGCATCAGGACAATCCCTACGAAGACCTCGGCGCGGTTCGAAGCACTGCTTCAAACGACGCGGCCCATTCCTACTAGCGGTTTAAGAAACTGTCAAGTCCTGCGCCCAAGGCGGTTGCCTCTTTGATTTCCAGGAGTATCTTGTGTGGACCGCTGCATCGGACGGCCTGACTGAAGTTTTTCTTTGGGGCGTCTGGGGGATGTAGCGCAACAAAGCGGGATTCACGCCCGCGACTTACAAACGGATTGGATGGGGGGAAAACATGAACGAGCAGGCTTTGCGTGTCCATAACGCCGACGCGAACGTTGAGGCATCGCACTTCACTCAAACGCAGAAAGAGATACGCTCAGGGATTTTCGCCAAAGGGCGACGTGACGGAAGTGGCTGGGGACTTGTTCTTGTTGGCTTCGATGGGGAATTGAAACCCGTCATGTTGACGGATGGGGCAATCGTCGGAACAGCGTCCAAGGATGCCCCGATCGATGGCAAAGGCATCGCTGCCGAGCACGTGCGCGTGAGTGTTCGTGCCGACGGGTGTTACGTCGAAGACCTCGGCGCTGCAGACGCCACGTATGTGAATGGCGTACGCGCTCGACGTATCGGACTCAACCACGGTGATGTGGTTCGTCTTGGTGAAACCATCGGCATTTTCGTCGAGCGTGATCTCAGCACCTACGCTGGTCCTAGCCTACGAACGGGCTCCCTCGTTCATGGACCACGTCAGCGCAAGGATTGGATCGATCCTATTTTCGAACTGGTCAAGAACGGTTCGTCCGTGTGTATCGAAGGTGGAACGGGCACGGGCAAACGCAGCGTCGCACACCTCGCAGCAGCGTTGCGCGAAGCGGCTGGGGACATCGTCACGGTGGATGGATCGGCCGAAGGAAAACCCTCCGTACCGGCCGGTGTTCGTCCGGCAACGTGGGTTGTGCTGGATGCCGATCGACTTGCACGTCCGCAACAACTCGAGATCGCGCATGCCGTCGGACGAACGAACGGCGTTGTCGTCATCGCGACTGTGAGTCAACCACTCGATCGCGCAGTCGCCGACGGCAAGATCGCTCCATGGTTTGGCTCGATGTTCTCGGGCAAACGCATTGCGATCACGCCGCTCGAGCATCGACGCGAAGACATTCCGTCGATCGTGCAAGACATCGCGGAGCGCCGCGGCATCGCGCTCGAACGCATCACCCCAGACTTGCTCGATGCTCTCGTACGCGCGGGCTGGCCAGGTGGCGTACCGCAACTCGAAGCCACGTTGGTCGGAGCCGCAGAGGCAGCCGATGCAGCTTCACCGATCGAGCTGTCCAACGTCGTCTCGACGCTAGCCCGAGCGAATCGCGGCAAGCCGTCGCTTCCTCACGCGGCGGATCCTGCGCTTGCGCGTGCACGACTCGAAGATGCGCTCGCGCGAGCCAACGGATCGGTCGCATCGGCTGCGCGATCCCTTGGAATGTCACGTCAAGCGATCTATCGCGAAGCGGAACGTCTCGGACTCGATATCGCGCGTCGAAAATTCTCGCGTAGCTGACCGGTTTGTCTCGCCTACCCTGCTTACCGTTTCATCGGTAAAACCCCATCGAAGTGTGACTCACGATCGAGCCTTCTCGAGGATCGACGCACTGCGCGTAGTGGAGCACCTCGCCTTTCGCCGTTTCAGGCAGCACACGCAGTCCCGTGTAAATCGGCCCTAGTCCGCACACCCGCCGCGTATCCAAATCTTCGCGAACATGACGGTAAAAGCTGCTCGCATCGTGCGCGATCATCCGCGCCATCGATTCGTGATCACGCTTCGCCAATAGTTCACGCTCCGGAGCGCCAAGCGGTCGAGCATCGCCAAAACGCGGCCCAACATGCGCGAGATCGGCACCCATCACGACAAACGCACGCTCACCGAGACGGGCGACGAGTTCATGAAGCGCCACGAGAAATGATTCGGTCGCCGCGTCCTGCGACGGGTCCATACCTGCAGAAACAACGCGTCGAAGGCCGCACAGAATAGGCACGATCCGCACCGAACGCAGCTGAATGAGATGGCGCAAGAACACGATCTGAAACTCGAGCGAGTGTTCATGCCTGTGTAGATATTCGTCTTCTTTGACGTCAAAGCGACTCCGTGCAGCGAGCCACGTTATGGCTTCGCGGTCGGGCGACATGGCGCCAAATGGCGTGGCAAAAGGTTTGTCGCAGATGGCAAACGGTTGCCGCATCGGCATGTGCGACGTCCCCAGAACGAAGATCGTCTCCACTTCTTTAGGCAAAGATTCGGCGAGTGCTGCATACGCGTGACCGTACCCAACAGAAGCGCGCCACAAGTCCATGTGCGGTGCGCATAGACCAACCATCTTCGAGCGACGAGTCACGAGTGCCGCCTTTGCCAAGCAGTCGTTCTCGATGAATCGACGCAGTTCTTTCGGGTCCGCGTGGTAGGCACTGCCCGCGTGATCGGCAGGCCGATCGCTGCGTGATTTGAACGCATCCACGACCTCGCGTCGCTTCTGCAAGTACCGCGACGAATCCAAAAAATATGCCGCGTCCAGTTCGCGGACGAGCTGCTGGACGAGTGCCGGGGCAATCGTTTGACCTGCAACCAAACTGGCATGCTGCGCCAAGGCATCGATGGACCGCGTGCCGTCCATGTTCATGACGACGGGCGCGAGATCGTCACGTATCGCGATCGCTGCAGGAGCAATCCCTTCCCCGTCCCGCAACAAGAGCGCGCGACCAAACGTTTCGTGAGGAACGTAGATGGTCTCGACCGATCGCAACCGCGGATGACTGTTCGACTCCGAAGTCGGCATGGGTGACGCCTCAGCATAACGCGCGCCAACGTGCAGGATCGTCGCAACGTTTGACCGTGAAGGTGGTCGTTCGACATATTCTCAGCACGCCCACAATGTCTCGATCCAAGCCTACCGACCGTGCGCCTCGAACACACCCTCGACAAAGTGATCAACAAGCACAGACCGCGCTGTTGCAAGAACTCGACAAAGTGTACCGGGACGTCGACGCCCGACTCAGCAGCGATACGTGTCCCGCATCGACCGAATGTTGTCGGTTTGGAATTACGGGACGCGAACCGTACGTGACCTCGATCGAAATAACGCTCGTCGAAAGGGCTGTGGCGCGTAGGGGCGGAGCGCGCAGCCTTGGTCGCGCGCCTGCGCCGCTCGAAGGTGGAGCGTCTAGCGATCGGAAGGACAAACGTCGACTTACGATGGTGGACCTTGAAGAACCGTGTCCGTTGCTCGATGCGCACGGTCGGTGCTCCGTCTACGACGCGCGGCCTTTCGGCTGCCGCACGTATTATTGCGATCGAGCGACGCGTTCGAGCGACCTAGGACAACGCGATATCAACGAGTTTGTCCGACGAATCAGAGACATCGCCGCGCGTCACGAAGTGGGTGGTGACCAGGGCAAACCGCTTCGCCGTGCACTCACGTCCGTTCGACCGCGATGACGCCAGGAATACGCTGGAGCTGGCGAATGACGCCCTTCAACTGAGCGAGGTCCGAACAAAGAAAGCTGAACGTATTCGTGGCGCGACCATCGTCGCCAGCACGACACGTGGCTTCACTGATGTTGATGCCTTGCTCGTGAAAGGTTTGTCCGACCGTCGCGAGAATACCGGGGCGATTGGCGGTCATGATGCGAAGCTGCACGGGACGATTGATCTTCGCCCGCGCATCCCAAGAAATCTCGACGCGTCGCTCAGGATCGGTGTCGAGCGCCTTTGGGCAATTGCGTCGATGCACCGTGATTCCTCGACCTCGCGAGATGAACCCGATGATCTCGTCACCCGGCAGCGGATTGCAGCACTTGGTGTAACGAACGAGAACGTCGTCGATGCCGTTGAGCTTGATGCCGTGACTGTCGCGTCCGGTTACTTTGCGGACGAGCGATTCGATGCGACTTTCCTTGAGAGAAGCGGGCGGATTGGTCTCTTTTGCGCCGGCCTGCGGAGGAGCGAGGAACTCGATGATGTCACGCGCGGGGTACTTGCCGTACCCGATACTGATGAGCAGTTCGTCGAACGACTGCACGTTGAAGTGATCGTTCAACTTGCGCAGCTCGGTTTCGTTTTTGGTCAAACGAGCCATGCTGATGCCGCTGTGATGCATTTCTTTTTCGAGTAGTTCGCGGCCTAGTTTCAACGATTTTTCACGCTGATCGGCGCGTAAGTAACTTCGAATGCGGCTCTTGGCGCGGCTCGTCGTGACGAAGTCGAGCCAGTCCTTGTTGGGATTCTGGTTCGGGTTTGTCATCACCTCGACGACGTCGCCATTACGAAGCTTGTATCGTAGCGGAACAATCGCGCCGTTGACTCGCGAGCCCGAGCAGTGATCACCAACTTCCGAGTGGATGGCATACGCGAAGTCGATTGGCGTGGAGCCTCGCGGAAACACACGCACATCGCCCTTGGGCGTGAAGACATAGACCTCGTCCTGAAAGAGATCGACCTTCACGCTTTCGAGGAATTCCGCAGGATCTTTCATGTCCTTTTGGAACTCCATGAGCTGGCGCAACCAGCCGAAACGCGCGGCGTCTTTCGGGTCGATTCCGCCCGAGTTTCTCTCTTTGTAACGCCAATGCGCCGCGATGCCTTGTTCACATACGCGATGCATTTCGTGCGTCCGTATCTGCACTTCGATGCGCTCGCGACCCGGCCCAATCACCGTCGTATGCAGCGACTGGTACATGTTTGGCTTGGGCAGCGCGACGTAGTCCTTGAACCGACCCGGAACAGGTGTCCATTGCGAGTGAATGACACCAAGCGTGGCGTAACAATCCGCAACGGACTCGACGAGAACGCGAAACGCGATGACGTCGTAGACCTGATCGAAGTCACACTGTTGCACCTGCATTTTGCGCCAAATTGAATAGTAGTGCTTGGCGCGACCCGTGACTTCCGCGGCGAATCCTTGTTCGGCCAGCTTGGCCATCAGGATTTTCGAAACATCAGTCGTGTACTTGTCTCGCTCTTTTTTCGACCCGAGCACTTTTTGCGTCAGGTCCAAATGGGCTTGCGGCTCTAGATATTTAAACGCCAAGTCTTCGAGTTCGCTCTTGAAACGCGCGATACCGAGACGATTCGCAAGCGGCGCGTAGATATCCATCGTCTCGCGCGCGATGCGATCTTGCGCTTCGGGCTTCATGTGATCGAGCGTTCGCATGTTGTCCAAACGATCGCAGAGCTTCACGAGCAACACGCGAATGTCGCGCGCCATCGCGATCAACATCTTGCGGAAATTTTCCGCCTGACGGTCCTCTTTGGACGCGAAGTTGATCTTCGACAGCTTCGTCACGCCATCGACGAGAAACGCGACTTCCTGACCAAAAATGCGCTCGATGTCTTCATGCGTCGAGAGCGTGTCTTCGACGACGTCGTGCAAGAGACCCGCGATGACGCTGGCCGCATCGAGACGTAACTCGATGATGACTTCAGCGACGGAGATCGGATGCGAAAAATAGGGATCGCCGCTTTTTCGGGTTTGTCCCTCGTGCGCTTCGGAGGCAAACTGGTACGCGCGAGCGATGAGCTCGACATCCGCCCCCGGATGGTATTCCAAGACCCGGCGGATTAGCTCTTGCGACGTCAACATACGATTTTCGGTCGACGCTCCAGCATCGCCCACATTCTTGACGCTAACATTCCGCAATTCGCGCGGCAATTGTGTGACCATTACGGTTGCCTGTTCCTGCACCCCGCGCTCCAATCCCTGTGATGCACTATACATTGCCGACGCCATGATGCCCATCGGAGTTTACGTACATTTTCCGTGGTGCCTAAAAAAGTGCCCGTATTGCGACTTCGTGTCGTTCGCTGAAGACCCTCAGTTGATCGAACACGAGCGATACGCCGATGCCGTGATCGCGGAACTCGAGCGACGCGCAGAAGCTCTGACGAACCGCACACTCAAGACGGTGTTTTTTGGTGGGGGCACACCTTCACTTTGGGCGCCTTCGGCGATGGGACGCGTTTTGGCGGCAATCGTTCGTGCAGCAACGAATGTAACAAGCGACCTCGAAGTGACGGCCGAATGTAACCCAACGTCACTCGATGAAGACAAGGCCCGCGCACTTGTGGATGTGGGCATCAATCGACTCAGCGTGGGCGTCCAAGGAACGGATCGCGAACGACTCGAATTTCTGGGTCGACTTCACGATCCCGCAGGTGGTCTTGCGGCAGTCGAAGCAGCGGTGCGCGCTGGTGTTCCGCGCGTGAGTGCCGATCTGATTTACGGCGTTGCGTTGCCCCTGTCGTCGCCAGAGGCAGGTCAAGGCGCGCGTTATCTCGCGGGAGGCCCTGTGCGTGAACAGGCGCCCAGCGATGCGGCTGCCGAAGCACGACGCGTTGCTGAAACCGGTGTGACGCACGTGTCGGCGTACAGTTTGACGATCGAACCAGGCACTCGTTTTGGTGAGTTGTCACGTCGCGGCAAACTTCCCATAGCGAACGAAGACATCGTGGCCGATACGTTTTTCGCGATCGAGGAAGCGCTTGGCGCAGCAGGGCTCGAACACTACGAAATCTCGAACTACGCACGCCCTGGTGACGAAGCGCGACACAACCTTGGTTATTGGCGAGGACACGACTACCTCGGACTGGGTTGTGCTGCGTTTGGAACGGTGAGCGGATCCTCGTCCGGACAACCAGCATCGTGGGCGCTTCGATATCGCAACCTGATCGATCCTGCCCGGTACATCCGTGCAGCACTTGCTGGCGATGCAGACATCGAGAGTGAAGAGGCGCTTTCACCAGACACACGCTTACGCGAGCGCATCATGCTTGGTTTGCGGCTACGAAGCGGATTCGATCTAGCCGACGCGGCAACGGATCTTGGTGAGCAGGTTTGGACGGACGCACGTCGCAACGCAGCAAAACGTCTCGAGGCTCGGGGCAAACTCGATGTGCAAGGAAGTCGTCTCCGTATTCCACGCGATGCGTGGGTGCTCGCGGATGGAATCGCTGCGGAGTTATTTTGAGGAGCGGATGTGGAGTGAACGTGGAGATCGGGTGCCGCTGCATTGACCGACTGTGCGACGACTCCTACGTTCGCACGCGCTTATGAGCCGATCGAATTCGACACATGAAAATGCGTTTCTCGAGCTGTTGGGTCGCCTGCGTCCCGAGGTCGATCGGCGCATTGGCGAGCGGTACGACAGCGTAACGAAACGTGCTCGCACGTATGGACCACAGGTGGCGGCGATGGTCGACGCAGCGCGTGATTTAGCGTTACGCGGCGGCAAGCGTCTTCGCGCGGGACTCATCGCCGCGGGATGGATCGCAGCGGGTGGAGATGACGATCTCGATGCGGCCATCGATGGCGGCGTCGCGTTCGAACTGCTTCAAACCTACTTGCTGATCCAAGACGATTGGATGGATGGCGACCTGACGCGACGCGGTGGACCCAGTGTTCATGCAGCGCTCATAGAAAAACTCGGCGGACAACAACGTGGAGCTTCGTCGGCGATTCTTGCGAGCGACTTGACGTGGAGTTTGTCCATCGAAACATTGTTGGGGATCCAACGACTTTCACCCGCCACGCGCATCGAAGTCCTGTCGACGTTCTTGCGTGTTCATGAAGACGTCGTGTTGGGACAACAGATCGACATTCTTGGTGCATCTGAAGACGTCGAGGCGATGCATGATCTAAAGACGGGCAGCTACACGATTCGTGGACCGCTCGTGCTTGGAGCGACGATGGCTGGAGGTTCGTCCGAGTTGCGAGCGCTGCTCACGCGGTTCGCTGCGCCGCTTGGCGTGGCGTTTCAACTTCGTGATGACTTGCTCGGGACGTTTGGTGATTCTGCAGAGACGGGCAAACCCGTGGGCAACGACATCATCGTCGGCAAACGTACGGCGCTCATCGCGGAAGCGGAACGACTTGCGAATGAGGAAGAGCGTCGAGCGATCGCAAACGCGTGGGGTCGCAGTGATGCGGACGGGCGTGCGGTATCGGGAGCGACGGCGGCGTTGATCTCGTCGGGAGCTCGACGTGCGGTCGAGGAGCGACAAGCGGCGCTTTGTGCATCGGCGATAGAATTGCTCGACGAATCCGGGCTCGGTGCTCCCGTGTGTCTGGTGCTCGCTGGTATCGTCGACGCCATCAAGGTAGCGAAGTGACAGAGATTGAACGATCGACCGGCGAAGCCTCCGGCAAGGTGATCCTGTTCGGCGAACACGCAGTCGTTCATGGAGCACCCGCGATCGCTGCTGGTATCGACCGAGCTGTTCGAGCAGCGGCGATACGCTCGAAGCGGGCTTCGAGCACGCTGCGCATGTCGCATCGAGAGATCCTGGCGCACGTATCAGCGTCTGATGATCTTGGCCGCGCGTTACATGCGTTGTTGAAAGTAGCCCCTGCCCTTTCGCCGGTGGAGGTCGAGGCTTGGAGCGACTTGCCGGCTGGTGGTGGTCTCGGCAGTTCCGCGGCGCTTGGCGTCGCGATTTCGCGTGCTGTGCAGGGGTTTGCCGAAACAAACAGTCGCGACACGGACGCCGTAACACTCGAGCGATCTGCAGCGTGGGAGCGAATTTTTCATGGCAATCCATCGGGCATCGATGCGATGGCCGCGTCTCGTGGAGGGATCTTTCGCTACTCGCGTGCTGATGGAGCGACTTCGCTGCATCCGTCTAAAGACATCGTGTTGTGCGTGGGTTGGTCCGGTGCACCTTCTTCGACGCGGGCGATGGTGGAGCTTATCGCGGCACGTTTGGCGAAGGACCCCGACATCGTCAACAAGTCGATCGCGGCGATCCATTCGATCGTGGACGCGGCAACGACTGCCATTCAGGCGGGAGACCACGTGGCTATCGGCCAGTTGATGAACATGAATCAGCACGTGCTGTCGGGCTTGATGGTTTCGACAAGCGAAATCGAGGAACTGTGTGCTCTTGCGCGTGAGCATGGGGCACTTGGAGCAAAACTCACGGGTGGTGGTGGTGGTGGTTCAGTGATTGCGCTTGTGCCTCCATCGTTCACGACAAACGGCGAAGCGGACCTCGACCGCGAGGGCGAATCCGCGCAACAGATCATCAAAGCCTGGCGCAAAGCCAATCAACGTTACGGTGGGTTTGTCACGCGCATTCACGCGGACAAACCGTCCCTTTCCACGACCGCGATCGAAGGAGCGGCGCCTTGACGCTTTTCACGGCGACAGCCATTGCCCACCCGAACATTGCGCTCGCCAAGTACTGGGGCAAACGCGACGACGGCATGAATCAACCTGCGGTACCGAGTCTTTCGGTGACGCTTACGGGAATGTCGACAACGACGACGGTCACTTTCGACGCAACACTCGAGCACGACACGTTCTTGCTGGGCGGGTTGCCTGCGGCCGCGGGTCCCATGGCGCGAGTGGTCGGGCTTCTTGATCGCGTGCGCCGTTCATCCAGACGAACCGACTATGCGCGGGTCGAAAGCACCAACGATTTTCCAACCGCGGCTGGTCTGGCATCGAGTGCTTCCGGATTTGCCGCACTTGCCTTGGCAGCGGCAAAAGCAGCGGGCCTACAAGCGGCGCCGGAATTCGTGAGTGATTTGGCGCGACGAACTTCAGTATCCGCAGCTAGGTCGGCGTTCGGTGGGTTCGTCGAGTTACCCGCGGGCAAACCAGGTGATGATGATTTGTGCGCTATTCCGATTGCTCCACCCGATCAGCTGGATCTACGCGTCGTCGTTGCCGTGACGCAAGAAGGTCCAAAAGACGTGGGCTCGACGGAAGGCATGAAACACACCGTTCGTACGAGTCCGTATTATCCGGCATGGGTCGAGTCGGCTCCCGAGGTATGTCGGCGCGTCCGGGAAGCGATCTTGCAACGCGACCTCGAAGCGTTGGGTGTCGCCGCCGAAGAAAGTGCGCTGGCGATGCATGCGTCGAGTATTGCCGCGCGTCCGGGGCTTATTTATTGGACGGGCGCGACAGTCGATACGCTTCGAGAGGTTCGAAGGTTGCGCGAACGCGGTGTCTTTGCGTATGCAACAGTCGACGCTGGGCCCCACGTCAAGGTCCTGACGACCTCGACGGACGAGCCCCAGGTCATCAGCGCGCTGCGCGAGTTGCCTGGCGTGAAGCGAACGATTATTGCGTCACCAGGTTTGGGTGCGCGCATAGCTGATGCACCGACACCAATGATCAAAGGGAGCAAGTCGTGATCGCGTGGGCCCCAGGCAAAATCGTCATCTCGGGCGCGTATTCGGTACTCGAAGGAGCGCCGGCGTTGGTTGGAGCCGTCGATCGCTACGTCGTCGCCGATGCGAGTCGTCGAAGCGCCATCGTGAGTGAAGAGGTGCTCGCAGCGTATCGTTCGGGGGCGATCGACATCGTCCCTTGGTTCGATGCGGCTGGTCTACGCACGCGTTTGCCCGATGGAACCACGCGCAAGATTGGACTCGGATCCAGCGCGGCGATTCTCGTAGCGTCGATCGCGTCGGTGTTCTCGAACCGCATCAGCGATGAAGACGAACTACGTCGCGCCGTGATGTCTGTCGCGCTTGCTGCCCATCACGAAGCGCAGCCTCTTGGAAGTGGAGTCGACGTCGCCGCGAGCGTGCATGGTGGGATTGTGCATTGTGTGCGGCGCCAAGACGGATCGCTGGATGTAACAGCCGCACAACTGCCCGATGGCCTCGTACTCGAGGTGTTTACTTGTCCAATTGCGGCATCGACGGGACAGCTGCTCGAGAAGATCGAAGCGTTCAAGCAGTCGGATCCGACGACGTACCGGACGCACATGGACGCGGCGATCGCTGGAGCGCGTGAGGCGGCTGCAACGCGCGACGCAGCAACGTTCATCAAAGCTATCGCTGCGCAGATTGATGCCTTGGGTCACCTCGGTCGTGCAGCTGGTGTCCAGATCGTGATTCGCCCCGTGAGTGAGTTGCACACGATGGCTTCCTTCGAAGGCGCGATTTTCGGTCCGAGCGGCGCGGGTGGCGGCGACATTGCGCTCTGGCTCGGAACTACGCGCCCGTCGGACGCTTTCCTCGCTCGCGCCGCGTTTCACCGACTCGAACCCCTTGGCGTCATCGTTGGCGCACGCGGCGTATACGTCGGTTGAACACCGTCGAGGGAGTTCAACAGTCTGCTGCGCGTTGCGGGGCGTCGGTCAGACTTACTCAGCGTACGATTACGCTTCCGTCGTCCTCCCTAGCCCCACAACGCTCGCGACGCCTGTAGAACTCCCTCAAAGCTCGTGACGCCGCCGCCACGTAGGTCGACATGAATGCGCCCTGGTTTTCCCATCTCGTTCGCCCAGAACTCGCCACAATCGAGGCGTATGTCCCCCATACGGGACATTTCGACGTGCGACTCGACGCGAACGAATCACCGAATTTGCTCTCCGCCGAAGCCCAAACGCGAGTCGCCGAATCGCTTGCCGCACTGCCGTACCATCGTTACCCCGACGTCAACGCCACCGAATTGCGTGAAGCCATCGCCCAACGCTCGAACTGCGCCGTCGGCGAAATCATCGCGGGAGCGGGGTCCGACGAAGTCATCGCTATGCTGCTCAGTGCCCTCGACAAACCTCGCGACAGGACACCACGTGCGCGGATTGTCACGACAACCCCGACGTTCGTCATGTACCGTTTGAGTGCCAAGGTTCGGGGCATCGACGTCGTAGAAGTGCCTCTCGATGCCACGTGGAACCTTGATGTTTCCGGGATGAAACGAGCCATCGAGTTCGCACAGCCAAACATCCTCTTCATCGCCACGCCGAACAATCCCACGGGCAACTGCATGTCCGAGGATCGACTGCGCCAGGTGATCGAAGCCGCCCCTGACGCGCTCATCGTGCTCGATGAAGCCTACGTAGACTTTTCGAACACCAACGTTGCCCACCTGCGTCGCGAGTACGCGAATGTTGCAACCTTGGGGACAATTTCCAAGATTGGCTTCGCCGCGCTTCGCGTTGGATGGCTCATCGGTTCAGCCGATCTCGTGCACGAGCTCCACAAGCTTCGCTCGCCGTACAACATTCCTCTGCCCTCGCAACGAGCCGCTACATGTGTCCTGCGCGAACTGCAGAGCGATGTGCATCGACTCGTCGCGCACGTGATCACCGAACGCGAACGTTTGACACGTGAACTCGAGCAGATCGGGTTCGGAGTCGTACCAAGTCAAACGAATTTCCTTTGGGTAGAAACGAAACGCCCCGCCACGGAGGTGTTCGACGGCCTTGCCGCAAACAGCATCCTGGTGCGAAGTTTTGCAAGATTCGGCGGTCGACTCGCCCGTCGGCTTCGGGTGACCGTTGGTACACAAACAGAAAACGACCGATTTCTCGAGACCATCGCGAGGTTCGTTTGAACGATCGATCTTTCGCGAAACGTGTCGTCCTTGCGGTCGTGCTGTTGATTGTTCCTAGTGCGTGCACCGACCCGAAAGTCATTCGCGTTTTCGACGGCACGCCCGTTGCGGGTCGCTTCATTGAATACGAGGCTTACGCCGCATATGGTCGAGCTTTGGAAGCCGAACGAGACGGCCATCCGCAGCTCGCCGTTCGCTGGTTCAAAGAAGCAGCGCAGTTCGATCCCAAGAGCGTCGAGATATGGACGCATCTCGGGGCGGCCCAATGCTCGCCGCGATTGGTCACGCAAGCCGATGCGGCAGAAGCTTTCGACACTGCCGAACAGATCGATCCGACGTACGAGCCGCTGTTTCGAGCTCGCGCGCGATGTGCGCTGACGATGTCCAAGCTCGATGCGGCACTCGCATACGCCGCTCGCGCGGTGGAACTCGATCCTGACCAAGACGAAGCGATCGTGCTTTACGCGGATGTGTTGGAACGACGCGGCAACGTCAAAGAAGCCGCATGGTTGCTCGACAGTCACGTGCTTCGTCATCCGACGTCGATACCGGGATGGCGCGCACGCTACGACTTGGCGCAACGCAAAACAGACGCTTCGGCGATGAAGCGTTCGGCGGAAGTCCTCGTACGACTTGCTCCGCGGATGGCGAACGAACTCACAACAGCCGTGCCGACGCTCGCACCACTGGCGCGTGTCGATGATGCGATCCGTCAAGGGAACATCGATGACGCTCGCCAGGCGGCTCGGCATGCCCGTTTGCCGCCTGCAGAACTTGCGGTGCGTGCAGCCGCCATGGGCGCGATGAAGCTCGCACAAGAACAAGCTGAACATGTGCTCGGTGCTGATCCGGCAAGTGGGTCAGCACGTGTCGCGTTGGCATCGGCCAGCGATGCGCTTGCTGATGATCGCGGCGTTGGCAGGGCGCTCGAACTACCAGCTACGGAGCGAATCACGCCACTGTCGCCGCTAGCCCATCTCGTGTTTACCGAACTGCTCGTACGACGGACGAGCCGCGATGCGGCGCGAGTTTTCGTCGGTTCGCTCGAGTCTGGCAAGACAAACGACCCCGTGTACGAATCGTTGCGCGCTCATCTGGTGCGAAGATTGGGCGGGGTTTCACCCCGGACCCCTTCCAACGAGTGAGAGCGAGGGCTCCCCGCCCTCGACCCGGCAAGGGACAATGTCCCTTGACCCTTGCATGGTTCGTCCGCTGCGCGGTCGAACCACATGGGAATTTTAGGGTTTCTTGGTGGGCGCGGCGCCTTTGTCCTTGGGCGCTTCCTTCGGAGCTTCTTTGGGAGAATCTTTGCCCGCGTCGATGTTGCCCGCGTCGACACCGCCGTCTTGCACGTCGGCTTTCTTCTTCGGGTAGACGATTTCCAAGTCGAGCGTGTTCGTACCTTCTTTGAGCTCCAACGATTGTTCGGTCTCGTTGTCGATGGCCGGAAGGAATGCTGCCACGTTGACTTTTCCGACGGGAATGTCTCGGATCTCGTACTGACCATCGAGCCCGGTCACGTCATGCGTAGCGAAGTTGAGAACGAACACTTCGCTCGTAAGAAACGGTTTTGCCATCTCATCGCGCAGCATGTAGTGCGCGTTTCCTTCGAGGGGAAACAGCTTCACCGGTGTTCCGCGTGGAACGGCCACCATCGTGGCGCGTCGCGGAGCGCCATCGAGATACGGCATGTAGCTCTCGATCTGGTCGATGTTCGCCACTTCGAGGCGTTGTCCGAAGGTCATGGCAACCGTTCGTCGATTAAACGCGCAGCCGTGGATGGTGATTTTCTTGGCTTCTTCTCGTGCCGGGACAAACTCTTTGTATCCAAGCACTGTGACGAGCACATCGGCCGCTGCGCCTTCGAGTCCGACACGGAAGAGTTTGCCGTAGGTGGCTGCCGCTTCGCCGCACTTGTCGGCGGGAAACGTCAGGTTCGTATTGGGCGCAGGATCGCCCTTGATACGTACGGTGCCGCGTAACGTCGCCGTTGGACCCTTGTAAGGTTCGGCGTTGTTTGGATTGACAACCTTGGCAATGTTCGCTGCGGGTAGCGGAATGCCAATGGCGAAAGGCGCGGACGGTGCAGCGGGCACTGCGATGGAGGCACTAGGTGCGGCGGATGTTGGCGCTGCATCCTTGTTGCAAGCGCTCGTAAGCACGAGTGCCGCAGCACCGAGGAGGGACAAGCTGTGACGCATGATGGGACTTAGCGTGATGCTAGGGCGGCTTCGACGGCAAGTTGAAGCGACGTCGTGGGCCAGATACCGAGGATCAGCACGAGAATACCGGCGAAGACGAGGGCAGTTGTGACGTAACCCGACCGCATCGGCGTGGCGATGGGTGCCCCGGGAGCAGGCTCGCGCATGTACATGAACACGAGGACGCGTAGGTAGTAATACGCGGACAACACGCTGTTCAGCAGGAGGATGATCGCGAGAGGGAACAGGCCTGCGCCCATCGCCGACTTGACGATGTAGAGCTTGCCGAAGAACCCAGCTGTTGGAGGAACACCGGCGAGCGACAAGAGGAAGAGGGTGAATGCGGCGCCTGCTGCGGGATGGCGTTTGCCGACCCCAGCGAGGTCTTCGTAGCTCACGGCTTCCGCGCCACGGCTTCCGCACCAGATCAGCGCGCCAAACGCGCCTACGGTCGAGACCGTGTACGTGAGCAGGTAGAACATGATGCTGCCTTGCGCATCGCTGCCGCCACGCATCGTGGACACGACGCCGACAAGCACGTAGCCCGCGTGGGCAATGCTCGAGTACGCGAGCATGCGCTTGACCGACTCTTGTTGACCCGCGATGAAGTTCGCGACGGTCATCGTGAGTACGGCGAGCAGTGCGACGATGGGCGGCCAGCCTGCCGACCACGAGTCGAGTCCGGTTGCGCCAAACGCTCCGATGAGCACACGCATCATCATCGCGAACGCTGCACTCTTGACCGCGACGGCCATGAAGGTCGTGGCGGGCGTTGGCGCGCCTTCGTATGCATCGGGCGTCCACATGTGGAACGGAACGGCACTCACTTTGAAGGCCAAGCCAGCAATGATGAGTGCTGTAGCAGCGAGGGTCATACCGACGTTCGCCGCTTTGCCACCATTGGCCAGGGCAGCGAGGCCCGTACGAATACCCACGAGGTCCGTGTGTCCGGTCGCGCCGTAGAGCAAGGCGCCGCCGTACAGCAAGAGCGCCGCGCCAAACGATCCGAGCATGAAGTATTTCACGGCGGCTTCCGTGCTGCGCAACGATGCGCGCCGGAAACCAACCATCGCGTACACACCGAGCGACATCGTCTCGAGACCGAGGAACAGCGACAACATGTCGCCTGCCGCGACAAGGATCATCGCGCCAACGGTCGAGAAAATGATGAGCGGGTAAAACTCGCCGCGGTCGATCCGATGTTCGGGAAGGTATCCGCCTGCCAGGAGCGCCGCGAGAGCGCCACCTATGCAGAGCAGGAACGAGAAGAACAAAGTGAATCGATCGAGGATGAGCCAGGGCGCAACGAGGGATACACCTTCGAGTTTGTCCGGACCTACAAACCAGATCGCAGCGGCAAACACGGCGCCGGTGAGCAGCGTGATGGTCGTACCGATCGAAAGTTCACCAGACGGTCCAGACGTACGGTCGTCGACTTGATCGAAACGTCGTTTGCCAAGCGCTTCGGCAACCATGAGCAACACGCCGCCCAAAGTGACGACGAGCAGCGGCGACATGCCGAGGAAGATCTCGGGGTTCATCGCGCCACCTTTCCTTCACCCGCCGCAGGGTTTGCCGCTTGCGCAGCATCCTTGTTCTCGGCGGATGGCTTCTTCGGAGCGCCCTTCATGAAGGCCGGGGAAAACGTGTCTTCAGGTAGCAACTTCGCATCGTGTTCGTCCGCGAAGAGAATCGCTTGCCCAGAGACGACCTTGAACTGGTTGTGGTGGAGCTGCACGGAGTCCTTCATCCGATCGAGGAAGATCGACGGGAAGAAACCGATCACGAAAATCATCACGATGAACGGCGCAACGGCGAGTGTCTCGCGCACTGTCATGTCGGGCAGATGCTTGTTCTTGGGATTCGTGAGAGGTCCAAAGAACATCTTCTGCACGACCGACAGCATGTAGACCGCGGCAAGAATGACACCTGCTGCGGCTCCGACAGTGTGGATTCCAGCGAATTTTCCAAGTCGTTCGGAGAGGAACGTCCCCATGATGACCAGGAATTCGCCGATGAATCCGTTTGTCCCAGGCACACCGATGGAAGCAAAGGTGACGATGAGGAACACCGTTGCGTAGATCGGCATGACCTTGGCAAGACCACCGAATTCGTCGACTTCACGCGTGTGGCGTCGGTCGTAGATCACGCCGACGAGAAGAAACAACGCACCGGTCGACATGCCGTGGTTGACCATCTGCAACACGGCACCTTGAGCGCCAGCGGGCGTCGCGCTGAAGAGGCCGAGCATCACGAAGCCCAAGTGGGCGACGGACGAGTAGGCCACGAGGCGTTTGACGTCCTTCTGTTTCCAGGCAACGAGCGCGCCGTACAAGATGCCACCGAGAATCGCGACACCGGCAAGGTTTGCCGCGAGGTTTGACGCGGGACCGGGGAACAGGCCCATCGAGAAACGCATGTACGCGTAGGTGCCGAGCTTGAGCATGACCGCGGCCAGAATGATCGAGCCGCCTGTGGGTGCTTGTACGTGAGCGTCAGGCAACCACGTGTGCACCGGCCACATCGGTACCTTGATGAAAAACGCGAGCGAGAAAGCCCAGAAGCAAAGGATCTGGGTGCTCTTCGGCAACACGACACGCGAGAGCGCGAGGAAGTCGAAGGTGAAGTCGCCCGTGAGTTTCTGGTTTGCCCAAACCAGGTAGATGATGGCGGCGAGCATCAGGACCGAACCGGCCATCGTGTACAAGAAAAACTTGA
>JANORL010000627.1:0-4370 GCA_031415295.1 Polyangiaceae bacterium | reverse complement strand
TCGTCAATCCTTCGCGACCGTTCGGCCGCTCCCATAACGTGACCGTCACCTCCCCCCGCTCCCCCACTTCATCCACCCGGCCAACGTAAGAAGCACATTGAATCGCCGTACCCTGCACTTCACCATTTGGAGGAAATATTGGCCGTGCTTCATCATCCATGCCCACAACAAAGCGCGCTGGATGCACGGGTACTTGTCGACGAAGCCAATCACGCGTTACCACGGTTTTCGCGAATGCTCGGGGATAATGCGGCGGACGCACTTTCTGAAGCAGGCTTCGTTCCGCCACGTTACGCGAGCCCCGCGTCCGCAGAATCGTCGCCAGTCAATCTAGCTAAAACCATCTTCACTCGCGGCGGCGTTTTCTCTCCGTGAAAAATCGTTTGCATCACTTCGTCCTCCTCAATCCAAATCGGGTCCGCCACGATTGGATTGGGCATGCCGAGAGCATCGAAATCCCCAACATTACCTTCAGAATCGTCCGTCGGTTCACTTAATGCTTGCCGATATTGCTGCTCGCGTTGTTGCGGTATCTTCCACGCCCGATTGATCACCAAACGTACGAGATGCTGATCCTCGTCATGCACCCATTCGAGCCACCGAGCCGCTGCACGGACATCTTGCATGTCTTGCGTCGCCACAATTCGCACATTCCAATCGATGACCGCCATGTCCAGTCGTTCGGGAACGATTCCGTCTTCGGCGAGCGACTTTTTCGGTTCGCGGCTCAATCGGAACGCCATATTGAGAATTGAATGGGACAATCCAGGAATCGTTGGCGGTGTGTCGAAAACGATATACGACTCTTGCTGCTCCTTCACTATATACGAAAGAAGATGTTCGAGTCTGGCTTCCAGAAATGCCGCGTGTTCTTCATCGTAAATGACTGGTAACGCTCTGGTCAAATCACGAGGCAATGCACTGCTCGGAAAAACTCGCAGGTTGTTTGGAGCGTCCACCATACGCCAAGCCATGGCCACAGGGGGAACGTCGTGCTATTCGTCCCACTTCTTGGGTGCGAACAACAAATAATCATTGAGAAACGGCACGCCCGTGGCCACCGTCGAGTCACTCGGAGACAAACCACGCGTTTTCATCCGCTTTCGCGAATCCAAGCGACTGCAAAATCCATCCGGACGCTGCAACAGATCCAGCGGTTCGTCGGGCCCAACGCCCTCCCATCGCGGAGCTTCGAGAGGCAATACGTCCGCTAAACTCGTTCCCGTCAGATCCATGTCGACGAGAAACACCTGAGCTTCAGGGTGTTCGTACGCGAGCGCGCACGCCGTAAATGTGGATAGCGTCGACTTGCCAACGCCGCCTTTGACCGAGTGGAACGAAAAGCAATGGAGTCGCGAGGTCATCGTTTGGGTCCAGCAACGTTTGTCTTGGATAGACCAAGGCGACGAAGTTCTGTTTGCAGACCAGTATGCGTCGAAAACGGTCGATCACCCGAAGATGCCGCAAACCGCTGAAGCCACGCGTCGCGATTCGGGGCCTTCGAAGCTGAAACGCGACGCATAGCAAACAATGCCGAATTCAAACGTGTTTTCTCATCGGCACCCACGTCTTCCATCCACCTGACCAGACGCTCGATCGCCAAGGTCCACAAAACGTTTGTCTGGACAGGATTCGTTGCGCCTGCAACGGCATCCACAACAAACGGTCCCCACGGCGGTTCGCTTCGCGCAGCAATGTCAAGGACGCTCGTCACTTCGCTCTCCGTGAGTTCGCCCAAGATGCCCGCGGCAAACGTTCCCAACACGTGGGGCTCGGCGCGATCGATCGTGATGAGTTCGCGAAAGACACCGGCCGCATGTTTGCGCGCCTCTTCGACGAGATGTTGTCCTTCGCGATGTACAGCAAACGCGACCCACGTGTGTTGTCGTGGATCGTCACGAAAACGCGTGATCGAGTCGATTTGCGCATCTTTGCCGACGTGCCCAAGCCATCCAATACGCAGCTCGGTCATCAAGCGTCGCGCGGCTACGGCGATGATGATGGAGTAGTCCTTGGGCCATCCAAGGGCGTTACGCCCTGCCAAACGCGCCCGATCAGCATCTTCTTCGCCCGCATGAACGTCGCGATCTGCAAGCCGTTGCAACGTATGCACGAGCGGCAGCGGAGTGGGCAAAAGTTGGCGCTCGCGAGGTTGCTCGTAATGCACGATCACGCCCGCGACAAACGCCACGTCGGCAACGTTCAAGCCTGGTCCGTCGACAGAAAAACGCGACGGATGGAGCGCATCGGCATCAGGTGGAAGCGGCGGAAGCGGCCTAGACAAACGCGCGTCGAGGTGTGCGGCAAGCACCTCTTCATCACCCCCGAAAAACGGACTTCCGCGCAAACACCCTTGCAACCATCGAGCAATCGCCCATGCGCGCTTCGTCGCGTGTTCGCTGGTGTCGTTGCCGATGAAACGTGCCGCATGCTGAAGCGTTAGGGTTTCAAGGTGTGCAGAGACTGTAGCTTCGTGTGATTCGGAAACCCAGGATCGCAAGGCCGTGCCAAGACGCATCGACAAGTCTTCGCGCAGGTCACGATGCACGCCGTCAACATCGTAGAACGGTTTGTCCGCGGCTGCATCGAGCAACCAACGCAGCGATGCGCCCCGTAATCCAAGCGGACTTCCTTCTTCGAGCAGATGCAACGCACGCAGGATCTGTTGACTTCTTTCTTTCGGTAGCGGCTGCGGCTCCCACAACTGGAGATACGTTTCACCAGCAATCGCCCGGTAAAGTTCATGAAACGCGCGAAGCGATGCGGGCACGTCACGCGCAGCGATACGATCGAGCCCGATGGCCGCGTCGATACGGGCGGAAGAGAAGTCTGTCGCGCCCAACCGTCCGCCGTTCGGCATGTTTTCGATGACGCGAAGATCTTGCACCAAGCGTCGTCCGGGACTCTCGAGCCACAAACGCGCGAGTTCCGTTGCACTGGCGCTGTCGAGTTTGTCCCAGAGCGCGGCATCAACGGCCCACAGATCAGGAAACGCCGTACGCAAGTTCTTTGCACCAAGTGCCGCAACAAACGCAGGAAAAACGCCTGGTTCACCAGCGCGAAACCCTTGGGGCACAAACGAATACCCCGCACGCGTTCGCGTGTGTGGAGCAGGAAGCGCGGGAGACGCGCCTAGCAGCACGTCGAGCAGGCGTAGTGGTTCCGCCTTTGAACGACGACCTTCCGACGGATCGATCGGTGGAGGATCCGAGTACAAAGCTCCCGAAAGGCGTTCGAAAGGATCGATGATCTCTCGCAGCATCGCGACATTGATTGCATCAGGGTCGTCGCCCAGGGACTCCAACAGGAGACATTCGAGTGTATCGAGCGAGTTCTCGTCGCTCGGTGTCGAGGTTGGCGAAGTGAATCCTGGTTCCATCGGGTAACGAGATGCGGTAAGAACGGCCCAAGTGCGAGTGGGCAATACCGCGTCGCATCGTACGCCAAAGCCCGAGGGGATGGGCAAGTTCATGACGAGCAGCGCAGACGGTCAAGACAGACTTCAGGAAATCTGGACGGCATGGTCTCTCGCGCCCGACGAGACGATGAGCAAAGCGCAACTTGGCGCGCTCGAAGCTGTCGCGAAATGGTTGGAACAAGGAAAAACCGATCCGGAAATCGTGATTCGTGCCGTGCAGCTTTTGCTTGCGGATCCCGAACGGCCGGACATGCGTCAGCGCGCGTGCTGGACGACGTTGCGGAAAGCCGTGCAGAAAAAATGGACGAATGCAGGCACGGGGCGGGACCATTTCTTTTATGGGCAAGCGTTGTTGCTCGCGGCGTGGCCGAATGAAGAGGATGGTTGGTTGACGCGTGCGCCGTTGCTCGATTCGGCATGGGAACTTCGGCGTGGCCAGGAGCCGAAGGAAGTAATGCAATGGCGAATGCGATCGCCGGATGCTGGAGTGACGAGCGCGGACAACGTTAACAATGGCAATACGGCAGCTATTACGCTCAGTGCGCCGCATGTCACGCCGTTTGGCGGGGTAAAGCTTGATTCGAGCACGTCAATTGCAATCATTGAACAGTACGCTCAACATAACTATACTAATTCAGGTCCGCACATCGCCGCCGTAGTCAAGGCCCACGAGACTGCCCTCACGCAGCTTTCGTCAACGCTCGTCGCGATGTCCAACGAAGTGGGGCTGGTCGCCGTGAACCTGCACCGGTCCCTCGTCAACATCAACACGCAGATCAAGAACTCTCACGCCGAAATACGTTCCCGCATTGACGAAGTACTCGAAACGACTCACGGCAAACTCGATCTTCTCTGGTGGGGACAATCTCGATATTGCCGGATCCTTCGTAAACCTTATCTGCGTTTGAAATCCGATCCCGCGGCATTGCTTTGGTGGACCGCGCGCGAAGCG
>JANORL010000626.1:0-4573 GCA_031415295.1 Polyangiaceae bacterium | reverse complement strand
GAGGCCCGAAGGCCATCAAGAGCCCCAGATTCCTGCACTGGAGGAGAAACCAAGCGATTTGGACGTTCTAGGGACTCGCAAGCTTGCTTTTCCGGATCAAAATGGCGTCACGTCCAAGGTCGTTTTGATCGTGTACAAACCTACCCCAATGGGCGATGGGACGTGGAAATGTGCGTATTCGTTCGACCCGCTCGACGGGACTTCAATACGATTCGGCACGGGAACCGATTGTATCGAGTCAATCCTTGAAACGCTCGCCTTGGCGCGTGTTACGTATGATTCGATGATCCCTCAGGGATGGCGAGCGTCGAAAACGGTGGATCTACTCGATTGCGACGATTTGCCATACAAGAGCGGCCGAGCATACTTCATCGAAGCCCTTCGCGTCCGCTGATCCTGATATGCCGGACTTCAGGCCGTCGTGGATGCGTGACGGCAAGTCGTCAGCGCTTCACTCCGCCAACATGCGCCCGAACCTAGCGCGACCATCGGGCCTCGCCGATGGTCCACATTGCGCCAATTCGTATTGACGTTTCCGTGGCCTCGAGATATACAACGACGACCTTCGCCATGGGATTGACCGGCATCAAGTACGACGACTACGAGGAGCGCTTTCATCGTCGAATCACCGAACTCATGCCGAAGGCGAAGACCCTGAGAGTTCTCGACCTGAGCCGATTGGGAATGAATTGGGGGTATGCTCGCGACTTGTACCAGCAGGAGCTCGCGCCGTTTTTCCATGTCGAAACGATTCTGTTGCGTGAAAATTACATCGACGGCCTGGTTATCAACCTCGCCCGGTTTCAGAACCTCAAGCATTTGGACCTCCACTTTAATGCTTTTTGGTATTGGGGCACCTATGGCCAACTCGATTTGGCGACGGAATTGCCCTGTCCGAAACTCGAAACGCTCGACCTGAGCGACACCATGATCGGTGTGGTCCGATTGCGGAAGGTGGCTTTTCGCGAGAGCTTGACGAGCCTTGATTTGTCCGGTTGCTACTTTCACACGCCGCAACCTGACGGTCGTGAGCACCCTGTTTTACGATTGGATCGATTCACTCGTTTACGAAAGTTGCACCTCGGCAACAATAAGCTCTCGAGTATGCCCAAACTAACCTATCTGCCCGCCTTGGAGGAAGTGGATCTGTCTCAGAATCCCATTCGTTGCGGTCACGATCAATTGCTTGCCTTGCACCACCTGAAACGTTTGCATCTATCCGCCAATGGATTGCGACGTGTCCCGTCGGCTTTGTACAAAATGACCTTGTTGGACTACCTTGACCTCCGATTCAACAGCCTTCCTGCATTAGAGCAGAAACATTTGCAACGGGCGCTGCCGCGAACTCGAATCGATTTTGAATAACCCACGTCGTTGGGTAGAGTTTTCGTGGCTTGGGAGGTTCAGCAGATGGTGGAGCGGGGGGCCGCGGTGGGGCGGCACGTGGCGAAACGGCGGGTGGTGGGGAAGTGCTTTGGGCTGCACAAGGCATTGGATGCGTAGGCAGATGATTCAATACGTGGACAAACCACGATGGGCACGATTTACATCAGCCAAGGCGCGCCCTCGAAGGTAAGCGCGGTTTTGGGATACACCGGACCACCTCGCGCCACATAACCGATGACTTCCAGCACTTCTTCGCTGCGCAAATCGTAGTGGCGGAGTTCTTTCGGATGAACCCAGCGGGCTTCGAGCGATTCTTCGTCCGGAAGGGACTTGGGCGGCGTTTCGTCCGCAGGACGGGCCAGGAAAAACTCGACGCATGATGGGATTGGCAATGCATGAGCAACGATGCGCGACTTATGGACGTGGGTGCGGACACGGATTGGCACCTGTGACGCGGTCGGCGTAAAGGCGTCAAAACCGAAATTGACAAACCAAGCCCCGAAGCACGACACGTTGACAGCAAACCTATTGCGAAATAAGATCCGCCTGCTCGGCCTTTGCCGCCCACCTCTGTTCAAAATGGCCAGCGCCAAACCGACACTTGAAGCAGCTCGAGTAATGCGCTTTGCGATGCCTCCGAATCTGCCTCCTCGCTAGATCCTCGCGTCACGTGGACCATTGCGACGCAAGATGCATCCACGAACATTGCGCCGCCCGCGTCTTCATTGACCGGTGATATTGCCGGGGAATGACTGCCGGGTATCTCGCATTCGAGACGCAACGAGATCCGATCCTCGCCGCGTTTTCCTTTGCCCACAGCATAGCGACCGTATTCGTTGCCAACCTTGTCCATGGGCGTGTCCGCAGCTGCGTCCAGCACCTCAAAACTTGCCGATCCCAGCAACGAGCGCACGTGTTTTTCCTCGAGCATGTCCTTGACTTTCCAGGATGGCTTTGTCGAAGGCGTCACAATGACCGTGGGAATGGTTTTTCCCGCACTTGCACTCACCTTTTCAAGAAGGTCCGCCGTCGCCGTCGCATCGGGTTTGTGGTCCTTTTCAACGAAAACGGCGAGGACCAGGCCCGGTTCGCGAAATAGCGGCAGGCCGCCTCTTGCGCGATAATCAGCATCGAGTCGCGGTGTTGGCGGGCTTCGATTGTAGACACGAACATTGGCAATTCGGCCTTCGGGACCTGGCACATCATCCAAAGAAAAGTTGGGTTTGCCCTCGTGCGTGGATTGACTGCCACCACGATATCCCGCCTCGATGAGCGCGCGTTTGGCATCCGATCGCGTGGGAGCGCGGAGGGTTTCCGCTTCGGGGGACATCGCGGAAGGCGCAGGCTTGGATGATGGTCGTACCGATGCTGACGGCTCAGCTCGCACAGACTTGGCCGTGTCTTTGTTGCAACCCATCGTTGCAAGGAAGAAAAATGCGAACAGAGCACCGCGCATATCCGCAGGGTACGCCATATCGGAGGTCGATGGAGGTTTTTTTTTGCCCGCCCGGCAAAAAGCCCCATCACCGCAACGGGCGGCGGTTGATCCACGGGCCGTTACTACGCGAACCCAATCACGTAAAGCTCGATTCCCGTGATTCCCGTGAGCGCCATGGCGATCATCCTGTTTTACGCGTACGATCCTTATTCGCGACAACTCAGAATTTCTCGCACGCCGGTACGGCCGGACCTTCGGTGCTGCTTTCGGCGAATGCCTTGAGATAGGCGATGTGGACACCGCATTGGGGGCCGGGATCTCCAAAGGTGCCAAGGGTGATGATTTTGGCGAGGACATCCACCTCCCCGCGAAATGGATAACATCCGCGCGTCTCGAGGCAAACCGCAGCGTCGGCCTTCCAGGTGGCGGGATCGCGTCGAGCAAGCACGCATTGCACATCAGGCAAGGCAAGAGCTTCGCAACGTTCGACGCCTTCGGTACGGCGCCGGAGCCACGCGGCTTGCGCCAAAGGGTTCGCGGATTTCCACGCAATGGAAACAAAAAAAGCGTGAGTCGAAGACTTTTTGGGCGGGAGTTCGAGCAGGCAGCGGGAAGCAATCGTCGAAACAAAAGATTCCAGGCTCCCCCCCGAAGGCATTGGCAGATTCGCCGACGCATTCAACTTGGGCGACGCGAGTTCGTGCCAGAATAACGCGCACGCCGCCGCCTTGGCGTCTTTCGCCAGCAATTCATCGGCTTGAAGCACACCCCAGCGTCGGTCATCACGGCTCCAGCCGGGACTTCCTGCCGGTGGCCAAAGAGCAACAGCGACGGCAATGAGGGCGGCGCAAATAAAGGAGATTTCCAAAGAAATCCACAAACGCGCGCGATCGAGCTGTTTTGCGCGAGCGGCACCAATTCGATAAAACAATGCGGGACCCGCAAATGCAATGGCCAAAACGGCGCCGACGAGCAGCGGTTTAGTCGCCAACGACATAGTTGCCGCGTAGCCCTCCCAGCGACAGCTTGCGCAGGTAATGCCCGGAGGCAACAGCTGGACGAGCGGAGTGGATTGCTCCATCAGCAATTCGTGCCAAGTGCGATCGTTCCACACACTCACGGCTGCAAAACCCAGCGCCGCGGAGCCGAGGGCAATACCCAGCATTGGCGCCCTGCCTTGCCCCTCGGAACGTTTGGCTGCACGGGCAAGCGCCAACGTGACAAGGATCGCCACGATCACGAAGGCAAAACCGATCCCGGCCACCAAGTTGTCCAATGCGTGCAAACGTTACCTCCCGGTTTTAATTGCTGACCATCTTAACCAATTTGACTTGGCAAAGCTACGAAAATATGACGGCGTTTACAAATTCGTCTCGAGGACGGTCAATTGAAGATTCCATTCCCGTCTTGCTACGAATCAAAACGTCGCGGCCCCTGTTCGTCGGAGCAATTGCGCGTTCGAGTTGGTTACGACCGAGCATTGTGTGCGATGGTTCTGGACACATTCATTCGAGGGGGTGAGGCGCGAAAATGGCTTCGATCCCTGTTCAACACGCTCTGAGAAAAATCGCCATCGACACGCATGTACCGCGAGAAACGCAAACTCCGTGACGCCTTGGGTCATCGCGGTTTATTTGGAGTAAGTGCCCAGAATTCGTTCGCGAAAATCTTGACGTGTCGGATTCGCGCTGTTCTTCTCGGCGCGTGTTGATGCGTCTACGTGAGGTTGGGGTGGCGCTTGTTCTGGGG
>JANORL010000625.1:0-11563 GCA_031415295.1 Polyangiaceae bacterium | reverse complement strand
CGGCTCAAGCGCGAACGCAACGCAGTTTTGCTCGCGCACTACTACCAAGAGGGCGATATCCAGGACCTTGCGGATTTCCTTGGAGATTCGCTGCAACTTGCACAGCAAGCCAAAAAGACGACGGCCGACGTCATTCTTTTTGCAGGTGTGCACTTCATGGCCGAGACGGCGAAGATTCTGAATCCCGAGCGGATCGTCGTCGTGCCAGACATGGAAGCTGGCTGCTCGCTCGCCGATGGGTGTCCCGTCGATCGGTATCGGGCGTGGCGGGCGAAGTATCCTGGTGCCGTCGCGATCACGTACATCAATTGCAGCGCCGACGTGAAAGCGGAGAGCGACTACATTTGTACGTCGTCGAATGCGGAGAAGATTGTCCGGGCCATACCCGAAGACAAAGAGATCCTTTTTGCGCCCGACAAGAACCTTGGTCGATGGTTGGTAGAAAAAACCGGCCGACCGATGCGTCTTTGGCAAGGAAGTTGTATCGTGCACGAAACATTCAGCTTGCGAAAAATCTTGGCGCTCCGAGAACGACACCCCGAAGCGAAGCTCATCGCGCATCCCGAATGCGAAGAATCGCTCTTGAAAATGGCCGATTTCATCGGATCGACGACGGCGCTATTGCGATATTCGACGACCGATGACGCGACTTCGTACATCGTGGCGACTGAAAGTGGCATCGTGCATCAGATGCGTAAAGCATCGCCGCACAAGACGTTTATCGAAGGACCGCCCGAGAAAAACTGTGCATGCAACGAGTGTCCGTACATGCGCCTGAACACGCTCGAAAAGGTGTACTTGGCGCTGCGCGATTTGGCGCCGCGGATTGAGATGCCCGAGGCACTTCGCGAACGAGCGCGCATTCCGATGGACAGGATGCTCGCGCTGTCGTGAGTGGAGGCGTCAGACGGCGATGTCTGTGGGGATCATGTCGACGAACCTTCGCACGAGCGCACGCACGGCGCGGGGATCGAAGGGTTTTTCCAAAACCTGATTAGGCACGCGTTCAAAAAACTGCCGTGTGTCCATTGAAAACGTGGCCCCCGAGCAAAAAACGATTCGGTCCGTCATCTCCGACGCGAGTGTCCGGAGTTTTTCATAAAAATCGATCCCGCTCAGCCCCGGCATTCGCAAATCGCATAAAATCACATCGTATCGATGACCCGCTTCGATGAGCGCGAGCGCATCGACCACGCACATGA
The DNA here is from genome assembly GCA_031415295.1 of Polyangiaceae bacterium. GTDB lineage: Bacteria > Myxococcota_A > Polyangia > Polyangiales > Polyangiaceae > Polyangium. The sequence continues at coordinate 10,361 of JANORL010000625.1, read as the reverse complement.
CCGCTGTGACGTCGTGTTCGGCACCGAGCAATCGACGCAGCGCAGACACGATGAACGCTTCGTCGTCGATGAGCAACACACGTCCGCGTCGTGGTTGCTCCAGTTCGAACACTCCCGAAGCCATGCGTCGCCCTTCTCCTTCTTTCATTCCAACGACTAGCACAACTTTCATTCCAACGACCAGCACAAGCGTCGTCGCGCGTAAAATTGTGTCTGCGGATTTCGGACAGCCGCTCGCGCACTTCAGACAACGAGACGACCAAGTCAGACTTCGGAATACCCAATGTGCCGACGAATGGCGTCCGCCACCTCGAGCCGATCGAAAAGCCGTTCGACGTAATCGAGTCGGTCCGTTTCAATGACGAGCGTGGGGGACAAATCATACCGCGCATGCCATTGTTCGTAGAGTTTGTCGAGGGCAGACAAATAACTTCGCGGCACTTTACGCTCGAAGTCGCGACCACGTTCTCGAATGCGGCGAACGAGCGTTTTTAGTGGGCAGCGTAAATAAATCATGAGATCCGGCGGGCGAATGTCCTCCCGAAACGTGCGATAGAGATCTTGGTACGTGGTCCAATCGCGATCGTCGATGTGCCCCACTTGATGCAAATGCGCGGCGAAGACTTCCGCATCTTCATAAATCGTACGATCCTGCACGATGGGTTGCGGATCCATCGATGCTCGAACCAACACTTCGCGATGAATACGAAATCGACGTACGAGGAAAAAAAGTTGCGAACTCATCGCCCAGCGCGGCATATCCGCATAAAAATCCGATAAATATGGGTTTTCTTCGTTAGGCTCGAAAAATGGCATCATCCCGAATTGTTGCTGAAGCCAATAAACGAGGCTCGATTTGCCTGCACCCATATTTCCCGCAACGGCAATGATGCGCGGACGGGTAACTTTCGCACCGGGTATCAATCGAGACATCGCTTCTCCTTCAAAGCACCAATGAAAGCCCGAGCATTTGGACGAAGCTCGCCGCCAACGACGGAAATGGGCCCACGGCAATTCGACGCCCGTTCGTATCGATCGCTTGGCCACTCCTCAATGCAGTTCCGCGTTGCGACACATGAAATGCCCCCGTCACCTCGAATTCTACAGTCAACCAATTCTTGATGATGTCAAACGATGTTCCAAAACTCACGGGCAATTCTACGAACGAAAATGCTCGCTCGCGAACTCGAAACGTCCCTCCAGCGCTAGCAACATAAAAACTGGCGACTTCAAGGCGCCCCCAGCCAGCACCAAAACTGAGCCATGTACGCGCGCGCGGCCCAATAGGCAACGTCGGGGACAAACGCAAACCAAACGAGTACGACGTAACGGTCAATGGCTTGGGATCGCCGGGCAAACCCAAAGCACCAACAGGCAAATCCATGGAGCTCGAAGCGCGCACAAAGTAGAGGTTCGTACGCAAGTAACGAAACAGTTGCGCTCTGGCGGACAAACCCACACCGACCGCCGAAGGATAACGTTCGAGCGACGTTTTGGTGCCAGTTTGTCCTTCTGCAACACGCTGCACGATGGCCACGCCAACGCCGATGTCGATGTGCCGTGAGATCGGCAAATCAGCGGGCACGATTGGTGACAGCGGAGCGGGGCGAGCCGAGGTTTTGGACGATGTCGCTCCATCGGATTGCTCGGCGAGCGCTACCGCGGGCAACGTTAGCGCCACAAGACCAAACGCGACGCCACAAGCGACGATGCCCCGCAATGGTGTCGCTCTGAGGCACTTGGTTCGCGCAAACATTCGAGGCTGTTGTAGCAAAGTTCAGGCACGCCGGTCGATCGAGCAAACACGTGGCGACGAGTTGGACGCAGATTCGTGACAAGTGCCGCTTTTTGCGGCACACTGCGCCCGCTATGCAAACGTTCCGGAAAATCTTCGTCCTTGCCGCGTTCACTCTTGCGCTTGGAGCTTGTTCCAAGTCCGAAGCGCCATCACCGCAAGCGACGGCGCCCGCTGTCGCTCCCACGCCGGCCCCCACGGAGGCTTTGCAACCGAAGGCCGCCACGGCTGAAGTGATCAAACCACTCACACAAAAGAAGTTTGGCCAGCCCGTGACGGAAACCAAAGCCACGACGTTGACCGACTTGGTCAAGGAGCCGACGAAGTTTTCCGATCAAACCGTGCGTACCGAAGGCACCGTTTCCGCAGTTTGCAAATCGATGGGCTGCTGGATGGAGATCGCCGATACGTCCGGACAAGCGCACATCAAGATGGCGGGACACAGCTTCTTCATTCCGCGTGAAGCCAGTGGTCATCACGCAGTCGTTCAAGGCAAAGTGATGCCTGCAGCGGCCGACAAAGGCACATGCGGCCCAGACGACGGTTGTGGTCAAGGTTCGAGCGCCAAGATGGCGAAGGTCGAGATCGAAGCGACGGGTATCGAGTTCGTCGATTGAAACGATCTGCAACGTTCTGACATCACCAAAGGGCACGATGTTTCGTGCCCCTCAACCCCTACTCCGCCGTTTATTTTGCTTCCGCGAATGCTCGGTTTACGATCTTTTTGAACTTGGAGATCGGCTGAGCACCCGAGATGTAATACCCATTGATCACGAACGATGGCGTTCCCGTGATTTTCGCGCCCTCGGCGATCTTCTTGTCGGCTTCGATGAGCGTCTTGTACGTCTGGCCATCGACAGCGGCGAGGACCTTTTGAACATCGAATCCGAGCGCGGTCGCCGTCCGTTCGATCCCCGCTCGATCCAGTTGTGACTGGTCCTTGAAGAACGCGTCGTGCATGGCCCAGAAACCCTCGGGGCCTTTTTGCTTCCAAGCCTCCATGGTTGCGAGTGCGGCGGGCATGGCGTTCGAGTGAAACGGAAGCGGCATGTTTCTCCAGACAAACCTTATTTTGCCGGGAAACATTGTCTCGAGGTCCGCCATGGTGTCCGCTGCGCGTTTGCAGAAGGGGCACTGAAAATCCGAGAATATTTGCACGGTGACTTTGGCGTTTGCTGGTCCGCGGCTTGGATGATCTTTCGTGGGTGCGGGAATGGTCACTTTTTCGTAGGTGGTGACTTTCCCGTCTTTGACCATGACGTCGTAGAGTTTCGCAGCCGCGGTGCCTTTTTTGATCAAACCTTCGGCGTGTTTGATTTCATCGTTTATGATTTCCCGAAATTTTTCGGGTTGCTGGGCACCCACGATACGCCGGCCATTGATGAAAAACTGCGGCGTTCCCGTCGCCTCGATATCCTCCGCCAAATTTTGATCCTTTTCGATCGCGGCGAGATACTTGCGATTCGTGACGGCACTCATGGCTTTCTGCGCATCGATTCCTAAAGAACCGGCGATGAGCTGCAAATCGGCATCGTCGAGCTTGCCATTAGCAGCGTAAAGCATCTCGTGAGCTTTCCAGAATGCGACATCGCCTTTTTGAGCGCGGGCTTCGAGTGCGAAATGAGCAGCGGCTTCGGCACGCGTGTGGAAAGCAAGCGGATTGCTCTTGTAAACGATCCGGAGTTTGTCCCCATATTCACGGGCCAAGGATTCGACAGTCGTCGATGCGCGAATGCAAAATGGGCATTGGAAGTCCGAAAACACGACCATCGTGACCAGAGCCGTATTTTTCCCACGTACAGGCGAACCATCGATCGGTACTTTCCAAACCGTCGTCGTGTCTTCCGCTGGCCGCGATGGCGATGGCGATGCACCCTGTCGATCCGCGGGTTTTTGGTAATTTTGAGCCGACAAGAACGCATACACACGCGCTGGTGGCGTGCCTCCGGCAATGGCTTTTTTGCCCGCTGCGACTTGCTCATCGATAATCGCCCGAAATGCGTCCACGGGCTGCGCGCCGCTCAAGAACACGCCGTTGATGAAAAATGCCGGCGTTCCCCGCACGCCAATGAGATTCGCCAACGCAACATCGTCGTCGACTTTTTTGGTCACCTCGCCCTTGGCGATGACTGCGTCGACATCTCTTCTGGAAAGTCCCTTTGGCAATACACCATCGATGACGCTCGCATCGAGCCGTTGGGAAAATAGTGCATCGTGATAAGCGAAAAACCACGGCGAGCCACGAAGTGCAAAAACGGCCATGGCGGCTTCAGCCGCTGGACGCGCATTCTTGTGAAATGCGAGTGGATAGTTTTTCCAGACGATCCGTAATTGATCTTTGCCGTAAATTTGCTTCAATTCATCGACGGTGCGCATAACCCGAGAACAAAAGGGGCATTCGAGGTCCGAAAATAGGACAATCGTGACCAAGGCTCGCGGACTGCCCCAACTGGGATCCGCTGCGGTCACAGGAATGGGGCTCTGCGCGCCAAACCCCGCATCGATTTCATTACCACCGCTCCATGGTCCGAGTTCCGCAGGAGTAACAGGCGGAGCCTGCGGGCGCTCCACGTGAACGCGACCGCCTCCCCGTCCCATCACGGGTTGTTCGGCAAATCCGTCACTATCACCTTCATCACCTTCGGCGGGATCGGCGGCGGCAGATCGCTTCGCACCAGGCGCACCAGCAACACCCGCACCCTTGGATTCTGCGCGGTCACCAGGGCCGTTGGTCGAGACAACCACCGTCTTGTCCGCCGGATTTTCCGCAATTGCTGCCCCCGCCGTTGTGGGTTGCGGCGTCGGCGAACCCGAGCATGCAACAGCACTCACCATGGTTGTGACAAACCCAAAACGCAGGACTTTCGAACGCATGGGCCGCACCGTAGCAGAAAAAACGACCGATGTCGGTCGACAGCCGGCAATCACGTAGCGCCTTCCGTTACGTCTGGGTCAATGGCCAACGACGCAAACCTTCGTGCCAACCGCACGCTTCCTGAGACGGTGTTCATCAGGCGTCGCGAGCATTGTGAAGCTAGGAAAGACGACGGAAGCGTACATCGTACGCTGAGTAAGTCCGACCGACGATTCACAATGCGCAGCAGCCTGATGAACACCCTCCTATACTCCGCGCCGAAGATTCCCATGGTGAAGAGCAGGACGGAAAACAACACCCTGGCCCTACCAGAACCAACGATATGGGCGAGGTCCGTCTTGCTCGGTACTGCCGTGCTTGGCGTGACGATGAACGACCGAATGCTCAATGTGAAAAACGTCGAGCTTTTCGGGAAACGAGTGCGCGATGCCGCGTTGCCACTCGGACCCGCTGCGTGGGCCCTCGTGCACGTGCTCGAAGCGAGGGCACAAGCCATCGGTGCCAACCTCGAATGTGACCGATTACGTACCGCGCGAAGCGCCAATGCGCTCTGTGAAGCGGTCGCGACTGCGTCGGCGGTCGAAATCATCGAAGTGTTGGCGCACGCGCGCTTCGAAACAAGTTCCTCAGCCGTACAATCGAGCCTCGCGACAACGTCACAATCGCTCACAACACTGGAAGACTCCAAGATCACGAGCACATTAAAACGACTCGCCCAATTGGAACGAAGAGATCTTTCAGCGGCGAAGTATTTGCGCGACGCCCGCACGATCTTTCAACAAGACGAAATGCGGCGCTCGTTGGTCGTCGAGTTACGCATGGTGGTGGGTGCTGCTGATGCGTACTTGTCGATGGAAAACCACGGCTTGCCTGGCGCAGACGGCGTCGATGAAACGCACGACTTCAAATTCAGCACGCGCGCGCCTTCGAGAGCAATCGTCGATGTCGTTGCACCCATAGACGTGGTGATCGGGTCGAAGAGCGCTCCACCTCCACCACCAAGTCAACGGCGTCCGAAAAAAGAGTCCGTCAAGAAAAACACTGATCTCAAAACGCTTGCTTCGGAGGGGATGCCGGTACTCACACGCGTAAACATCGAGCGGCGAGCCACCGGACTCGATCGCGCTGCCGCGCGCTTGTTACTCGACGAAGCGTACAAAGAAACGAAAGATAAGATCGAAAATACCTCAGCACCCATGGTGGTCAGTTTGGTGCTCACGTACGAGGTGATGCGGGATGAGTGAGCTCACGAAGGACATGCTACGGTGCAGCTTCAAGTGACGATGCTCGAACAAAAGCCGGCGATCGTGCCCATGACATTCGAAGCCGCGGCGCAGCTCGATGCGGACGAGAAGCCAGGAGAAATCGTCGATGGAGTCTGGGTACCCGTGACGCGAAGTACTTGGCGACATGGTGAGATCGTTCTCGCCGTCGGTGTGTTGTTGAAGCTTTACGCGCGGCAACACGCTGGATGGAGCATAGCCGTGGCCGATCCGGGCGTACGTTTGTCGCGAAACCCTGACAAACTCCGCGGTCCCGATGTGGGCATGGTGCGCGCCGATCGCGCTCCCACCGGCAAGGGCGTCAATGGATGGCTCGATGGTGCGCCGGATCTGGCTGTCGAAGTCGTGAGTGATTCGCAAACGATCTCGGAAATCACGAAGAAGGCGCTCGAGTACATCGCTGGCGGATCACAGATGGTTTGGCTCGTCGACCCTGAACCTCGTCGTCTCGTCCTCTTCACTCCGCCAAACCAAGTGAAGATCCTCGGCCCTGACGACTTGATTGATGGCGGCACGCTCTTGCCAGGTTTCGCTTGCAAAGTAGCCGAGTTGTTCGAGTAAACCTCAGCCAGATTCTTCAAGCGCGTAATATTTCACGGGTTCGTCTCGTAACCACGTGCGTTGCCTACGTGCAAATACCCGCGTCGCGCGCACGATCAAATCCACGAGTTCGTCTCGACGAATCTGCCCGTCGATGAACACGCGTACTTCCTTGTACCCCACGGAACCCATCGCTCGAGCGTTCGCTTGACCCTTCGTGAGCAGATCACGTACTTCGTCAACCCACCCCTGTTCGAGCCACCGTTCAACACGTACACGAATCCGCGCATCTTGTTCGTCGCGTGAAACCTCTACCCCGACAAACCTAGCGCGATGGCGTTCCTGTTGAAAACCATGCTCAACGCAGCGACGGGTTTGTCAAGGATTACGGAATCCACTCGATCCAGCTCGCCATCTCTTCGTGATCCAGCACCTCGGCAGCAAGCACGACAGCTCGAATCGCCTCGCCGACACCCGTGCGCGGCATGATGAAGAGGACACCTGGGTGGGGAAGCCCGTCATGAACTCGCCGATGAGCGAGCTCGAGAAAATCTGTATCCGACGTCAGAATCACGCGTTGGAGACGAGCTGCACGATCGAGTTGCACGTCGTCGGTAGCACCCAGAAGGTCCTCGTCCGCTGCCGATCTCACGTCGATCGATCGGCGGCGCAATCCTGCAACGATGCGCGCGTCCACGCACTCATCGGCGTATAGCCTCAACGGCATGGGCTGCCTATGCAACCTTTCCCGGTGTGCGAACTCGGCTTGGATACACTTTTCGAAGGGCCGCGATCGTTGCTTCGGAGGCTCGCCATTCCGCACGGAGGGCGTCTACGTTGTCGTAGTAGTATGCGAGCGCTGCGTGCACGTCCGCGAGACAGAGCTGCGGATGCGCCTCGACAATCTGATCTGGCCCATTGCCGAGGTGCTCATACTCGGACGCGACTTGACTGACTTTGATATCCGTCCCGCGGATCACGGGGTGCGCGCCAGACGTATCAATGCGCGCGTAGTGTTGAGCGGTATCCATACGTCGGAGCCTACGATGAGAGAGATCGCGTAGCAATCCCACGCCAGGTTTCTTCTCGAGAAGCGATCAGGGGCGCATCAGCTCGCCCGCCATAAGAATCAGGGGTAAGCGCCAGCTTGATTAAACGTGTGATTCGACGAAATGGCAGAATGAGGTGGATCGATGATCGCGAATGAGGCGATATTCGTCTGGTTGATATCAACAACCGGCGCGCTTGGAGTCAAATGGCGTGCGAGCATGTGCTCGTCCCGTAAATTTCCCTTGACAAGCGCAAGCATTGCGCTCGTATTTTACGACGATCTGTGTTTCTCACACGCATAGAGGTGAAGCCATGGCCGCCGATATTCTTCGAGATTTTGCGCTGGATTCAGAAGCGCTTTCGGTACTCGCGTCATTCCAAGCGCGTCTCGTGGACGAAGACATCAAGCAAACCAAAAACACAAATAGGATCTTCAAGGACAACACCCAGGATCTTCGAGACCGAAAGTCCGCATGGGCCAGGCGCTGGCGAAAAATAGTGCGCGATGGTTTCGATGCGCTTGACACGGACCCAAAACCTCAGATATGGGACGGGAATCCGCCAGGTTTGACGCGTCTGAGGACGGCTGCGGCTTCGTATTCGGTTTGATGGATATCGTCGCCGGCGGGATGACGGGCGTGACGCGCGACGGTCAGCCCCTGTACGTCGTGTCAGAGGCACCGACATCGTGGAGCCGGATAACGTTCGCAGCGTTGATCTGGCTCGGTCATCTCATAAGCAATATTGCGACGCCAATGGGTTTACCCATACCGGGTTCGAGTCTTTTGCAAATAGTGCGAATACCGGTTCCAGGCGCACCTGATGGTGCGACCGTTGGAGACGTGATGCGAATACTTTACCAGCAAGGATACGATTTTCGTCATTACCTTATAAGCGGAGTGGTGCCAGGTCTCATTGAAGGATTGATTCGCCTTTACGACATGCTTCGGCATGGAGTTACCAATGAATCGCTTGCGCGGGGCGCCATCAGTGCCGGCATTGGGCAGCGATACGTGGCAGATTCCAATGACAAAGCGCGTCTTGTTTCCCGGCTCTTTTGGGCCCATGCGATTGCGACGGGAGCCAATACCGGACGCGTTGCCATTCAAGGCTGCACGTCGTATACCGATTCCAAGTGGACGAGCAATCCCAGGACAAACCCGTTTGAGCGCGGCGATCGCCGCGCGCGAAAGCTGTCTTGCGCCGTGTGATGCATCGCCGCCCACGCGCCGTCGCCGCTCCAGTAGTCGACGAAACGTTGCAGCCAGTGCTCGTTCGCAGAATCCTAGTCGCGATCTTTGAGCGGCATGTCGAGATCGGTGCGCACAGCGTTCATCTCGTCCGTGCGTCGACCGTTCTCGTCACGCACAGTGAGCGGTGGCTCGATGATCTCCTCAGCGGGCTCGTGAGCGCAGGCAACCAACGAAAACAGCGGTGCGATATTTGTACGAGGAATTACGTCGCGCCGACGATGGATGTGCAGGCCGGCGGCCGTGGCGCCGTCGAGCGCACGCTGTAGCTGGTTCGTGGGGAAGCAGAAGATGAAGCGACCCGAGGGGGCGAGCATCGCTTTGGCAGCGCGGGCATAGTCGCTGACATCGCCGCGCAGCTCGAATCGTGCGTGCGCTTTTTGTGAGTCGGCGGCGGGCACTGCTTTTTTGACGTCGAAGTAGGGCGGGCTGCCGGTGACGAGAGGGAACAGCTCGTCAATGCGCACGTCGCGGAGATCGCCGTGGATGATGCGCGTGCGATCCTCGACGCGATTGGCCCACACGTTCTCGCGCAAGAGCCTGTAGCTGATCTCCTGCGCTTCGATACCTGTGTAGTGCGCCTCGCGAAAGTGCCACGCGCAGGTGAGGCCAACGCTGCCGATGCCAGTGCCCAGGTCGAGCGTCTTCGTGACGCTGGGCGGCGCGTATTTGATCGCGTACCAAGCGGTGAGCAGATCATCCGTCGAGTAGCGGTGCCCGCGCCGGCGCTGATAAATCACCCAATCCCCGGAGAGCATATCGAGCGTGATTTCTTCGCCGAGCTCTGCTTCCAGGGCCAGCCGCTTCTCTTCGAGTCTGTTCATTTCAGCGCGTGACTTTATACGACGTCTTGGCCGCTGGATAGGGCCGCAGTTCGGCGCCTTCTACGGCCGGGGCGAAGCGACCACGTTCCGGCAGGGGAATCCGAACACACGTCCCAGCGGGCATCATTCTCGAACCACGCAAGCAACCGCCGAAGTGGTGGAGTACAAAGTGCGCCGCACGAAAGGCATCCGAAGTGGGATCGGTCGATCGATACGACCAAAACAGCCATCAATCAGGCGCGGTCAAGTCCATCAGCCGACCAAAAATGCCGGTATGATGGTATTGCCAATTGTACTTTCGTGGCGGTGGTACACATCGTGTCGAAAAGACGATCGCAAGAATGAGTAGACAGCGCCATGCACCGATTTTCGATGTCGGAACCAGAGGATGGTCGCGCTATTTGGGAAACGGCTGCGAATGCGTCTCGATAATCTGTTCAGGCCCATTGCCGAGAAGCGATCAGTGGTGCTCAGGTCTTTCATTTCATTCCCGAAACCATTTTCTTTTCTTCAACGGCAGACTTCAAACAACATTTCCATTCCATGCATTTTCATAACGAGACCATTTTGCTGAAGGGAGCAAGATTGTTTGAGTTTGAACAGATCAGCCATTTATTAGAAAAGCAAGTGCATCAGACCGTGCTTGAAATTGACCTAAATGCCATCACCCATAATCTTACCACTTACCAGCAGCAGCTGAACCCTGGTGTAAAACTAATGGCCATGGTCAAGGCTTTTAGTTAT
>JANORL010000624.1:0-1890 GCA_031415295.1 Polyangiaceae bacterium | reverse complement strand
GCGCCATGAACGGTAAGATGCGAGTAGTGCGCTTCCAGCGATTTACCTTGTTCGCGCGCTTCGCGGGCGACGATTGGTGCGCACAAAACGATATCCCCCATCAGCACCGGCGATTTTTGTTCGTGATAGACAAAGGTCAATACATTGGTCGCGTAGTCTTTGCCTCGAAAAGCGCTGTTCAGGTTGCGCGCCTCGGCGGCGTTAACCACGCGCAACGTCAACTCCGCCGATTTCGGCAGCGCCGCAAGCAGCCACTTCTTGAACGTGCGTTCGTGCGGGATGCCGTTGAGCTTGCTGGCGATCTGAATATCGATCATCTTCCCGGCGCAAGCGAATTCATTGAAATATCAGCGAACCCGGCGATGCGCTTCGTATGCGGTCACGATGGATTGCACCAAGGGATGCCTGACCACATCGTTCGCCTGGAAAATTGTGAAGCCGATACCGCGAACGCCGTGCAGCACGTTGCGCGCGTCGATCAGGCCGCTGGTGGTGCCATGCTTCAAGTCCACCTGCGTCACATCGCCCGTGATAACGGCCTTGGTGCCAAAGCCGATACGCGTCAGGAACATTTTCATTTGTTCCGGCGTGGTGTTTTGCGCCTCATCGAGAATGATGAACGAATGGTTCAATGTGCGACCGCGCATGAACCCCAGAGGTGCCACTTCAATCTGCTGGCGTTCAAACATGCGGCTCACCTTATCGAAACCAAGCAGCTCGTACAAGGCGTCGTACAGGGGCCGCAGATACGGATCCACTTTCTGCGACAAGTCACCAGGCAGGAAACCGAGGCGCTCACCGGCCTCTACTGCGGGGCGTGTCAACACGATGCGCTTGACCAGGTCGCGTTCGAAGGCATCGACCGCGCAGGCAACGGCCAGATAAGTCTTGCCGGTGCCGGCAGGCCCGACGCCAAAGGTAATGTCGTAGGTCTGCATCTGCCGGATGTACTGCGCCTGGTGGTCGGTACGGGCGCGCAGGTCAGCACGACGCGTTTGCAGGGCGATTTCCTCGATCGGCGCGGCCTCGGCAGGCTTGGCGCTCTTCGTTTCGCGGGCATGGCTCATCTCGACGATGCCCAGCTGGATTTCTTCCACCGACAGGTCGTTGTGCGCCTTGGCGTAAAAGCGGTTCAGCACTTTGGCGGCGAGTTCGATTTTGCCGCGCTCGCCGGTCACCGAAAATTTTTCGCCGCGGCGCGCGATCGCAACGTCGAGGGCCGCCTCGATTTGCCGAATGTTGGCGTCCATTGATCCGCAGAGCGACGCCAGCCGGTGGTTGTCCACGGGCGTGAACGCGAATTCCAACGAAGGGGTTTTCATCGACTATGCAGCAATCGTTTCCGCAGTGACAATTTCGCCGCGAAGCGTGTAGTGACTCACGCCGGTGATGACCACATCGACAAATTGCCCCGCCAGCCGCACGGCATTGTTCCCGTGCACCGGGAAATTGACCACGCGGTTGTTGTCGGTACGCCCCATCAGCTCGTTGATGTCCTTGCGCGACGGTCCCTCCACCAGCAGGCGCTGAGGGGACCCGATCATCGCGTTCGACATCGCGTGCAACTGCACGTCGAGCGCCTTCTGTATGCGATGCAGGCGCTTCAGCTTCACCTCGTAAGGTGTGTCATCTTGAAGGCTGGCAGCTGGTGTGCCCGGACGGCGCGAATAGATAAACGAAAAACTGCCGTCGAATTGCACCTCATCGATCAGCTTCATGGTGCGCTCGAAGTCGTCTTCGGTTTCACCCGGAAAGCCGATAATGAAGTCGCTGGAAATGGAAATATCCGGCCGCACCGCACGCAGGCGGCGAATGATCGATTTGTATTCCATCGCGGTGTAGTTACGCTTCATCGCGGCCAGTACCTTGTCCGAACCTGATTGCACTGGC
>JANORL010000623.1:0-2504 GCA_031415295.1 Polyangiaceae bacterium | reverse complement strand
CCCGATCAGTGGTCTGCCGATTTCAGGAGGAGAAATTGATCATGCAGTGCATTCATTGTAAAGGCGAGATGAAACGTTCCCATGCTCCGTTCAGCGTGGATCGCAACGGTTATCACGTGCGCTGGGACGCGGTGCCCGCATGGGTGTGCGAGCAATGCGGCGAGTCGTATTTCGAGTCGGCCGAAGTCGAGCGCATTCAACGCTCGCTTGCGGCGCTTGATGGAGAGGTTGAAGCGGCGTGAAGTGCATGAAAGTGCAGCGGCAGGCGAAGCGACAAGATTCCGTGGTTAGACCGCGGCAGGCTAACTACGCTTTTTCGGGATTATGGGCGCTGCGGCCTAATAAAGTGTTTTGCGCACCAACATGAACCATAAAGGACTACCAGTGACACTCCACGCTTCCTCAGTTTACGTGAACGCCGCCTCCACGCGGCTAGAAGCAGCCTCGCGGAACGGCGACACTTCGCTGGAGATCCGCGAGGGTAAGCGCTGGGTCACCGGTCGCGCGCTCCTCGTAGATGCCCGCCGGAGCGGAGCAGAACTGCCCCTCATATTCGCACACTACGCGGAACTGACCTATTGGGCATTGGCGCGCGCCATCGAGGTCGATGAAACGGGAACCACCTACACCTTTTCGAATCTCACTCCAATAACGGCAGGGTTTCGCCGAAACGACCTCACTGTAAAGAGCTCCGGCGCCCGCCTGCCCGACGACTTCATCCGCTCATACGCCATAGTCGAGACACCGCCATTTCTCGCGCCTGCAAGGACGACATCGCCCCGCGTCAGCGGTAAGCGCCTCGCTAAGCTCTGGAAGGTCGACGTCCTCCACGCCCTCTACAGCGAAACCGGGGATTGGTACCATCAACTCAAGCGGTTTCCTGGGGGGCTGTTCGATGCCAACGGCTATGTCGTCTTTCAGTCGAAACAGGACTTTATCTCGTCGCACTTCCTGGAAATCAATCAGGATGTGGCGGTCCGCGATGGCATCAAGGGGATTCCAGAGTACGTTCGCGTTCTGACGTCATCGGACGACGCTGACGACAACAGCGTTATTGACGAGACCCTTGCGCTTGTGCGTCCTCGCGGCGCAGCGTCTCAAGGTTGGCAGGGGTCGGCCGAGCGGCGCACGGCAATCGAACTACATGCAATGCGTCTGGCACAAGCTCACTACTCCGCGCACTGGGCGCTTGTCACCGATGTGTCACGCACGCACTCGTATGATCTGGAGTGCCAAGATGGGGATCGTCGACTCATGGTAGAGGTCAAGGGAACGACTTCCACCGGCCATGCCGTCCTTCTCACCCGAAATGAGGTTCGTTTGGCGCAGAAGAATCCAACTGCAATGGCGCTATTTGTCGTTTCGAACATTCGCATCGATGCCAAGGGCGTACCTCATGGTGGTGATGTTCGTCGCTATGAACCGTGGAATATCGACGAGAACGAACTTGAACCTATGGTCTTCAAGTGTCAATTGCGACGTCCCTGATGTGCCACCTAACGCCCCCTGAAGCGAATACGAAAAAGGGAATCCCAAATGAAGAAATACGAAGATTCCCTTCCCCATCTCGGCCTTGTTCGCGGTGTCGTCGCACCCGAGATCTTGCACGCAGTGGAAGTCGTCTCGCGCAAGTTGACAGAAGCTGGAATCCCTCACGCTCTTGCTGGTGACCTGACCGTTGGTGCGCACGGCTATCCTCGAACGACAGACGATGTAGATTTTTTCGTCGGCGATGAGGCATTCGAGAAACATGCGGGTGGATTTGTTACGCTCAAATTGCCGATCATTTCTGTCGGCAACGTCCGCGTCGACTTCGTTTCCCTCGATGACACGCAGGATGAGCGCGAACAAACCCGAGAAGCAATCGACGCGCCTTCAAGAGGTGACGAAGTCCAAGTCGTCCCTTTGCCCCTCCTTGTCTATATGAAGCTGAAGGCCGGTCGGCAAAAGGATATTGCTGATGTGGTCGAGCTTCTCAAGCGTGGTCGGATCGAGATTGACATTGTGGATCGCTACCTGCAAAAGCACGCGCCGCATCAGGTTCGCCGATGGGAGCGTGCAAAAGAGCTGGCGGCGCGCGAGGAATAAGACGTCCTGGCGTGTCTGCGGTTCAGCCAAAAACTTGTTCATCCACCTATGCCCCGTCTATCGTGGCCCCATGCCACCCGGAACAACTTCTCGCCTTGCATCCAAAGCGCTTGCCGTTTGCCTCATGCTGGCCCTTGCCGTTTTTCCAGTTAGTTGCGCAAGTACCGAATCCACGCCGATGCGTACGCCTACGCCTGAGAATCCTTGGCCGGATTCCACGCGAGCACGCGTGCAAGAATGCGTCGAGCAAGGTGTTTCGGACCTTCCCGAAGGCATAACGCAGTGCAATTCGACTTGTTCGTGACGCCGGATGGACTCGTGCAGGAGGTGCGTGCAAAAGGCGAAACGCTTGCCGCGCACGATGTGCAAATATGCATCAACCAAGCGCTCAAGGCGATGACGGTGCCGGCGTTCGT
>JANORL010000622.1:0-10470 GCA_031415295.1 Polyangiaceae bacterium | reverse complement strand
CGTAAGCGAGAACGTGCCCGGCTTTCATTGCAGGGGGGTGAGGCGCGTAGAGGCTCGTGACTTGAGTTCGTCTTGACGGACCGTTTGAGGACAAACGAGTCTTACGTCAGAACCCTGGATCTCTGACGTTGGGGAGGGTGCTGGATGTTGATTTCGTGGTCGGCGAAGTTTTGACCGGCACCGCCGTCGTCGGCCCTTTGGACGAACCGGACTTGCTGGATGCGGATGCCGATGCAGCTGGTGGTTGCGTTGCTGTGGGCGCAACGGCCGCTAGCGTCGTCGTTGGTGTTGCAACGGTCGTTGGAGCCAGCACTGCCGATTGTGCGGGCTGCGTGATGCCTGGATTCGCGGGTCCTGCGGGACGCATGCCAATCACGACAGCCGCGGCGATTGCGCCAAGACCAACCGCACCGAATGCAACGACGGCAAACTTCTTCATTCCGGAATTCGACGCCGGTGCATCGAGATCCGCGACCATCGCTTTGTGGGTCAACGAGGATGACGATGTGCTTTGCGGCGTCGGCCCTGGTTGTGGGGGAATGCTCGAGTTGTTCCCCATCATGGAAGGCGGGGGAATGGACATGAGTGGTGGCGGCATGTTCGACGGCGTTGCCGTCCCTACGGCACGCAGCTGCGCCATCATCGCCACTTGTTGCGCCTTCTCCTGAACTCGCTGCTCCGCACGTTCGTCAGCCGTCTTGATGCCTTCGCGAATCGCCGTGCGCCGTTTGTCCGCGCGTTCGCCAAGCATGCCCTTGACAAACCCAACGATATCTTCATCGGGCAAACCTTGCATTTTTAGCTCGGAAATCGCGCGATCAATGGCCCGGGCAAACTCGGCCATCGATGCATATCGATCGTCGGCTTCTTTCGCGAGGGCTTTGGCGACGAGGTCATTCAAAGCTGGCGGGCAATCTGGAATCACGGAAGCGAGGGTTGGCGACGGATCGGCGTCGCAAATGCGGCGTAACGTGATCATGTCGTTGTCGCCACGGAACGGATGCTTCGCCGCGATCAATTGAAAGAGCACGATTCCGAGGGCAAACACGTCCGTGCGCCGATCGATGTCTTTCCCGAGAGCTTGTTCGGGCGACATGAACGGGACTTTGCCTTTGAGTTGTCCGTTTTTCGTCGCGGCATTGGCCAATTCACTGCTCGCTTTGGCCACACCAAAGTCGACGATTTTTACGACGCCGTCATACGTCACGAGAATATTTTGAGGTGAAACGTCTCGATGAACCAAACCGATGAGATTTCCCGCTTCGTCTTTGAGTTCATGTGCCGCGTGCAAACCGAGCGCAGCATTGAGTACGAGACGCAACGCGATGAGGATCGGTACGCCACCTTTTTGGCGAGCACTTCGCGCGAGCTGACTCAACGGTTCGCCGTCGATCCACTCCATCACGATGTAGATCAAACCGTCTTGTTCGCCGAGATCGAGAATCTCACAAACATGCGGGTGCTTGATACGCGACGCCAAACTCGCTTCGGCCAAAAACATTTCTTCGAACTGCGGATCTTCCGACAATTCGGGGAGCATTGTTTTGACGGCAACGGTCTTTTGAAACCCGCGCGTGCCTTTCATGCGGGCGGCCCAGACAACCGCCATTCCGCCTTGCGCAATGGGCACGAGCAGTTCGTATCGCCCCAGCGTATGCCCAGCACCGACTTCGCCGAGAGCGCTCACGAATCCCCCCTCGATACACCCGATCGTGCACAAAAAATACGTCTCGACGGGTCACTTGCCCAAAAGCGCAGGAAAGCCGTCGAAGGTGTTTGCACGGTGGTGTCTTAGAATCGCAGATGCCGAGCCGGCACTCAAGATCTCATCCGCAGATTTCGCGCTAAGAACGCATATTTTTCATCAAGAAACTCGCCAGCGCTTGGGCCTTCGGCACGAGCGTCGCCCACTCCACTCGCTCGTCATGCGTGTGAAATCCAGCACCTCGCGGCCCAAGTCCATCGATCGACGTTATGCCTAAAGCCGCAGTCGTCGCCGCATCCGAACCACCACCTACGAGCGGTGCTTCGCCATCACCAAGGCCTGCATCTCGCGCACACGCGGCATACGCCTGATAGAGCGCAACGTTGGCGTCGGTTCTCTCGAGCGGCGGTCGCGCCAATTGTTTCGTCAGCGTCACTGTCGTTCCGGGAATTGCGGTACGACGAGCTGCATCTTCCAGACGCGCGATGAGCATTTCGCTATCGGCGAGTCGTTCGTAGCGGAGATCCAGGAGCGCTTCGGCTTGATCGGGAACGGTATTTTTTGACGTTCCACCTCGAATGATGCCTACGTTCACGGTGACACCGCGGGCGTAATCCGTGAGTTGTTCGGCTTCTTCGACGAAGCGACAAAGCGCGCGAATCGCATTCGCTCCTTCGGCATGTGCGTTGCCCGAATGTGCTGATTTTCCCGTGGCCAAAGCTCGCGCACTGCCTGTGCCTCGACGCGACGTGATCACCGCATCCTTGACGCGTCCCGCTTCGAAAACGAGCGCTGCGCGGGCTCCTGAAAGCTCACGCTCGATCACGAAACGTCCTTCGGGAGAACCTACCTCTTCGTCCGAAACGATGACCAAACGCAGCGGTATTTTCGACAAAACGCCCACGTGGGAAAGGGCGCGTAACGCTTCGAGCACCACGACGAGACCACCTTTCATGTCGAGCACGCCGGGACCTCGAAGCAGTGCTCCATCGTGCCGAAACCCTTCGAAGGTTCCAGGAGGAAAAACCGTATCGAGGTGTCCGACGAGGGCGATGAAGTTTGGCGTCGTATCATTCGTCGTCGCCACCAAATGCGGTGCGTACCGATCGCTCGGGATCAAACGGACGCTCGAGATTTCCGGGATCGATCGCAACTCGCTCGCCAGCATCTCGGCGACGATGGCTCCGCCTTTGGGATTGTCGGTAAACGAGTTCTGCACGACCAACCGTTCGAGCAGTGTTATGGAAGCCGATTCGCGTTCACGGAGAAATTGCTGGAGTTGATCGATCATCGTGGGCATCGGTAACATCGGGGTAAGTTTCGCTGACGGACGGAGCATTGGCGAGGCTTGCACGCGAGGAATGACGAAAAAGGAGTCCATTCACGCAGTAACGGATCACCAAAGACAAGTTGCTCGGGACACAGTCGGCGCTACGTTATCGTATTCGATGGTGGAGGACCAAGTGGCGCAACGATGAACGAATATCTAAAATTGCATGAAATTCAGATTGTCTGGGGCATTCTCATTTTTGTGGGAAGTCTTCTTCTGAGCACCATTGTCAGCGTTTTCATGATTCTTCGATTGCCTGAAAATCACTTTCATGCCGGCAATGGAGCATCTTCGGGGCTGGATCGTCCGCGTTGGCAACATATACTCGGAACGATCGTCAAAAACGTCATTGGCGTGAGCCTCGTGGTGCTGGGACTGGTCATGGTGCTGCCCGGCGTACCCGGCCAAGGCCTTTTGACGATGTTCATTGGTATCGTGTTATTGGATCTACCGGGCAAACGAGCGTTTGAAAGGCGCATCATTGCCAAACCGAAGATTCTGCACGCATGCAATCGATTGCGAATTCGGTTTGGAAAAAAGCCCTTCACGCTGGATGTGTAGAACGGGGATCACGGTCGAATGAAATGATAACGAACCTGCACGGTGGCGGTCGTCGAAACGCTTCCTGGTTCGATTTTCGGCATGGCCCGTAATGCAAAATCATCGCTGAACATGATGGGGCCTGGACGATCAGGCGACCCATTGACGTCGTGCACGGGTCCCATACGTACTCCCGTTGAAGCTGCCAAGATTTTGGCCTGATGCTCGGCATCGACAATGGCCAATTCGAGTGCCCGAGCGCGCGCTCGTTCCGGATGCGAAAGGAAGAAGGACAAACCTTCGACAACATTTGCCCCGGCATTCACTCCAGCATCCAGAATGACCGCCGCTTCTGCACCGAGCTTTGCCGGATCGACTTCCTGCAGCGTGATCAACAACGTGCTGCGCGCACGATAACCAACGATACGCGACACTTTTCCTTCAGCAGGCTCGTCGTAAAGTGGCATGACACTGAGTTGTGACGTTTGCAGCGCAAGGTTTTCACGCCCAAGCGCTTTCATAGCTTGCGTGAGTTTTTCGATTTTGAGGGCCATCTCGTCGCGCGCTTGTGTGAGCATTCGAACGCGAACTTCGATGCCCAATTCAACGCGCACGGCATCGGGCTGACTCACGACAACGGCTTGCCCGCTGGTCGTAATCAATTCGGACACGCGATCCTCCATCAACACGACACCAACCCCCTTGGGTTGTCGTTGTATGCTTGTGGAAGACACTTGCGTCGCTTCGCTGGCGGCTTGTGCCGGACCTGCCAGGCTTGGCGTAAAAATGGACACCAAACTCAGCATGGTTTTACTGAACCGCGAACGGACCATTTGAATGAACATAATTCCCCCCTGCGCCGCTTTCACGATGGCCGAACACCTTCGACGTGCTCCAGCGAGGCGAATATGGGGTGGATCCGTCAAAACGAAAGCCGACGACCGATCGAGTTCGTCCGGAAATTCGGGGATTTCGACGAATGTAAGAAACGTTTAATGCGGGAGATTGCGGGAACTACTTGCAGCGTTTGAAAACGCCGACACCCGTGCATTTCGGTGGGTTTTTCGTCGTTTTCGAAGTGCCCGTAGTTTTCGTGGGCGGAGTCGTCGCGACAGTCGCGGTTTCTTTCGGATTTGCCGTGAGCTTGTATTCTTTTTCGAATTTCTTGCCCGCTTCGACCGTTATGTCTTCGTCTTGCGATTGATACCCGCTCTTCGACAAACTGACCTTATGCGGACCCGCCGCAATTTTCATTGCTTTCTTCGGGTCTTCGATCTTGTTGTCGTCGATCTTGATTTCATCGCACGCAGGCGAGCATTTGATCAACACTTCGCCTTCGGCTGCCGGTGCGGCCACTTCGGTCGACGCGGATGCCGTGGGCGGAGGGTCGGAGGGAGGAGGCGCATTCGACCCCACATTCGGCGCAGCTGACTCGTTGATGGCAATGGGACCATCGCCTTCTTCGGTCTTTTTGCCGCCAAAAATGGCCCAAGCGCCAAGTACGCCACCGATCACGATGGCAATGGCAACGCCAATGATGATGGGAACCGTCTTGGATCGACCGCCACCAGCAGCATCGAAGGACGGTGTGCCCATTTGGCCCATTTGGCCCATTTGGCCCATTCCGGGTCCAGCACCTTGGCCGCCGTCCATTCCCGGGCCGCCCATTTGGCCGCCCATTTGGCCGCCAGGCGCAGGGGGATATCCGCCGGCATCATGCCCCTGTGGTTGATACACAGGCACGGCTGCGGTTGGTCCCATGGGATCCGCACCAATTGCGGGAAACGCCACCGTCGCACCAACCGCCGACTCGGGCATGTTTGCCGTCGCGGCAAATGCAGCCGCCAAATCACTTACTTGACGGAAACGTTCATTCGGATCCACAGCCAACGCTCGAGCGAAAACAGCATCGAGCACGGGCGAGACTTGCGCACCCACTTCGATGGCCCGTTGCGAGGCTGGTGCACGTGCACCAACGAGCTCCTGTTGCCATCCACCGAAGTCAGGTTGCTGGCCTTGGCACGAACGCCAGTAGGGGCGCCCTGTGAGCGCGTAGAACAAGAGCAGCCCCATGGCAAACACGTCCGCGGGTGCTCCCGCGGGCGCACTGCCTTGCATCTGCTCCGGAGCAACCCAAGGAGCCGCAATGGCATACCCTTCGTTTGTCTGTTCGTAACTCCGCGCCAAACCCGCGCCAAAGTCCATCACGCGCACGACGTACCCTTGCGGGGCGACGAACACGTTCGACGGTTTCAACGCGTGGTGCATGAGTTGCCGTGCGTGCGCACCTTCCAGCACTCGCGACAAGTTCTGCGCAATCTGCGCAACCTCGTGCGGAGCTAGCGGCCGTTGCGACACCATCTGCGCAAGCGATGGTGCGGCGCTGTATTCGGTCGCCGTATACGGCGCCGCGGTTTGCGGATCGTATCCAGCATCGAGAACGGGCAACACGCCATCAGGCGCCAGTCCGTTTGTCGCCGAATAGATCTGCTCGATCATCGCCATCACTTCGGGCCGTTGTGCAATCGCAGGCGCATACATGCGCACTGCGAAGGCATTGCCCGTCGCATCGACGACGCGGTAGGTGGCTGAAGAGCCGCCATAGCCCAAAAGGGCCTGAACCGAATACTTACCGGCAATGACGTAGCCGGGTGAAAGCTGGGGCGCGGTCACGACATTCCTTGGGTGAACTATTTCTTGTCGCCTTCAGGCTTCTTATCGCCTTCGGCTGTACCGGTGTCGGGCTTGATGCTCGTCAAGATGGCCTGGATGGCTTCCTGGCCCTTGACATCGTCGTCGAGGACAAACCCGATACCGATCACGTTGTGCGTCGCATCGACAGGTGCATGCACAATCATCAACGTGCCCTTCTTGTCCTTGAGACCCTTACGCTCACTGCCGGCAGCGACCCACGTGCCCATCTTCAGCCCGTTGGCATCCAATGGCGCTTCGGGTTTCTTCCACGCGACTTTGTAGCCCTTCGGAAGCGATGCGCCGAGCGCCGTCGTCAGATCGGCGAACGCCGCATCACGAGCTGCATCGTTTTTCTTCGCGTCCTTGTCAGGTGTGTACGCACCAATCACGAGCGCCGCGGAGTTTGGCTCGCTAGACGCTTGCGTAATCGACTGCGTCTCCATTTGTGCGTACGTCCAGTCCTTCGGTGGCGCGAACGCGACCATCGCGCCTTTCACCTTCGCGACGGTGTCTGATTCCGCCACGCACTTTTCGTCGAGTGACTCGCACTTCTTCGGAGCAGGCGTAGCTTTCGCCTTTGTCTCTCCTTCGACTTCGTTAGGCGTTTTGTCGTTGGGTTTGCCCCCTCCACACGCGAGCGGAAAGAGAGCGAGGGCGAGGACAATGGTGGCTAGGAAATTTCGGTGAACCATGCGCACTCGCGAGCGTGGCAGATCGTAGGCCGCTCCCGCAAGTATTTCAGTCACTCAACGACTGACACCGTGTTGATGGACGTTGGTGGACGTGGGATCGAGTCGTAGAAGACGACGCAAAATCACCTACGAACGGCGCGACTGCGTCGAGAACGACCCAAAAGAAAAAACACGAGCGGCTTGCTTCAGGGCTTTTTCTTCATGCCGGGCAGATACGCCTTGTCCGGCGCCGGCTCGACGTACTCGAGCTTCTCAAGCGTCATGATCCCGAACTTGGGGTTCGCCGCGGTTCCAGAACTCGCCTTCGTAAACGTGATGGCGTAGTTGCCAGTGACCTTGACCTTTGCCCCGACATTGGGGATCGGGTTCGGCAAGTCCGCACCCCAGACTTCGTCGGCCAACTTCGCTTCGCCCTCTTTGCCTTTCGGCTGCCTGTCGATCGCTTCGATCAACGTGAAGATCTGCGCGAAGTTCGACGCCCAACCCATGATGGCAATCATGTCCTTCGTGTCGCCTTTTTCATCGGCAATATAGAAGGTGGGGATGGGTGATTTGCAATCCGGCGGGTCGCCTTTACCGGTCTTGTGGACGGCGCACTTCGGCGCTTCGTCGTAGTTTGTCTTGACGACATAGCCGACGATCGAGAGCTGTTTGCCGTTGACGTCGTCGAAGTGAACGCGGCTGCGCAGATCGTGCGTCACGCCATACACCGTGTACGCACCGTCAGAACCCTTCTTGGGCTTCTGCGGCAACGTCGGCACGGCAGGCATCGAAGCCTTCTTGCCGCTAAGAGCTGGTTTCGCCTTGTACGGCTCTTCAGCGGGACCGCAGCCGAGCACGGAGGAGGCCGCAACGGATGCGAGTGAGAGGAGAAGTGCAATTCGAACGTTCATGGATCTCTCCGGCTGGATCTCTCCGGCTGCAAAGGGGCACACGCGCGTGGGCGCGAGCAGCCGCCCTGGTCAGGGGCGCGGGGCACAAGAGCGCTAACACGACCGCCCATGAGCCGTAAAGAACTTCGCCGCGCTCTCCGTTCGCCCCGCCAATCAACCTGCGATAGTCTGCCCCCATCATGCTGCGCGAGACCAAAGTGCGCGCTCCGTTCGAGACCTCACGCGTGTTGGTGATGGTCTTGGCGGGCGGCGAAGGACGAAGGCTCGGACCACTCACCCACGACCGCGCAAAACCCGCGGTCCCGTTTGGGGGGCGCTACCGCATCATCGACATCGTTCTGTCGAATTTCGTCAATTCGGGACTGCACAAAATCAAGGTGCTCACGCAGTACAAGAGCGCCTCACTCGAAGAACACATCGCTCGCGCGTGGCGCTTGTCGCCGATGCTCGACAACTTCATCGAGACCATTCCGGCCCAACAACGCACGGGAAAGAGCTGGTTCAAAGGCTCTGCCGACGCTGTCTACCAAACGCAACACGTCATCACGGACGAGCATCCCGAGCACGTGTGCATCTTCGGTGGCGACCACGTTTACAAGATGGACATGCGCCAAATGCTCGCGCAGCACCTGGACAAACAAGCCGACATCACGGTCGCCGCAATCCCAGTTCCGCGCCTCGAAGCTCGTGAGTTCGGCGTCATCGAAGCCGACGATCAAGGTCGCATCATCGCCTTCCACGAGAAAGTTCCCAATCCTCCGCCCATGCCTGGAAAGCCGCACCTCGCGCTCGCATCCATGGGCAACTATATTTTCAACACAAAAGAACTGCTCGCTGCGCTCGAAGAAGATGCGGCGAACGAACAAAGCGCGCATGACTTCGGCCGCGACATCATCCCGATGATGGTTGGTAAGGCCAAACGGTGTCACGTCTACGACTTCGAGACGAACCGCGTCCCTGGTGAAGACGAAGGCAACGCGTACTGGCGCGACATCGGAACCGTCGACGCCTATTGGGCCGCGCAGATGGACCTCATCTCCGTGCAACCCGCGTTTAATCTCTACAACCAACATTGGCCCATCCGCACCGGCATGAGTCACGATCCGCCAGCCAAATTCGTCTTTCGCGAGGAATGGAGCGCGCGTGTTGGCATCGCAACCGAAAGCCTCGTGTCTCTCGGTTGCATCATCTCCGGCGGACGTATCCATCGCAGCGTCTTGTCGAACCGCTGTCGCGTGAACTCGTTTGGTCACGTCGAAGAATCCGTACTGTTCGAGAACGTCGTCATCGGTCGGCACGCGAAAATTCGTCGCGCCATCATCGACAAAGATGTCGAAGTCCCAGCTCATGCCGAGATCGGGTACAACCTCGAAGAAGACCGCAAACGTTGGTACGTCAGCGAAGGGGGCATCGTGGTGATCCCCAAGCGTGCCAAGATTGGTTGAACACGGTCGCACCATGGCCCGCACGATCATTGTGGGTGATCTGCACGGTTGTCGAGACGAACTCGAGGACTTGTTGTCTCTCGTCGGGTTTGGACCGTCCGATCAACTCGTTTCTGTCGGCGATCTCGTCGTTCGCGGTCCCAACCCCGCGGGCACGGTCGATTTGATCCGCAAGTATTCCGGGCGTGCCGTACGTGGCAACCACGAAGATCGCTTGTTGCGTCATCGTCAAATGCCTCGCCACATCGCGCCTCCTCTCGGTTCGCTCCAGCGCGAAGTCGTTCGTGCGTTCAAACAACATCACTGGGAATTCATCGCGTCGTTACCACTGTGGCTCGACCTGCCCGAACATGGCGTGCGCGTCGTACATGCAGGTGTCGACCCTCGGTTTCCGATCGATCGCCAAAGTCCACGCGTGCTCATGTACGTCCGCAGTCTCGATGCGTACGGAACGCCTACGGAACGGCACAGCCAAACGTTGTGGGGCGAAGTTTACGCCGGCCCTCCGCACCTCGTGTTTGGACACAACGCCAAAGAGATTCCGCAAGTTCATCTTCATGCAACGGGAGTCGACACCGGTTGCGTTTATGGAGGTCGCTTGACGGCGATGGTCTTGCGTCAAGGCGAGCAACCTCCACCACCGAATGATCGACGTAGTGTTCTCGTCAGTGTTCCGGCGCGACGAAAGTACTACCCGCGGTGAAGCGCGTGCGGGGTGCGGAACACCCCGCAAAAACTCGCTTTTCTGGCGCGTTTGTGGATACCCTTTGCGGCATGCGCTTCGCCTGGTCCCGACTTGCCGCGACGCTCGCCCTCGTCGCTGCGTCGCATGCTGCTCTGCTCGTTGCAGTACCTCAGCACGCCTTCGCGCAACCCGTCGCCAAGGACCCCAAAGCAAGCGTCACGTCGCTCGTTCAACGCGGCAGTGCACTCTTCGACGATGCTGAATACGAAGAGTCGATCCAGACCCTCTCCGCAGCTCTTCTTCGTCCCGGATCAACGAAGGAAGAGAAGGTCGAAATCTACCGCCTGCTTGCCTACAACTACATCGTCTTGAAGCGTAGCGACGAAGCCGACGCTGCCGTGCGTGGCCTGCTCGTGCTCGACGAAACCTACAAACTTCCCAGTTCCGAATCGCCACGTTTTCGCGATTTTTTCAAGGCAACACGCG
>JANORL010000621.1:0-2786 GCA_031415295.1 Polyangiaceae bacterium | reverse complement strand
GAATCATGTCAATGGGCCACGTTTTTACGCAACCATGACGAACTCACGCTCGAAATGGTCACGCATGAAGACCGCGATTTTATGTACCGCGCCTACGCGCAGGATCCCGATGCTCGGATCAATCTGGGTATTCGCCGACGTTTGGCCCCCCTGCTCGAGGAACGTCGCAAAATCGAATTGATGAATGCGCTGCTTTTGTCACTTCCCGGCACTCCCGTTCTTTATTATGGCGACGAGATCGGCATGGGCGACAATATCGATCTCGAGGATCGCGACGGGGTTCGCACGCCCATGCAATGGAGCGCCGCTATCAATGCCGGTTTCTCCGGCGCCAAACCGGAAGAGCTGTATTCGCCGGTCATCATTGATCCCGTATACCATTACCAATCGACGAACGTCGAAGCGCAACAAGCCAATACGTCATCGCTTCTTTGGTGGATGAAGCGGGCGCTCGCGCTTCGCAAGCAGTTCAACGTCTTTGGTCGCGGCGACATCGAATTTCTCCACCCGGAAAACGGCCATGTGATCGCTTTCTTACGCCAATACCAGGGCACCACCCTGCTCATCGTCGGAAATCTCTCCCGATTCGCACAATTTGTCGAACTCGACCTTACCCGCTTTTGCCACTGCACACCCGTGGAGCTTTTCAACCGCACGCGTTTCCCCGTCATTGGTGAAACGCCGTATGTGGTTTCATTAAATCCGCATGGGTTTTTCTGGTTCGTCATTTCGTGATCGGATATATGTATATATTGCAAATCAAGGGGCTCCGCGCCCCTTGACCCGCGCAAGGGGTAATACCCCTTGACCCTTGCATTGGTTCGTCCGCGGTGCGGACATACCAAACAAGAACGTAGGTTAGGGTGGCTGGTTCAGCCTTCGGCTTTTGGCTCTTCGACCGGATTCTCTTGGGGCGGCGTTTTTGACGCTTGTCGTGCGAGCAAAGATGGCAACTGTTCGTCGACTTTTCTGCGTCCCCAGACTTCAACGCCCGCTTTGTACAGGTCATCATACCGTCGATTTAATTCGGTCCACAATCGATCCCGCGTGAGTGTGTCATCCGAAGGACCCTCTTTTTCGGGTTTGGCACCTTTGGGCACGAGTTGTCCCAGCAACCAATTGCCATCATCGGCAAGTTTATCCAAAAAGGTATCGTGAAACGGATGCTTGTTTTTCCACGCCGCGGCATTCTCGCGAAACAACGCGACAGTGGCCACGGCATCGTTGGCTTCGTCGACGGGACCTTTATCAGCACGAATGGCGCGAACTCGATCGGGCGACACCATCGCCAATTCAGCGAAAATATCGAGCTGCTGCAAAACAAGCCGACGAGCGGGCCGCAAACTCGCTTGATACGCTCGTATTTCTTGAGGACTTGCCGGCGTAAATACGCGCCCCGCGGCAAACGCCAGCGCCAGCGCAAGCGTGGGGATTTCAATCAGGTTTGGCACGGATACAAGGGGCAATGCTTTTTCGATATGGGCCCAATGAGGCGTTACGGCATCGACGGCGCGACGAGCATTCACACGCACGATTTCGGGATCGGCATTCCACACATCGAGGTCCGCTTCGGCGATATCGGCAACGAGCGGCGCGAAATGCGCAAAAGCGGCAGCGGGATCGATGCTCTCAAAAGGCGTCGTTGCCTTCTTCTTGTCTTGGTTCGGCATTGTGATGGCTTTCTGGATGACGAATCGATGGGACGAGTGACCTGTGCGACCTTACTTGAAGCAGGTAGCGCCGCGCAAGGGGTCATGATGGGGTTCTGGTAGGTTGATCAAGCGACGCCGAAAGCGTCGTCGAGGGTCCGCGTCGCTGGATCAAGCGCCGCGTGAGGCGCGACCACGCTTGACGCATGCGTTATGGAAGCGACGCGCGAGGGGTCGCGGTGGGTCGACGTTGCTTGGGGAAGCGACGGTCGAGGCATGGTGACGGGTGTGGCGTGGGTTGGGGAAGCGAGGCGGTGGGGCTGGGTGGGATTGACATGAGGTGGATGAAGGCAATCCGCGAAAGACGAAGCGAACTGGATGAACAGCGCCTCATGACAGCGTCATGGCGTGGGAGGATCGCATGTCACGTGGAGATCCATCGTTGTTTTGTGGTTGTCCACGTATTTTGCATAAAATGGAAACTTTCCACCGTCGACTCGAATGGTAAAGCCACCTCCCACCTCGAATGATTCATTGTCCGGAGGAAAAGATAGGTCCCAAGAAACGAACGAAGTTGTTTGTCCTGTTTCGTCGCTCGTTGCCTTGAACGCCATCACTGGCAATCGTTCGAGTTTGGCATTGTAGACGTCTCCAACGGAGAATGCATCCGTCGCGATGCCAATGTTCATTCCGTTCTTCGTTTGTATTTCGCACTCAATGCGCATGGCAACGTTCTCGCCCAAAACCTTTGCAAGGTCTTGCTGTTGTGCCGTAAATGCAAAAACGGGCGGAATGCCCCAAAGTTCGAGCGGCTCGGGACGTGGTTCGACCATGAGTACAGTGAGCGGACCAAGTACGTGCGGCCCTTGTAGTGCATGCGCAAGCCACGAGGGGTCCAAGTGCAGGTCCGCCTCAACAAAGATCGACTTGGCGTACGTATTGGGATCGAATAGGTTGAAGGACAAATTGTCGCCCGCTTTTCCAAAGCTCGTGTCGCTGGCGAGAATCGTTTGCACATTAAATCCATCACCGCCGTGGTATGCACCGGATCCAACATACGCCCTCACCACAGGAATGCCAAACGGGTAGATATCGTCACCGCAACCGAGGTGGCTGAAATGGTCGACGAGGTCGTAG
>JANORL010000620.1:0-8603 GCA_031415295.1 Polyangiaceae bacterium | reverse complement strand
ATGCAGGGTTTCACGCACGTACGCAAGACGGCGGCTGGGGTCCGTTTATTCCGTTTCCGTGGAAAACGATTACCGCGTACTGGGGCCGGTGCTTGTCACGGATCCGAACGGTAATCGAGGCGCAGCCAAGATCGACGAACTCGGAATGGTGAGTGCAACCGCCGTGATGGGAAAGGTCGGGTCGAACGACGGCGATACATTGGCGAATCCGACGACAACCTTTGACTACAATTTTGAACGGTATCGGACAACGGGACAACCCAATGTCGTGCACAATGCGGTGCGCGAAACGCATGGCAATGCGCAAACGCGCTGGTTGCTTTCGTATACGTATTTGGATGGGCTTGGCGGCGAGCTCATGAAAAAAGTGCAAGCCGAGCCGGGTTTGGCACCACAACGTGATGCAAACGGCGTACTTGTAAAAGACCAGAATGGCGATTTGGTGGTGACGAACGTTTCGCCGCGGTGGGTTGGTACGGGACGCGTGGTGAACGATAACAAGGGCAATCCCGTCAAGCAATACGAGCCGTTTTTCTCGGCCACGCACGAATACGAGAGTGAGACGGAATTGGTGGAATGGGGCGTGACGCCGATTTTGCGTTACGATCCCATCGGACGGGTTGTCCGGACGGACCTGCCGGACGGGAGCATTTCGCGGATCGAGTTTACGCCGTGGCAACAATTGACATGGGACGGAAACGATACGGTGCTGGATGCGGGCAATACGTGGTTTGCCGCGCGGCAATCGAATGCGGTGCCTGCGCCTTCGGCGCAGGATCAGCGCGCGGCTGCGTTGACGCAAGCGCATGCGGGAACGCCGGGAATCGTGCATTTCGATACGCTGGGACGACCGGCGATTGGCGTGGAGAACAATGGCCCGGGTGCCGAATACGCGACGAAGGCGAAGTTGGACATCGAGGGGAACCCGCTGACGATTACCGACGCGCGTGGCAACATTGCGGCGAAAAACATATTTGACATGCTGGGACGAACGTTGTACACCTCGAGCAACGATGCCGGCGCAAGGTGGACCGTGACGCATGCCGTAGGAAATCCCATTCGAGGATGGGACAGCCGTCGGCATATCGTGACTTCCAAGTACGACGTGCTGCATCGACGCACGGAACTGTGGGTGCTCGAGGAGCCGGATCCGGCACTGCCTCCGCCCCAGGTGCAGCCAGCTCCGAAACTTGCAGAACGCACAATCTACGGCGATGGTTTGTCTACACCGGAAGCGACGAACCATCGCGGGAAGGTGTACCAAAGCAAAGACGGCGCGGGCGTCGTGACAAACGTTGAATACGATTTCAAGGGGAATTTGCTCGAAGCGCAACGACAGCTTGCTGCGGCTTTGGGCGGACAGCTCGATTGGTCGTTGCCGGTGACGCTCGAAACGGATACGTTTGTCCAGCAAACACAATACGATGCGTTGAATCGGCCGATAACGATGACAACGCCAGATCAAAGCGTGTTGCGGCCGGAATACAATGAAGCAGGGTTGCTCGAAAAGGTTGTCGCAAATATACGTGGTGCGCAAAGCGCGACGATCTTCGTGGACGATATCGACTACGACGCAAAGGGCCAACGCGAGCGAATCGAGTACGGCAATGGCGTGGTCACCGAATACGAATACGACGAGCTGACGTACCGTGTAAAGCGGATCAAGACGACGCGCTCGGCGGATTCGGTGCTGCTCCAGGATTTGCGGTACTTTTACGATGCCGTGGGCAACATCGTCGAAATGGCAGACTTGGCGCAAAGCTCGGTGTTCCACGACAACGCGGTCATGGATCCGGTGTGGAAATACGAATACGACGCGATTTACCGATTGATAAACGCAACGGGACGCGAACATGCAGGGCAGAATGCGGACATCCAGCAGGATGCGTATGGTTTTCCGCTGGTAAATGCGCCCAATCCAAATGATTTGCAAGCGATGCGGAATTACGCCGAGACGTACCAATATGACCAGGTCGGCAATTTCATCGAGATGATCCACGCTGCAATGGGTGGCACGGGTAGCTGGACGCGGCGGTATAACGTTTCCACGACAAACAATCGATTGCTTGGAACGAGTTTGCCCACGGATGCGCCGAATCAATTTGCGGAAAGTTACCCGCACGATACGCACGGAAATATGCAATCGATGCCGCACCTCGACGGCATGGAGTGGGATTTCAAGGATCAATTGGCCCACGTCGTCAAGAGTGGCGCGGGCGATGTGTACTTTACGTACGACGCATCCGGGCAACGCGTACGCAAGACGTGGGTGCATAACGGGATTCGTGAGGAACGAATTTACCTGGGCGGATTCGAGCTGTATCGGCGACACGAGAATGGTGGTGTCGTACTCGAACGCGAAACGTTGCACATCATGGACGATACGCGGCGCATTGCTATGGTGGAGACGAAAACGATCGATACATCCGCGCCAAACCTGAATGTCGTGTCACGGACGCGGTATCAATGCAGCAATCACTTGGGGTCGGCGACGCTCGAATTGAACGAAACGGGGCAGGTCATTTCGTACGAGGAATACCATCCGTACGGGACGAGCGCATATCGTGCGACAAACGGCAGCGTCGAGGTATCGGCCAAACGATATCGATATACGGGCAAAGAACGCGACGAGGAAACGGGTCTGTATTATCACGGGGCGCGTTATTACGCGTGCTGGCTCGGGAGGTGGACGAGCGCAGATCCGGCCGGAATGGTCGATGGGCCGAATTTGTATCGGGCAATGCGGGACAATCCAATAAAGCTTGTTGATCCCTCCGGGACGGATCCGGCTCTTGCAGGTAATACGAGAACCGTTGACGAGCGAAATGAATCCTATAGCTACAGGCGCGCCGAATTCGTGGGAAAAATTCAAGAGCATACGCCGGTCGTAAGAACGCCTTCGGTTAGTAAGCCAACCGTGGAACAGAGTGAATTCGCGTCAGAGTGGAATGCAGAATTGGCGGGATTTTATGGTAATACCCAGGCTCAAAAGGAGCAGTTTCCGCTAGCGTACGAGGCTGCATTGAGCAAGCATCAGGAGCTTCGCGCGCAAGGTCTTCGCGAGGAAGCTCTAGAAGCAGGTGTTTCCGTACGAGAAATTGAGGCAAGCCATCAAGCAATTATATTAGGCAACATAGCGTTGATTGTAGCGCCGGAGATTGGTGCGCTTGCCGGAGTGGGCGAAGGCGCTGGCGCAAGAATGGCGACCCGTCCACCGCGCGTGGTGCCAGATTTTGAAGTTGACATTGGGGCTGCAAATGGTCCCAAAACAATTCAGAGTCCGAAAGTCCTGAAAGCGCAACCCGACGTTCCAGCGAGCATAGCGGACCGTGAATTCATTGTTGATGAGGCAGGCAATATCCTACCCCCGGCCAGACCGCCGACGCCCGGAATGGGTAATTATGGCTACCGGGCCTCGATGGGTCCCACATGCTCTGCAGGACGGTGTCCCCAAGTCGCGCAAGCGTACATTGAGCAGCACGGTGGATTCGTCCAACAATCGCCAGCCGAGCTAAGGGCCCATTACTGGGTGAGAACGACGAACGGAACGATGTATGACCCCACGCTGCGTGATAACCTTGCCGCTTGGGACGCCAGATTCGATGATATCCCTATTGGGAAGGCATTCTTTGCACCCACCGAACACGCCGAATTTATTAAACGAATACCCAAAGGGGTGAAATGAGGTTACTTGATAATGGCTAACACAAGCGAAATTGCGGTCGTTGGAACGCCACTCGCTGGAAAAACGACAATCATGGAGGTCGTCAGACGCATTTTCGGAGGAGAATGTGCGGTTTCTGATGTCGCCATCACGGAGAAAGGATTCTGGCATAACCGAGCGCTTCGCGTTGCCAATCTGTGCATGAATTATGGAGCGGGAGGTGGAACAACGCTTAGCTTCAAATGGACACCGGGCGCAGCGCCACAGCCAGAAGGCGCGTACACGCTGCTTAGAGAGCCGGGAAAAAAAGTCATTCTCGTTGTCGATGTTCAATCTGGACTTCTTGATCGACAACGGGAATATTGGGAGGCAATTCGTGACATGGTGCCGGAGGAGCGATGCTACTTCATACTAAACAAGAATGACATGTCAGAATGTTCGACAGAACAAATCGTTGCACAAGTCGGTTTGCCGTGTGAGCGACCAAGCATAAGGATCTCCGCAGCTAACAGCCTCGACCCAACGTCATTGATTCGGGAGTTCTTTGTTAGTCATATTCTCCCCCAAGAAAAGTGAAAAATCCCCACCCACCTTGACGGCCGCCAGGAAAAAGTCCCCACCCACCTTGGCGGCCGCCAGGTTCTCACGGCCACATTACGAGAAAGTCCCCACACACTGAAATCGCATGCAAAATCACAAGCCGCGTCGCGTCACGACGATCATGTCACGCATGCTGCGCTTTCGATGTGTGATAAACAATGTATTATTGAATAAATTGCCGCCGCTGGACACACGTCTGCATTGACTGAATAACGATTCGTTCAGCTCATACCGAAAAATCCCCACCCACCTTGGCGGCCGCCAGGTTCTCACGGCCACATTACGCGGGCAAAATCCCTCAAATCACGTGGAAAACACCAATAGTTTCCTTCGGAACGAAACATGCTTTCCGCACCGGGGCCATTTACAATGTTTCGTGCAGCACTTATCGCTGGTCATGGTTCCATCGACGAACCCGCCCTGAGGACACAGGAGGTGAATGCAAAATCACAAGACGCGTCGCGTCACCACGCGCATGTCAACCATGCCGCGCTTTCGATGTGTGATAAACAATGTTTTATTGAAAAGATGGCCAACGCAGGACACACGTCTGCATTGACTGAATACCGATTCGTTCAGCTCATACCGCAATGGCGTTCGATATTGGCCAATCAAATGCTACCGCCAATGTTTACTGAGTGAAACACCCGCATCCACCATGTTCCGGCGGGAAACGCCACATCACGGTCTCCCATGCACCACCGCGCGAGCGCTGCGCGATAGGCCGACCGAATCGCAGTCACCGCGCGTCCTGCCGCTGCCGCAATATCGCTATGACCTCGACCGGTTGCGAATGTCGGATTTCGTTTGCGTGTTGCTTCGACTGTCTTTGAACGTGTTTCCGGCGACGTCGTTGCAGCGCGCTTTGCCCCAAGAATGTCTTCCGGTGCAATGCTTTTTCGGGCCATTGCCACTTCGAGCGCCAATGCTTTCGTTACATCGTCCCGAAACGTTTTCGCATCCGCTTCTGCAATCATCGGCGGCAGCTCGATGGGTAATTCTACCACATCCGGCCAGTTTGTCGCATCGAAATACACCTTTGGACGCCGTGGTTTCAGCACCGTTTGTCCAATGTCGCTCACCCGCGTTTTCGCGCCGGGCCATTCGTCTGGGGCGCGCACCGCCCCCGCGGCAACGGGGTTTGCCAGCACGTACGCGATTTTCTCGACAATTGCGTCTTGTGTCAACAATTCCACAACGCTCGTTTGCTCAGAATCCCAAATTGAGCCCTCCCAGGCGCGGAGAATCTTCGTTCCCATTGCAACCAATCGATGAAAGTAGGCCAGGAAAAACGGAAGCCTCCCGCGCTGATCCGTCAGTACAATGTGGATGTGCGACGACATAGCGCAAAATGCATGCACATCCATCCCATACAGATTCGCCGCGACTGCCAATGAATACTCGATGAGCTCCTTCATTTCATCATCGGGACGAAGCAAAAAATATCGACGCATGGTACGACGCGTCAACAAATAGGTTTTGCCAGGAAAAATGATTCGATGGTACGACATGTTGGCTCCAGTTCTGGCTGGCTTTCCGTAGGCGAATTCCGTGCCAAAACAGAAACACAATTATTTCAATAGGTTACACGAACGCGGAGGTGGCGAGATCGGCCCTCCGCCACCCCACCGCCTGGCGGCCGCCAGGCAACGTGAAAGCCCTTACATTAACCATAGAAAACTTAGGACACCTCGGAGGACTGCCGCAAAGTCCCCGGCAGCGTGCACTTTTCCCTTGCAGTCTGGCTCACGCCATGTTCACCTCGCCGCATGTCCGACCCAAACCTCGAATCCGTCGATCCGCAAGCTGCGGCAAAGGCATTTGCAGCCATTCGTCCGCGTCTAATCGCCATTCCGAACGAACGAGTCGAACCTGCTCGTGCCGAAGTCGTCAAAGCTGCGGTCGTCGCCTGGTCCGTTGCACGTTTCGTTCAACGTCCAGACGTCCGTGCTCGTTTTACACGTCTTCCAAAGGAAGATTTCAATCAAGCGTTTGTCGAGGACCTCGCCATCATTGCATTGGCCACTTTCCACGCCGCTACGGAACTCCAAAGTGCACAAGCGACGACAGTAACTGCCAAATTGCCCGTCGACTTGTTACAATCAGCCACCGATATCAAATCTCGAATGCTCAAACTTTGCGAATATCACTTGGGCGATCATTCCGCCGATGGTGCAGAAATCGCCGATATTCGCTTGTGCACGGGTCATGTTGACCTGGCCCTCGACCTTTCACGACTTGCCAAATTGTATCAAAAGCACAAGACCGTCGTGAAAAAAGACTCAAAACATTATGTGTCTGAGTCTTAACTCTCCCGAAATGTTGCCGGTGAGTCGCTGTGTTGAGTTTTTTTCTCCGCGAAGGGCGTCAATACCTCACACGCTGAGGTCTTTCTCTGCACGCGGGTCGGCGATAACCGCGGGTCAAAGTGGATTCTCTGCATCCACGAGAAGACGCGCAAGATTAAGCGCAAGGGGCACAAGGAACCGGAGTGGTGACGAACCTGGGTGAGCGTTTTATTGCGGCGCTGGTGGCACCAAGAACAGCACTTCTCTGGGCACGCCAAGCGTCAACTCCGACGGAGCGATCCCGTTTTTTGCTTTCACCGTGATCGTTGCTTTGAAAATCTGCGCGCCAGTGTTTTGCGGAATCGTCGTATTTCCTTTCGGCACCACCTGAAAACACACCTTCTGCCCAGGCACGATCCCCAGAGCCGTTTCGTTCACGCCGTCCTGAATCTTGAGGTCGCCTTTCGGCCCCGACCAAATGTCCGTCAACTGCATCATCGCGTTCAGCGAAAAGCAGGGCACACCAGGTTCGGCCTCGTCGTTGCCGCCAGGTGCGTTCACCGCGATCTTCTCGATGAACGTGTCGACTGAATCGATGGGATCGTTGAAGTCGGGCGTGATGAGCGCGCGTACGTCGAGCTTGATCGACTTCAGCAACGCTTTGACCGCGTTGTCGATCGTCACATCGTTCAGACCGTTGCCTGCGGTGCTGATGTCGAAAATGAGCCGGCAGGTTCCTCCAGGTGCTTCGACCGTCATCGGACCGTCTGGATTGATAAACCCACCGTTCATCCCGGTACCACACTTGATTCCGCCGAAGGCCGAGGGCGGCACATACGATGTCGTTTGGTCCGCGAGATACGCCATGTCCTCGTAAGGATCTCCGCCCGTTCGAACGCCGTCTGATGACGAGATGCCGATGAAGCGCCCGCCTTTGTTTTTCATCGCCGTCACGAGTTGATCGATCGTGGGGGTAGGGAAGGGAGCCGTGTCGTTGAACGTGTACGTATCGTGCAGCATGCTCGGATTGTTCGACCGTTTGCCATTGTGAAACGGCGCGTCCGTCACGGCGACGACGATGGGCAGCGACGAATCGCGAAAACGTAGCGACCCGTAACGACCACCAGGCGCTCCAGCCGGAGGCATCGATCCACCAGGCCAGATCAAGTAGTAGTCCGTCAGGGCGCGGTACATCGCGGCCACATGCGACTCCGGACCATCACCGCCGTCGTGTACGTTCAGTCCAAACACCGCGGCGATGTTGTCCGAAAGTACCGTGCTCACGTAGCCCGTCGTCCCGGCGACGTAGAACGGTGAGTCGACGCCGGCTGCTCCATAGTTACCTGTCGGGAAGTCGTCGAACCCTGCAATACCCACGGCAAGATCAGGGATCGAAGCCTTGAGCTTCGTGATGATCGACGTGAGATTCGACTTCAAATTCTGAATCTCGCCGCCCATCGTCGCCGTCGTGTCGACCATGAACGCGACATCGCCTTGGTTCAGATTCGTTCGAAGTGGAACGATGTTCACTGCCGGCGACGGGGGCCCCATGTACGGCAACACGAAGTAATACTTGCCCAACGTTCCCGGCGTGATCATCGGGTTGCGTGGATCCGACTGCAATTCGACTTCGATGAGATCGTTCGTCCCATCGCCATCCGTATCGGCGTTTGTCCGGTCCGTCTCCAACATGTCGAGGACGCAGTCGAGATTCTCGTCTTCGGTCCTATCGAGAATGCCGTCGGCGTCTGAATCGAGGTCGAGGAAGTCGTACTTCCCGTCGTTGTCCGAATCCGGCACTGGTTCGTTGATCATGTGTCCAGGACCCGCTTCACACAGGTCGAACAACCCATCACCGTCACTGTCCAGGTCGCGATAAGCAGGCTTGTTGTCGCCGTCAGGATCCGCGACGCCTTCGAACGTATCGCTGATCGAGTCACCATCGCTGTCGAGGTCGGACAAATCCGGAATGCCATCGCCATCGGTATCGACCGCCTGCCCTGCATTCAGCTCCACCGTGTCGACCAGCGAGTCGTTGTCGTTGTCGGGAT
>JANORL010000619.1:0-2536 GCA_031415295.1 Polyangiaceae bacterium | reverse complement strand
TTCGTGAGCGCATGGATGGATTGGGAAGTTTGCCCAAGTTTGTGGTGAATGAGGTCGATGAGTATTTACGTTGCGGGATACTCGAATACGGATTCATTCGAGCGGTATGCCAATCGTGCGGATTCGATAGACTCGTAGCGTTTTCATGCAAGCGCAGGGGTTTCTGCCCATCGTGTTTGGGGCGTCGAATGAGTGACACGGCGGTTTGGCTGACCGAACACGTCTTGCCAACGGTGCAAATACGGCAATGGGTGTGCACATTGCCCTGGGGATTGCGGGTTCTCGTGGGATACGACCGGGAATTGTGTGCGCTCGTGGTGGATACATTTGTCCGGGAATTGCAACGAAGTTATCGCTGGCGAGCGAAACGTCTGTTTGGTTTGTCGAGTGTGCAAGAAGCGTTTACGGGCGATTCGACTCCGCATTACGCCTCAATGTCCACATGCACACGTTGGCGCTCGATGGTGTATACGTGAAAAACGAAGATGGGGAAAGTTTGCGATTTTTGCGAATGCCCAAGCCGACGGAAGAAGAGGTGTACGAAGTTGCATTTCGGACGGCGAAAAAGGTGGCGTCGATATTGGAGAAACGGGGCAGGACACTCGATGGCACGTCGAGTGGTGAGGAGGGTACCGAACTCGAACCGGCGCTATTGGCTTGTTACGATATTGCAGGAAAAGCTCCCAAGACGCGGATAGTGGATGGTCCGCGCATGGGCAAAGGGGAATGCGCTGTCGTTCTTGACGGATTCAACGTTTATGCAGGTGATGCCATTGATGGTCGGGATCGCAACCGAGTGGAACGGATTTGTCGGTACTTGGCAAGGCCGCCGATTGCGGCGGTGCGATTGACCGAGGTCGGTGACGACTTGCGGTATGAGTTGAAGAAGGTTTGGCGAGATGGTACGCGTTTCGTGACACTCGACCCGTACGCGTTATTGGCGCGAATCT
The DNA here is from genome assembly GCA_031415295.1 of Polyangiaceae bacterium. Lineage (GTDB taxonomy): Bacteria > Myxococcota_A > Polyangia > Polyangiales > Polyangiaceae > Polyangium. Next base: position 1,586 of record JANORL010000619.1, on the reverse strand, counting down.
GTGCAATGGTGCCACCGCCGCGCTTCCACATGGTCCGGTTCCACGGCGTATTGGCACCGAATGCGAAGCTGCGCGAGCAAGTGGTGGCGTCAGCGCGGCCGTATGTACCACCGAATGAGAATCCCGCGCCAAACCCATTGCAATTGCCGTTGTTTGGCAAGGTCTTCGATGATCCGGAAACAGATGTCCGCCATGCACGGCGCAAGCTATGGGCCTGGCTACTCAGGCACGTCTTCGCTATCGATGTGAATGTTTGTCCGAAATGCGCAGGTCGAATGAATTGGCGCCAGGTTGCATTGACTGCGGATGCCATCCGTGAAGGTTTGGCACGGGCGGGTTTGTCGGCGCGAGGTCCACCGAAACGCAAGAGGGTGCCCATTGGGCAACTCTCGTTGCCATTTCCGAAGAAACGTCGCACGTGAAAGGCGCTGCATCTTGCGTGAGTTTGCGCTCGTCTTCGCCGGCGCCAGTGCCTACGTGTGTCCGCGCGTCAAGAAAATTCGACGCCGACAAACGCTGACGAACCGGGACCGAGCACGCGTGGCATCCGTATGTGCGCAGATGTACAGGAACCGACCAATGACGCGTGACGACGTAAACGCGTCAAGTGCGAAATTGCCACTTTGTTTGGACTAGGCACAGGCATTGATTGTAGATAACCAGTGACTAAAATCATATTTTTGGATATAACCAATCATTCCAATGGTCATGAGTTTAGGCGCGTGTAAACCCCGCTTGAACCGTGAGACGCCCCCAAGATTGCCCTCTAGATACTCACGCTTGCGGCTGGCGCGAGGTGTAGGAAGACGCTTCGCTTCCAGCGCAAGAAACGGCTCGCGATCGGCAAACCGGATTCCTTCCACCAGAAACACCGAACCGTCCTTTGGTCGAACCGAGAAATCTGGCCGCCGACCATTGCGCTCATCGTCCATGTATTCCGGATGGAAGAAAAACGGCCGATCCCCACGTTGCCCCTCGAGTTCCTCGAAGAACTGTTGATTCAATCCGGGCTCATTGTGCGCGATTTTATTCATTCGGCTCTTTTTCGCCAAAGCGAGCAAGCAACGACGGATATGCTCCCATACCGCATCGATCGACTCGCTCGGACGCAAGGTGCCATTTTTGAACTTGCCTGTCGATCGAGCTTGCAGCTCCGAAAGCTTCGATACACCCATCCTAATACCCCTGCGTTTGGAGTTCGGCAAAGATCTCATCCGCATCGCGAACGGCAATCGAACGCAGCCAGTAGCGGAGCTGTGGAGGCTTGACTAGAATCAACATGTTGCCGCGAAAGATTCGCAAAATGCGCTGGCAGCGCAAACTCGTGCCGACCGTCTCGGTGAGTAGCGCTTGGAGCTTTTGCATCCCTTTGGCGTCCGAAGAGAAGTGCTCGCTAGGCTTTTTTCCGAAATAAAATGGATGACAAATCGCGCCGGGCACCCGAACAGGCTTTGCGCGGTGAAGGGTACGATAAACCGAACCTAGAACATCACAGAAAAATGAGCCGAAATTGTCAAGATCGTCATCCAATGGTTCCCCGAGAACAGCGGCTTCTTCGCCCTTGCGCTTGAAATCCGCAACATGCG
>JANORL010000618.1:0-2243 GCA_031415295.1 Polyangiaceae bacterium | reverse complement strand
CGGTGCATCGGCACATTGTCCCAACCGATGATCAATTGGCGCTCGCCGTGGCTGTCGATAACCTGGGTGACGTCTATTTCACTGGGTCGTTTAATGGAGCCATGACATTTGGTGGAGCAACGCTGACAAGCACTGGAGGCGCAGACGTTTTTGTTGCCAAACTTGCGGGTGCCACGGGAAACCATGTCTGGAGCGCCAAGTATGGCGACACCGGTATCGAGCAGGTGGGACGAGCCATTACAGTGGACAGCATGGGCAACGTCCTGGTCACTGGCGCATTCGACGGAACGATCAATTTTGGTGGCGCGGCATTAACGACCGCGGGTCTCACGGATGCATTCGTGGCCAAATTCGATACGGCCGGTGCGCATGTGTACAGTGCGGCATTCGGTGACGCGCAGATTCAACTAGGACGCGCCATTGCGGTGGATGCCGCCGGGAATTTCGCCGTTGCGGGTGATTCGAACGGGACGATCGATCTCGGTGGCGGAGCGCTGAACAAAGCGGGCAATTTCGACATTTTCACGGGGCTTTTCGATCCAACCGGCACGCACCTGAAAAGCGTGTCGTTTGGCGGGCCAAGCAACGACTCTGTCGCGTCGATATCGATCAACAATGGCGCGATGGCCATGACCGGATATCTCGAAGGATCGGCGATGTTCGGTGGGTTTTCCCTCGTCGGTGCGGGTGGCCGCGATGTCTTGGTTGCCAAACTTTCGGCAATGGATTTGTCAGTCACAGGCGCACGAATCTTCGGCGATACGTCGTTTTACCAATCGGGTCAAAGCGTTGCGCTCGACGCCATGGGTAATGCGGTCGTGGCTGGCTATGTGCAAGGTGGAATCGACTTTGGCCTTGGACCCATGACGAGTGCCGGTCTCGCCGATGCGTTCATTGCGCATGTTCCATTTTGAACGAAGCGCAAAAAAGCGTTTCCTGAACGCGAAGAAACGAGGGGGGCAAGGTTTGAGATAGACGTGCCCCTGGAACGAGGCACGGAACGCTCTTGGCTTAGTCGTTGCGGCCAAGTTCGACGTTGGTGAGCACTCCATAGGCGTCGGGGACCAACGCCGCAATCGAGTGATACGCGCTCACGAGATACCGCATGATTGCTTTTTCATTGATCCCCATGAAGCGGACATTGAGACCAGGCTCAACCTGATCGGGCAGTTCAGCGGGACGCAATCCGATCACACCTTGACGCTCCGCTCCCAAGCGTAACGCCAAAATGCTGGTCGTATGCCCGTCCGTGACGGGAATCTTGTCGCAAGGCAAAAGAGGTATGCCACGCCAAGCCTGCGCGAGTTTGCCTTCGACGATCACGGTTTCAGGATACACGCCACGGCGATTGCATTCTTTGCCGAATGCCGCGATCGCTGCGGGATGTGCAAGCAAGAGCTGCGTCCTTCTGCGTCGAGTAATGAGCTCGTCCATGTCGTCCGGCGTTGGCGGGCCTTGACGTGTGGCAATGCGTTGGTTCGCATCGACAGTCGGCAGGAGCCCGAATTCCGGATTGTTGATGAGCTCGTATTCTTGACGTTCGCGCAACGCTTCAATGGTCAGGCGCAGCTGCTCTTTCATTTGGTCCATGGGACCATTGTAAAGGTCGGCCACGCGCGTGTGCACGTTCAGAATCGTTTGCACGACAGAAAGCTCGAATTCCCGCGGGTGACGTTCATACGCGACGAACGTCGTGGGCAATACGGCCTCGCCCTTGTGCCCAGCCGACATTTCGACGGCCGCTTGACCGTGCTTGTCTTGCGGCTTCTGCTCCTGCTCGCGCATGTAATTCACGTGGTCCCGCAATGCCTTGGATCCCGCCATCAATTCCCCGACCGATCGACGTTCCAGGACGAGCAGCGAGCAAGGCATTGTGGCGACGATTGAGTAGTCATAGACGGGACTCTCGTCGAGCATGAGCTCTGACCCAAAATGCTCCCCGTCGGCGAGCGCTCCAAGCGTCAGCGTATCGCCATACTTACCCGCCTTTAGCTTGTTCACGCGACCATGCGCGACAAGGTACATACGCTCCGCCGGTTCGCCTTCCGCCACGATGACGTCGCCTTCTGCAAAATTCTTCTGCACGAAGCGGTCGGCAATGGCTTCAAGGACCTCGACATCCTGGAACCCATACATAAGCGGAAACTCGCAAAGCTCTTGCGGAATGAGCCGGTATGTCGAACCCACCATGGTAAAGCTGAGCAATCCATCGCCGGGCGTAAAGGTCAGGCGCTTGTTGAGCC
>JANORL010000617.1:0-10562 GCA_031415295.1 Polyangiaceae bacterium | reverse complement strand
CCAAGAAGTCTTTGCGACCCTTGCGGCTCGCATTAAACGTGTTCTTTCCCAGGTCCTTGAGCCAGCCGTTCTTCTTCTTGCGATTGGAACGCTTGTGGCGCTTCAAGTATTGGTCGAAGACCGAACCGCCCGAACGACCACCACGCCGCGTGAGTTTCTCGAGGAACTTGAACCCCTTCGATTGCTTCTTGCGCTTGCGGCCTTTCGACTTCAGCTTAATGGCTTCGCCCGTCCCGCCATTCGGCTGCGCCGATGCGGGAATGATGATTCGCTTGATCCCCTTGATTCGCCTGATTTCCATGATACCTCCACAGGAGCAAAGCCCAATTGCCTCGCTAAGTTCAGTACACGACGCGCGCCAATGGTGGCACAGTCGTGGCTGTCTCGATGTCAACCCTATATTAGCAAAGTTCGGGCCAGGTGACGTCGACGACAGTAGCGCACCAAAATTTGCTGACTTTTCGGCTCATTCGACCTGCGCCCCGTGACCGATCGCGCTGAGGATTCGACGTGTTCTCACGAGATATGGTGAGTGGTATCGAGATATAGTGAACCTTAGGGCCGCTCGAGTCCAAGTTTCTTGAGGCGTGCGCGAAGGGTGTTCGGATGAACGGCCAATACTTCGGCTGCTCCGCCAACACCGTTGATTCGCCAGCCACACCGTTCCAGCACCGTGCGCATGTGTTCCCGCGCTGCCGCATCGAAACTCTCATCCGACGCGGATTCTGGCGCAAAGGCAGATATCGCTGTCGTCGATGTTCTGAGCAATGCACCATCGAGGCACAACGTTTTTCCCGACGATAGAATGATCGCTCGTTCGAGGACATTTTCCAATTCCCGCACGTTGCCTTGCCAATCACGGGCCACGAGCGAATCCATGACATGATCGGGAATCTCTTCAATGCGCCGACCGAGCGCCGCTTGACGCCGTTCGACAAACGCCCAAGTGATCAGCGGAATGTCTTCTTTTCGTTCACGCAATGGGGGAAGCTCGATGGGAAAAACACTCAATCGATAATAAAGATCTCGCCGAAAACGTCCCTCGGCCATCGCTCGATTCAAATCTTGATTCGTTGCGGCAACGATACGCACATCCATTTTGCGCGTACGTGTCGAACCAATCCGCTGCACTTCGCCATCTTGCAATAGTCGCAGCAATTTGGATTGTAGTTCCACCGGCAAATCGCCAATCTCGTCGAGAAACAACGTTCCACCATGCGCCGATTCGAAGCGGCCTGCATGCGCCGCGATCGCCCCCGTAAACGCGCCTTTTTCGTGGCCAAAAAATTCGTCCTCGATGAGCGATGGAGGTAATGCTGCGCAATTTACCTTAACAAACGGTTTTCCCCTGCGTGGGCTGCCTTCGTGTATGGCCCAAGCCAAAAGCTCTTTGCCTGTCCCCGTCTCCCCCAGGAGCAGCACTGTGCTCGGAGTCGGAGCGACCAACGCGACCATTTCGAGCGTGTGGATGAACGCCGGACTTTGCCCCACGATGGCACCACGATAATCACCCGCGAGTTCGGCGTGCCTACGGCCGGGATCTTTTCCCGCCGAATCTCGTAATGCTCGTAGTTCGTCGATTTGCGTGCGGAGATGCTGCTCGGCGTGTTTGCGCTCCATCACGCTCGCCAGAATTTGGCCCACCAAAACGAGTCGATCGACTGTTTTATCGCCCCACGTGCGATATTCGTGAAATGTATTGGCAGCGACCGCATAAGCGCAACGATTACCTACGGAAATGGGCACCGCCAAGCTCGACTTCATCCCGGATGATTGCACATAGTCTCGCTCGTCCGTCGCATCCCCTGGAAGATCTTGAGGTAGCCATGACATTGCAATAACGTTGCCTGCGGAAAGGGACTTCGTGAACCAAACTCGTTGCGACGTATCCGGTGGGGATGGGGGAAACTCGTCGTCGCGTGTCTGGCAATGAACGTCGAAGCACTCACGATCAGGCGAGTAACCATAAAAGGTGCATCGGTCGGTTTCCAGCCAATGATTCAAGACGTGGAGCGAAAGCGCGACTTCCGTGTCGATGTTTTCCACGGGTAGACCCGTGAAACGCATCAACATTTCAGACAAAAGGTTCTGAAACGTATCTTTCATACCGCAACCTTGTGTTTTTCAGCCCGACTTGGCGGGCGCTGGAATCACTCCGGCTTCACGCATAACCGCAGCCACTTCGGTCGCAACGCGTTCACCCGATCGAACGGCGCCTTCCATGGATCCATCGAATTCGTAAGCGGTATCGGTGCCGGCCCAATGAATGCGTCCGACAGGCGGACGTAATGCAGGACCGTACTTAGTCAAGACGTTTGGCCCGAGTGGTGAAGCACAGCCGCTCGACCATTTGTCCGAGTACCAATCTGTGTCGACGAAATGGATAGGATCGCGGGCTCCTTCATCGAAATACTTCACCAGTGTCTCCACGACGGTTTCTTTGCGCGCTCGCACGTCCGACGGCAAGTCCTCGCCTGATCCAATCGCCACGAGAATGCCTGGTGTACCACTTTTGGGCGAGACATCAAATGCATAATTCACGGCTTTGCCATCGCCAATAGCCACGCCGAGCAGTCGATTTTCACGCCAGAACGGCTTTTCGTAAACGACGTGTGCTTTGTACGTGTGTGACCCTTTCCAAGCTCCGATGAGACCTTGTTTTTGCTCGGGCAGCTTCGGCTCGAATTCGATTCGTCGGAGGTCGGCGGGCATCATCGTGAAGACGACGCGACTACACTCAATCGACAGGCGATCGGTTTCCACGCGTAACGGCTCCGAAGCGTTATCGACCACGCGGGTCACAGGCGAAGAAAGCAAAATAGTATTCTCGAGTTTTTCGGCCAGCTTTTGCGGAATCTGGTGTGCACCCCCAATAAACGTAAACCGCTGGCTCTCGGAAAGCGACATGAGCGGGTCAAGGCCCCCATAAGCTTGAACGGCAGCCACGAACCGCAAGAGCGAGACGTCTTCAATGCGGGCACCGAATTTCCAATCAACGCCGAGTTTGAGATCGCGGTTTCCCCAAACGGTCGTCGCATTGTCGGCAAGCCAGTTGAACATCGACATCTTATCGTATTCGGCAGCGCGAGGCGCTTTCCACGGTTCTCCCTGCGGAAATTCTTTAGCCATCGTTTGAACCTTATCGCGCAGTCCGCGTAACTCCTTCAGCTCCTCTTGGGAAAAGAGCCGCGAAAAACCAGCGACACGCACGCCACCGAATAGAAAAATAGGATTTCCCTCCAAATAGGCTTCCTTCGACTCGACACCGAGTTCTTTGGCTAGCTCCAGCATCTGCGTATGCTTTGGACCGACCCAGGTTCCGCCACCATCCACCATCATGCCTGGCGCGGCTTCTTGGCCGTAGACCAATCCACCGACCCGATCGCGCGCTTCGAGCACCAAAACCGACTTCACCCCTGCTTTGAGCAATTCTCGCGTCGTTATGAGCCCCGACAAACCCGCACCGACGACGACCACGTCCGCAGTCTTTTTTTCGAGAGGTGCGGACTTCTTCCGGCATCCAGGGCTACTACCCCCAATGATCAAACCACCCGTAACGCCTGCCGCACCGCGAAGAAGGTTTCGACGACTAATGTCAGAATGATGGCTCGAAAATCTGCGCATGATGTTCCTCGGTGGAAGCGGGGGGCAAAAGCCGGGAGGGTTCTTGCATCAATCCTCTCCCGACACAAGGTGATTCTGGGCCAAGTAGCCCCACGGTCCCGAAATCGATGAGCGCGATGCGATTTTTGCGCAACATCATCACGTCACCCGGACAAAGACCCAAGGACAGACGGCCCGAGAGAAACGGCGCCAGATCGCCTCGGAACATGCGTCGTAACAATTTCCGCGGCTGAATGCCATTGTCGCGACACCACTTTTTCGTATTTTTCGGGTTGTTCGCGGCGGCTTGATGATAATCAAGAAGGAGCACTCCATCGACGAACTCGACGACGAACACGCGTCGCGAGCACAAACGCGAAAATATCTTTGGCACCACCACCACGTCATCGGTCGCGAGCTTGCGACGCATGAAGCGCATTGCCTTGGCTTCGACACGATAATCGAGTTCGAGGGCGACCACGTTTTCGATGTTCGAACGGATTTCCGCGAGTCGCGCTCGAGGAAGCAAATGGAATAAATGCAATAACTTGGATAACATTTGGACAATTTCGAGATCGCTCGCAAACGTTTCCATGACGCCCGGGCGCTGGATCTTGATGGCGACCTTCACGTCCCGATTGCGTAACCACGCGACGTGAATCTGACCAATCGGGGTGGTCGCGATGGGAACGACATCGAATTCACGAAACATTTCGTCGACGGAACGCCCCAATTCATATTTGACGATCCTTTTCGCCTCGTCTCCCGGACACCCGCCCGCCCACTCGCGCGTTTGCACCAACTCATCACAAAATGCGGACGGAAATACGTCTCGCCGTGCTGCAATGATGTGAGCCGTCTTAACCCACAACCCTCCGAGGCGTTCCAGTTCATGACGAACCAGCTTGCCCAGCCCGAGCGGCGTTCGTTGGTTGCCAACGTCGCGCGAACAGGTGGACAGTCGCATTCGCCATGTCCACCACGCCACGCGCACGACGAGCCACGCGACGAACAGCACCCGCCAAGTTCGAATGGGCTCGGGCGGTGGCCTCGTGTCGTATCCGACGCTTTCAAGCGGTGAGGGGATAAACTTCTTTTTCAGCATCAACCATCGTCGCGGGATTGCTCCTCATTTACACCTGTTCGAGGGGTGCGTCCAAAATTTCGGCACTTTTGTGGATTTCGAGCCCAGCGTTTGACTTCATTTTTGGTAGCTTCGTAGTCGATTCGCGTGTTTCCCATTTTTCGAACAGTCTGTGCGATCGGACGCGTAGGTTTACATCATACGGCAACAGGCAACCCGATTACATTTTTCTGGATCATTCGATCCAATAAAATTGGACCCATGGATCATTTGATCCAAAAATGTTTAAGCACGAAATGACTCGACAACCAAGCGGTTCCACGCTAACCGCGGCCGCTACCTGCTACTCGAAGTTTCGATAGACAAACGAACGAGGTTAATGCATGTGCATGTGCAAGTTTTCTACGGGTTCCAAGACGCCTCGTCGGATTTCGACGTTTGCCCTGGACGTTTCGCTCATCCTCGTCTAACCAAGGCGATTCTTGGAGAGGCTTATGCACACTCGGTCCAGCGTCCGAATTGCGTCGATCGGAAACTACGTTCCCTCGCGACGCGTGTCGAACGTCGATAAACTTCCCACGTTTGGTCTCGAACAGGATTTTCTTCAGAAGAAGCTCGGTATTGTCGCGCGGGCCGAAAAGGAGCCCAACGAAGACACGAGCGACATGTGCGTGAAAGCGTTTGCAGATCTCGTCAGCCGCACTGACATCTCGCTTGCGGACGTCGAACTCTGCTGTGTCGTCACGCAAAATCCTGATCGAAACATCCCCCATACCGCAGCGATCGTGCATCAAAAACTGGGTTTGTCGAGGCGATGCATGACCTTCGACATCTCCCAAGGATGCGCCGGTTACGTCCACGCACTTGCCCTCGTCGTTTCACTGATGGAACGATTTGGCCAAGACAACGCACTCGTCTTCACGTGCGATCCATACTCGAAGGTTGTCGATCCAAATGACAAAGGCACGTCGCTCATCTTCGGCGATGCGGCATCGGTGACGCTTCTTCGTCAAAAATGTGACGGCTATGCGCTTGTTGATGCAACATTTGGTACGGAACCAGGAACGACATCGTGTCTGCACACGGGTGATGGAGCGTTGAAGATGGATGGTGCGTCGGTGTTGTTTCACGCGACGCACAACGTGCCGGCGAGCGTTCGATCGTTGCTCGAGAAAAACGGAAAAACCATCGACGATATTGATGCATTTCTGCTGCATCCGGGGTCGAAACGCGTCGTCGACCTCATCAAGAAAGAACTTCAACTTCCAGACGCCAAGGTTCCTTTCGAGATCGCTGAAATCGGTAACACGGTCTCGTCGTCGATCCCGCTCGTGCTTCAACGTTACGTGCGTCGGAAGCAAGAAGAATGGCTGCTTCTCAGCGGGTTTGGCGTAGGTTTTTCCTGGGGAACCTGCTTGTTACAACTTCAACATGAACACGACCAAGAGGAGAAACATTGATGGTTACGAATGATGACATCCTGCAAGCTTTGGAAGGGGTCGACGTGTCGACGCCGATTGCCGACCTAAAAGTAGACGTGCCGCTGGTGCAACAGGGGCTCGACTCGCTCGATATGGCCACGCTGATGCTCGCGCTGGAATCGAAGTACAAAAAAGCCATCCCGCCCGAAAAATCTGCGCGATTGCGAACTGTCGTCGACATTGTTGCGTTCTTGAACGGCTGATCCGAATTCCCCTTTATTCCGGATATTTGCAAATCGGGCGGTCAGGACCTTCCCGACCAAGCATCCCGGTTCCCGTCACTTTCCTGCGGCCCTGGCAGCGGTCATTCTTTGTGACCCGGAGGTCAGGTACCGTGAAACTATACCGCGTCATCAAGCTCGACAAGCACGCGAAAAACGCGCGTCACGACGACCCTGCTCATGTTCCGAACGTCATGGAAATTCGGCACAAGGTCAAGGTCGTCAAACCCTGGAAGATGATGAAGAAACTTTGGGGCTTGTGGTTATGAGTCGCGGGTGGGTTCATTGACGGCGAAGATGGGAAAATAGCTGCCGACGACGCCCGCTTCGTAGTCGGCCGCAAGCTTAGGAATATCGTCCCACGCGTAGGTTTGTCCGTCGAGATGTGGCATCCAGCCGCGCTCTTCGGCGAACGCCACGGCGGCAATTCCTTCCGAGTATCGCGCGTAATGCGTGAACACGTGGATATGCCGCGCTATGCACTCCATCGAGCGAACGGTCGGATACGTCATGACGCGTTTCCATCCGGATGTCGCGATGACACCTTCGCGGGCAAGGGCCTTGATGGTGCTGCGGTAGTTGGCGCCAATGTTGTCGATAAAAATCGATACCCCGCGCCCGTTTGTCCGCGCACGGATCGCCGCAAGAAAGTCGTCCTCGAACGAGGTTTGTCCAAACGCACTGCGGTCGATCGGGTCGATACCGACACTTTCGAGCATCGACATGCGGCTTTTTTGCGAGGTCAACATGGCGACGCGGCAACCGAACATCTTTGCCAGTTCGAGTTCTGCGATCGCAACGCCGCCGCCCCACGCGCACACGAAGACGTCTTCCGGAGGAACTTCCGGCAACTGGGCGCGAAAGCAACCCCAAGCAACGTTCCAGTTGGCCCATGCCGTTACGTAGCGCAACGAAAACGCGGCCCATTGTTCCAGGGAAAACCGCGAACGTTCGGGGATTCGCACGACTTGTTTTTCACGCAGCTTGATGGTTTTTGCCAAAACGCCCATCGTTCCAGGGCAGTCATAACCGAGGATCGTCGTGGGAAAACCGTACTCGTCAGGCGTGCCGTTGCAGAAAACGATGCACACGTCGCCGGCGCGCGCGGTGGTAACTGCACTGCCCACGCGCACGACTTCGACGACGCCCGCGTTGCCGATGACGACCTTGGGTTCATTGCGCAACTCGCAAATGTCGATGGGCGATCGACGGATCGAGTGGTCCATGTTGCCCTCCCAGCAGCCATAAAGCGGTTTGGCAAGGACTTCGTCGGGACCAATATCATCGAAGGAAAACGTTTCGCGCACGAGTTTGCCGGGAATTCCGGCGCTTTCGCCACGATGAAGGACCCAGGCATCGGTGTTGATGGTTGACATGGTGCTCATTTATGGATATCGGGTGTTGTCAACGACGCAAACGTGCTTTTCGTCGCGCTTCCCCGCGTTCTTGCGCCTTGTCGACGGAGATCGCGAGAGGATTGTTCGAAATGAGCGCGGCGGCGAGGGCGCGGATGTTCGGCGTTTGGAACAGTAACGTGACCGGAACGTCGAGGTCGAGCTGCTCGCGCAAGCGTTTGGCAATGATGACAACGTGAAGGGACGTCGCACCAGCATCGAAGAAATTTTGATCGACGCGGATCTCCGAGACTCCGATGACGTCTGCAACGACTGCCACCAATTTGCTTTCGAACTCATTGGGTGGCACGACTGGTTTGTCCGAGCGCAATGCCTGCGCGGTTGGTTCGAGCGCGAGCAACGCCTGGCGATCCACTTTGCCGTTCGACGTGAGCGGCAAGGCCTCGAGTTCGACGACCGCAGTCGGAATCATGTATTCAGGCAGTTTTTTCTGGAGGAAGACACGCAGATTCTCCGACAAACTCGAGATCTTGGCTTTTGGCGCAGATTCGGTGTCGAGCGCCGAGATGGCAAACTGCGCGGGATCAACGCTTCCTCCGAAGAGGCCATGCGCGAAAAACGATGAATCATCGACGCCAAGCGCCGAACGAACGCGATCGAATTCGACATAGCCGAGCGGACAGACGCCGAGGCCCAATGCGGGCGATTGCTCCATGAGTAGCTGCCCCATGTATCCTGCCTCAAGCACGCAGAAATCGCGCGCCATGGGGCCATAAAGGGGTTCGACCGCGGCGAGTTTGCCCACGAATAGAAGGACAAACGCTGACTGTTCGAACACTTCGACGTTCCACGAAACGTGCGCGGACGCGTCCAGGCTTTCGTCCGAAAGCTTGTGCAGGTTGTTTTCACGTGGATCGAAGTAGTAAAACCCTGCCGAAACGCCCTCGATTCTGCCGGGTTTGATATACACATACGTTTGCACCGGGTACAAGCTCCCGCCGGAAGGATAGAGATACTTCGGGAGGATCGCACCCGGGGGAGTAATGGGAGCAAGCTGCCGCAAGAGTTGAGCGAAACTGGCAAGCGGAACAGGTTTGTCGAGGAACGCGCGCACGCTGCGCCGACGCGCGTAACGTTCGAGCAGTGCGTCGTCGAGCTCGATGCTTCCGAGTGTGATGGTGGGCGTATTTTCGAGGTCTTTACGCAACCCATGACGCGCCAACTTGAAGTCGACCTTATCTGCGTCGTTCAGCAGCAGTTTCGGTGCATCGGTCGTATCAACGTTCTTCGTCACGTCTTGGACGACGTACGCGCAGAGTCGTTTGTCTTTCGCGTTCGTACCGATGGCCAGGACAACCGCGTCGCGAACGTTCGGGTGCGTTTTAATAGCCGCTTCGACTTCGCCGAGTTCGATGCGATAACCGCGAATTTTGACTTGAAAGTCCGCACGTCCGAGGATCTCGATGTTGCCGTCGGGTAGCCATCGGCCGAGATCGCCCGACTTGTAGAGTCGTTCGCCCGTGACGGGGTGAACGATGAATCGCTCGCGTGTTTTCTGTTCGTCGCTCCAATAGCCTCGAGCAAGCCCGACACCGCCGATGTACATTTCGCCGGGGACCCAATCGGGTCGTTCGCGGAGTTGTTCGTCGAAAATGTGGTACGTGGCATGCCGCATGGGCCGGCCGTACGGGATGCTTTTCCATGCGGAATCGATGTCGCCGATGGGGTAACAAATGTCCCAGACGGTCGTTTCCGTTGGCCCTCCCGAACCGATAATCGTGATGCCAGGGGCGAGGGCACGGAGCCTGTCGGGCATGTCGACGGGAATGAAATCGCCCGAAAAGATGGCCCAACGCAGGGAACTGAGCGCAGTTGGGGTCAAGTTGGCATTCCCCTCGGCGTATTCCACGAGCATGTGCATGAACGTGGGCACGGAATTCCAAAGCGTGACGCGGTGCGTTTGCACGAGATCGGCCCAGTGCCCAGGATCCCGGATTTTGTCCGGGTCTGGCAGGACAATCGAGCCACCCACGATGCCGAGGACGCAGAACATGTCGAAGACGGAAAGGTCATGGTGCAGCGCCGTCAAAGCGATGGCGCGGTCTTCGGAGACGAGGCCGAATCGTTCTTTCACTTCCATCATCCGGTTGGTCACGGAACGATGCTCGATCATCGCGCCTTTGGGCTGTCCGGTGGAACCCGATGTGTACAGGACGTACGCCAAGTGGTGTGGCGTTTGAAGCCGCGGAAGCCGTTCGTAATCGCGAGCGAGAGGTTCGTCGCGTATGATGAGCACGTCAACGCCATTGGCCCATGACGCGTTCGTTTCGTATTTGGCTTGCGTCAAAACAACATGTGCGTTGCTGTCTTGAATCATTTTGCGAAGGCGTTCATCCGAGCCTGCCGCATCGAGGGGCACGTAGGCACCGCCTGCTTTCAGAACGCCGAAGACGGCGACGATTTGCTCCCAGCCTTTTTCCATCACGATCGGGACGAGTTTGTCTGGACCGATTCCTCGTGCGCGTAGCTCGTGTGCGACATGGTTCGCACGGCGGTCGAGTTCCGCGTAGGTGAGCGTGGAGCGCGACGTGAGAACAGCGGGTTTGTGCGGCGTTTTGTCCACCTGCTGCTCGAAAAGTTCCTGGAGCAAATGCTCGGGAACGGGACCCTCGTCGGTTGCGTTGACGGTCTGCAAACGCTTGCGCTGTGCGTCAGGCATGAGGTCGAGCCACGTGGCTTTCCACATGGCATCGTCGAGCGCGAGGCTGCGAAGGAGCGTCGTGTAGACCTCGAACATGTCGCGCACGAGGCCTTCTGG
>JANORL010000616.1:0-15332 GCA_031415295.1 Polyangiaceae bacterium | reverse complement strand
CGGAACCGGGTTTCGTTCATCCCGCGCTTCTCGTCACCTTCTCACGGCGTCGTACCATTCCCATTGGTGGCGTCGACCTTTTTCGTTTTACCGGGCCGATCCGGAATCACCGCGTGAATCTCCGCTTCACTGAATCCTTCGGCCTTGTACAAACGCTTCAGATTCGTTAGCTCCGCTTGGACCACTTTGCCGAGCGCCGTACGCACGCGTGAAAGCACTTTCACCTTCGCGCCCGTTTGTCGCGCTGCATTGACGGCCGTTTCGAGCGCATTGGCTTCCGAGGTCATCTCGGCGGCGCATGCATTGGCTGTTGTCGCAGAAAGTTTCGGATGAATCCCTGCGCCAAGCAACGTGACGAGAATACGCATCCGATCGGGTTGTTCGTTCGTATCGCCTTCCGTATAACCGCCAGCGCCATCGGGGAAAATCACGGACAGCGCCGCATCTGTACCAGGACGACCGACTTCGTTCCAAACCGTGTCGTACACTTTGCCGATTTTCTTGTCGGCTTGTTGATTGAGCGTCACGACCATCGCTGCATTGGGTGCATGAACGACCACCGCAGCTTTGTGTTGCGTATCGAATTGGGCAAACAATGCGCAAGGAGCGCTCAAACGTGATTCGGCAAGCTCTTTCCAACGCCCACCGCGGGTCGTTGCATTCGTGAGCGTCTTGTTGGCATCCGCCGTGATGTCACCGGTCGCCGCGTCTTTCGGAATGACTTGTCCCATTGCAGCACCTCCTGCGTGGGTCTGTTGCATGGTCATCGCGCCACGTTCAACGAATCTTCACGAAGTGAACTTTTTTTCACGAAGTGGACTTCAGGCCGAGGTAAAAAGGAAAAGCTGTCTCCGAATGGCGATCCCGGTTCATCCGGAATCAAGATTCCGACGGCAAGAAGCGATTCGGGAAGATCCGAATCGGCGATCGACGTGGCGAATGACGAGTCAGGAAGATCCGAATCGGCGATCGGGCACGGCGAATGGCGAGTCAGGAAGGTCGGGATCGCCAAACGCGATGGCGATTGGCGATCCGGCAAGGTCGGGATCGTGAAGCGCGGTGGCGATTGGCGATTCGGCAAGGTCGGGATCGCGAAACGCGAGGGCGAAGGACGAGTCGGATGGATGGGAGTGGCGGATGGGGGGAGGAGGCGGGCATCGCCCTCAATTCTCTCATCCGGCGGGCTTTGGGGCGGCAGCCCCATCGTGAACTGGGTAGAGGGAAACTGTCGAAAGCGCGCAGCGCTTGTCGACAGTTTTCCTGACGAAGGTTGAGCGCGAAGCGCTCAACCGGTTAACAAACGCGGCTTAGGGGCGGATCGGGCGCGACGCTGCCGCTTAGAGTTGCCCTTTGCGCACCATTCCGAGGCCAATACGATAGAGGTCGGGCACTGCGTAACGACTCGGTTCGGTTTCGGTTCCTTCGTAGATGGAGAGAAGACCAACTTCGCGCGCCAAGGATACCTCGCCATCGAGGCCTTCGAGGGCACTTGCGGGCAAAGGCGATCGGCCCAAACTCTGGAGCTTCTCTTGCAATGGTGTCAATTCGGGGAACTCCTCCATCAGCGCGCTCAGCGCTTCCCCTGACACAGTGTCGAGCGACTCCATCAATGCGCGTGGACGCAAAATCGTGTTCTCGTACGCGCTTCGTTGATGCTCGTCTTTCTCCCATTCCGTCGCCGCACGGAACAGTTGCAACAGCGCGCGTGGAACGCGATGAGTGTTGGCATCGGCGAGGCGATACCAGACCCAATTGGCCGTATACGTCGTTTTCCCGCCTTTCATGCGCTCGCCGACGAGAATGTTCCACACGCGATAAACGAGGTCATCATCGGGATCACCTTCGTTGATTCGCTGGGCGTCACTTTTGTCGATCAACTTCGCAAAGCTCGGAGCGCAAAGTGTCTGTCGGAGAACGACCCGTAAATAGTCGGCTTGTTTGTCCCACGCCAGCAACACGGAACGTCCAAACAAATGGCTCTTGTTCTCAAAACGGAGTTTTTTCCAAATGTCTTCACGCAAAACAATCTTGAAGCGCAGATGTGTGAGGCTTTCGCCGCGATCGGTATACAACGTAAAGAGCCCCTCGAGTGCTCGTGTACGCCGTTCACGTTCCGCTGGTGCGCTTCCAAAACCCGTGTCGAGACCGTCGAAAAGCAGAAAACGTGGCGCACTCACCGCATCCATCTTTTTGAGCCAATCGTTCGCGAGCAGTGCACAACGCGGTACGGACAATATCGCATCGAGTCGATCCAGCAGCTCCGATTCGCTCGCAAAATCTGCCCGAAAAGGAAGGCCAAGTTGTTCGGACAGCAAAGTTTTGAACGCAGTGTGCGGGTGTAATTGCAAAAAACAGGCATAGGCGATATAGGCCGCCCAGAATTCCCGCCATTCTAGTTTTTTCTCTAGGAGTTTTCCTTCGATGTCCTTGAACCCATCGGCGGACAGGTGCCATGGTTTGCGAAGTTTTGCCGGTGCCAAGACGACAATGGCTTGGTTGCCGTCGCTTTTCTCTGCCAAACGTCGAAAAAGAGCCGTCTTGCCGGCACCCTTGCGACCAATGACGAGCGGAATCTCCGGCCGCAACGCTTTGCGTACGTGGGTAGTTTCGACGAACGTTTCTAAAATGTTTTCTTGTTGCTCGGCGGTGCCGGTCGAGAACGTTAGTTCTTTAAGCACGTCATTTTTGAGGTCCGCAACTTTAGCGGGAATCCGCTTTTCCGAAGCCATCGGAATGAGTTTCGAGATCCAGTCGGCGAGTGGGCGATATGTTTTCCACATTTCCCGGTCTTCGAACGTGCTGTCCGAACTCGCCAATGCTTCTTGATACGAAATGAATTCGGTTACCTCTTTGATCGCAGACTCGGTCCAACGCGCACGGACGGCTTGGTCGTCGCCGGACAACCAATCATCAATCCACTCGGCCGCACGATGCTTGTAACGCTGCACGACTTCGGGCACTTTGGCGGCCGGAATGGGCGAAACGACGAATCTTGGTTCGGGCGCGAGAGGTCGCTCGGGTGTGCTTCGACGCGTGCGCGCGGCAAGGAGAGCGCGAACCAGGGCACCTGTACCCGTCTTCGTTTGCGGATGAGGGAAAAACACGATGAATGCCAGATCGGCCAAATCAAAAAGCAACGGGCCGCTGAGGTGGGTAATGCCGGTGCGCGAATCCAGGAGAATGACATCGGGCTTGAAGGGGAGATCCTCGCCGAGCAAGGTAATCAAATCTCGCAACGGGTTCTTCTCTTCGCGATACCACGCTTCGGGATTGAGCAGACGGAGTTTTCGTGCGTAATCGGCACTCGGGATTCCGGCCGGGAGGCAATACAGATCGTAATTGTCGGAAACCTGAATCAGGTGCTTGCTTGCATCGGGTTTGACGCCCTGCTCCAGGGCCAGAAGCAAATCGACGACGCCGTGGTTTTCTCGAACCTCGTTTTCTTTTCCAAACAACGCCGCAAGCCCAGGCGCCTCCAGGTCGAGATCGACGCAAACGACTTTTTTACCTTGTTCGGCAGCTAGAATTCGACCGGTGTACGCAAGCGCGGTCGAACGACCGACGCCACCACGCAACGAATAAAACGTCGCCACGATAGGCAGCGGCAGATCTTCGTCGAGGTCCGATGGGAACTGGGCGTCGTCCACCGCGGTTTTGACGCGAGCCAATGATTCGGGCCAAAGAGGAAGTTTATCGGGCTCGACGTCACCTGGCAATGGTCCAGCCCAGGGGCGTTCAGACGCAGTAAGCAAATCGATCCATTCGATTTCAACGTCGGAAAGGCCTTCGAGTACGATTTGTTTACGTTCGTCGCGGCGCATTCCCTCGAACCCGTCCGAAATGACCGCGATGCGCATTCCCGAATAGGGATCGGGCATGACTCGGATCTCGTCCGCAACGATTCCCTTGCGTTCCAAATTGTGGCGGATCGTTTGCTGGATGTCGTCCCTGTTCATCGATGTCCTCGCGTGTGTTTCGTCTGGTTATGAATGTAACCCACGAGTTCGCCTGCTCCGCGCACCAATTCTAATGCCGTCAATGATGCGTCCGATAATTCGAGATCATAACGAAGATCTGTGCACCACTTTTCAATGAAATACGTTTTGGCGCCATTTGTATCATTTATCTTGCTCAACTGAAATCCGCTCGCTTTCCATAAAGCATGGAGGTTGTGTCCGTCGCGTCCGCTCGTGGGAAACGGGTCCCCTCGTCTGCGCAGCAACGCCTTCAAGCTGCACTCGATCGCATAACCGGCCATGTAGACGCTTCCAAGTATCCGCTTTTCTTTTATCATGGAGCGCGCATCACTCGCGCGATCATTGGCCACGTCGATCCAATCTTCTACGGACGCGGGGCCTCTTGGCGGACGAGCGGGTTCCGGCTTCGATGTTTTTACTGGCGCAGGTGGGAGGAAAAAGCTTGTTGGCCAGTTGTCGGCGCGTCCGTCGGCGCATCCAATACGTGTCAGTTCTCCGAGGAGATCGCATCGCTCGTTGTTGATGGTGTCGATGAGCTTATGTAGATGCTCTTCGGGAACCGTTGTTTCGTTTTTTAGCTTTCCTACTTGGGATTGATGACCGTCGAGCCGTTCAGCAAGCGTTGCGGTTCTCTCTGCCTTGCGGAGCTTGCTTTGCGTAAACGACAGCTCATCACCCAGTGTTTTTAATGTTTCTGCAACGTCGAGTTTGTCGTCCGCGTTTCGATGTGGCTGAAGCTTCGGGATCACCTGGTTACCTCGGCAGTTGATACGGCTCGGCGCAGAGACATGCACTAATCGCATCGAGCGCGGGGGGGCAAGTTTTTTGTCGACTGCGCGGACAAAGGCGGAGCGCCGAACTTCATGTGAGCGTAAAGTTTGCCGATGCCCGGTAACCCTCGCAGGAGACGGCGCCTGTTCTCTGTAAGCCGCCTCGGGAGAGGACCCATTCGCGGCGCCCGCGGGACCCCGAACTCGCCCGCCCAAGCTCGGGCTCAAACAGCGGGGCCCCCCGCGAACGCCGCGAATGGGCCCTCTCCCAAGGCTATAGGGTGCCTGTTGCGCGGAGCGGTTCACGCGTTGAGCGGTTCGAGCTTCGCGATCCGTTCGGCGGTGGCCGGGTCGAGCGGGGTGCCGAGGGCTTGGTGCACGAGACGAAGAACGCGGGCGGCGCGTCGAACGCCATCGTGGAAGGCCTGTGGATATTGTTGATAGAGGCTCCAACGTGCGTCGAACGCTTCCTGCGCAGGTGGAAGCGCTTCTTGTTTACGATCGGCATCGACAAGTTGCAGAGACAGATTCTCCAAGCTCATCGCGAGGTTAGGCAGAAACGTCTCCGGGTTTCGTGCGGCCAGTTTGCGGCAAATGGCCATGGCTTCCTGGGTGGAAAGCAGGGCCGCTTCGCGTTGGCCCAATGCACCTTGGTAAATGCCCAGGTTGTTGACGCTCAGCGCGAGGTCTGGCAGAAATATATCCGGGCGCTGTGCGGCCAGCTTACAATACAGATCCACCGATTCCTGGGCGGAAAGCAGGGCTGCTTCGTACTGGCCCAACGCGCTTTGATCGCTCCCGATATTGTTGAGGCTTTTCGCGAGGTTCGGCAGAAACATATCCGGGTTTCTCGCGGCCAGCTTGCGGCGAATGTCCACACCTTCTTGAGTGGAGAGCAGGGCCGCTTCGCGTTGGCCCAATTCGCTTTGCCAAATGCCCAGGTTGTCGAGGCTCGCCGCAAGGTTCGGCAGAAACGTATCCGGGAGCTGCGCGGCCAGCGTGCGGAACAGGTCCACGGCTTCCTGGGTGGTTATCAGGGCCGCTTCGAGCTGGCCCAAATCGCCTTGCCGTGCGCCCAGGTTGTTGAGGCTTTTCGCGAGGTTCGGCAGAAACGTATCCGGGCGTTGCGCGGCCAGTTTGCGACGAATGTCCAGCGCTTCCTGCGCGGAGCGCAGGGCCGATTCGCGTTGGCCCAATTCGCTTTGCCAAATGCCCAGGTTGTCGAGGCTCGCCGCAAGGTTCGGCAGAAACGTATCCGGGCGCTGCACGGCCAGATTGCGGTATAGGTCTACCGCTTCCTGGGTAGTTACCAAAGCCGCTTCGCGCTGATCCAATGCGCTTTGCTGAACGCCCAGGTTGTTCAGCCGTCGGGCGCGCTCGGCCAGCGCTTCCATGCTGCCGTCCTCAACCGCGTGTAACGTCAATACCGTTCGCGACACCCATTCTTGTACTTCGCGCAACGACACCGTGAAATCGGGGATGCCCTCCTTTTCCAATCGCTCAGCCAATTCCCTCGTGCCCGCTCGTTCCAGCACTGCCGCCAATTCGTACCCCAGCCACGCGTGCGCCGTTTTCACCCCGAGCGCCTTCGCCGCTTCAAGCGCGCTTACCGCTCGCGCTTCGATGTCCCCGTTCAGCAAATGCCGTATCCACGAACGCACCGCGTTTTCATGGTCCACCGACAAACGACCGAGTAGACCAAAACCCGTCTCGAACGCGCGATCACTTTCGTCTTTGAAAACCTTGTCCAAAAAAGCAGTCGGCGAATCTCCTCGGCGTTGCAGGAACCCCATCGTTCGCCATACCAAACCCTCGCCGAGCAAGTCCGGTTCGAGCGGGCTGGTATACGTGGATTCCGTTCCAGGGTAGAGCCGGTGCAAAAACGCAAGCAATCGAGGATCCACGTTTTCATGCAATCGACGGAGCAATGCCTTGCCGGCCTCTTTGCTCGCGATTCCACCACTCAATGTCATGGCCGCAACGGCTTCGCGTATCTGCTCGACGAATTCTTCTCCCAGAATGACATCCTGCAAAGCATTCGCCTGCGTGAGCCAAAAGTCCTCCTCGTGCCGGAGAATCTTGTCCATCAACGAGTCTGCCGTGAAATCGAGGTTCTCGACCCAAGCAAGCGCAGCCAAATGCAGATACAACGCGCGGTCGAACTTTTTATCACCGAGTGTGAAGGATGGTTTTGGCGACAATTCCCTTTTCAACACCGTTGCCAGTTGTCGAGCGGTTTCGTCGACGATTTGTTCACGATCGCGAGGCTCAACGAGGGGCGTGAGCGCTTCAGGCTCACGCGTCGACAGAAGCGTATCCATTCCACTGCGACCTTGAAGCGCCGTCCACCAATCACCCGCATTCCGCGCCAGCAGCACGATTCGCAAAGGCGCGCCGCGCGTACGCACACGCGCTACCTCCAGGAGCAATGCGAACAATTCGGGACGACTCTCCGCATAATCGATGACCACACACGCCGGAACGTCCGCATCTACCATCTTCGCGAACGCTTCCTGGGTCGCCGAAACGCGCAAAAAACCCGCTGCCCATCCTTCATTTCGCAATTGCTCGCAAAACTCGATCATGAGACGCGTCTTGCCCATACCGCCATCGCCATGAATGAGCCAAACACCCGCGGAGGTTGGCTCCGTGCAAAACGTTCGTAATCGTTGCAGGATGGCCGCTCGACCTGGTTCGTAAAACGTTATGTATCGGTGTTTCGCGTGAAGCAATGCGGACGGGGCCGGTGTCGTGGGTTTCTCCGAGGTGCCCGCATCGAGGATGTCGCGAAAGCGATCCACGGGCGGAAGGTGTTTACGCAGAAACGTTATCAAGCATTCGGCAGAAGCACGCGCGGCAAACGTCTTTGCCGTATCGTTTTTCCACTCGTCGGCATGATCCATCACAGCCTTCATGACGATAAAACGAATGTCGTCCTGGTGGTCGTGGGCCACGGCTCCAACCGCCATCGCCTCCATTTCGAGACCGAGCACTTTGCGCATGGTGGTGGAAAGCCGCTCGAAGATCAGCGGGTCTTGAATGACCTTGTTGCCCGTACCGATCGGACCCACGCGAACTTCGAATGGGGCAAGTTTGGGCAAAACGTCATCATGCTTCAAAAGAACGCGATTGATGTGTTTTTTTCCGGCCTCCGTGAGTGTCAACGAGCCTTCTTCCAGCCATCCTTTTTTCCAAACGAGTTCCAAAACCTGGCCCCAATTGGGCACCGTGGACTTTTTCTCGGGATGTTTACGCGGGTCTTCACCCTTCACGAGCTGCTCGAGGATCCAATACGCTTGCATGTCCGTCGGAACGGGGCGAGGGCCCCATGACGCGACGATATCGGGCGGAACATGAAAGCTCTGGGCCGCCTTCTTCCAATCCGCGCGCAAGTTGTACGTCGTGATGTCGCCTTGGATCCGCTCCACGGGCTTCCCTTCGGCGTTGTACTCGACTTTTAACTTGCCTGCGTCGTACATCCACACGCGATCCGCAACGATGACGTCGCCAATGGTCGTATCACCGCGCCTTCCCGCGCATACGCCACACATCGCGAGACACCGCGGCCGATATTCCGCAATGAGCCGCTCCGCCAGACCCGCCGTTGCGACGCCACCCATGTCCGTTGCCCATGTGACGGCCACTTGCAAAGGCTGACCGTCCTCGGCCGCGAACACGCGAAATGCTACGTCGTGCCCAAGCGGCCCGGTACGAACCTGCCACGAGCTGCCCGGGAACGCGCCGACGCGAACCTCGAGGACCTGGGCATACTCTTCGCGCAAGGCCGTGATGATCAAGATGTCGATGACGCGAGAAGGCGGGGTCATGCGTGTGCGACGAACACTAACACACGCTTCAGGGAGCCCAACAACAAAGTTGCGTGAATTGGCGATCGTCGTGGTTTGAGGAGTTCGAGACGGCCTCAACGCGCGTGGACGCTCAAATGCTCACAGATTGCGCAGAACCGGGTTCGTTCGCGGTTGCGAAATACTGGTCCACGAAGCTTCAGTGCCGCCCGCGGCAATGTCAAACGCTGGCGGACCGAGCGCCGATTCGAGATCGTGCACGAGCGCTCGCAAATAAGGAAACCACGTTGGCGTTGCGAGGAGCGTCGACCAGTCAAGACGTCCGAGGATTCGCACGCCTTCTTGGCTTTCCATGTAGCTCGAACAATACGCGAGATTAGGATTACGCAGGAGCCATTTCATGTACGCTTTTGGGTGTTCTCGTCGGTCTGGTTTGAGCCAGAATGGTCTGGGCCTCCTGGAGCTCTGGGTCGTGGCAGCACAAGCGGCACCGGTATCATTTTCGTAAGCGAGGTCGTCCGTCAAGAAATCTTCAGGATCGCGGTTTGCCGTGATGCGCGGAGGCCAATAAGCTGCAGGCACCTCCGTTTGCAATGCCGACATGTCCCCGAAAAACCAGCTCTCCATCATTGGAGCGGCGAGATGAAAAGAGATCTGCTCCCGCAAGCGCTTCGCCACCACCGCGGGGTCTGTCGCGGGGCCGACGGAGCCAATGAGCCATTGCGCAGATTCGCGAACATGATCAAGAAGCACCGCTTCGTTCGTTTTGTTCACAATTTCCAAATCATCGACGACGATTGCCAGGTCGGAAGCCGGTGTCGTTGCATTTGCACGAACGACCGTGCCAAGAGCCGCACGCAACATCCTGACTGCATGTCCTGGCGGATCCTGAGGCGTCAGCGGTTGCACACGACACGACGTGAATCCGTGGAATGGTTTACCTGGCGTATCGGGTTCGACGTCAAAAGCATGCGCCGGAAACAACCGTTGCAAAGCATTCGCAAGCCCGCGAAACTCCATCTCACCCGTCGTGATCAACGAAATCCGCATCAGCGCCCTCGAACAGAATCACCGTCTTCGTCTACGGATGACGCCGCGGGCAATGGCGGAGCGCCGAACTTCATTCGATCGTAGAGTTCGCCGAGCGGGAACATCGCCAGCCATTCCGGATCCTCGAGTTGGTCGAGTGGAATGGGGCACGTGTCCTTTCCAGAACCAAGAAGCCCAATTTGGCCGGGTTCCTCGCCAAACGCATTCATCACGAGCGGTGAATGCGTCGTCAGAACAATGGTGAGGTCACGCTCGGATGCAAGGGAACGCATTGACGCCAAAATGGATCGAATTGCATGGGGATGGAGTTGGTTCTCCATTTCATCAAAGGCAAGAATGCTGCCCGGTTTGGCCCCAGCAATGGCGGTCAATTGGAGCAGTCCGGTGAGTAACCCGTCGGCTTGTCTACGTGCCGGTAGACCATCGGCTGGATCGGTAGTGCCCGGAGGAAAAATATAGGCCTCGTTGTTATCGAATTCGATGGTTTGAATCAGATCCGGAAAAGCGAGCCGGGCTTGCTGGATCACCCAATCGAATTGCCCCTTGTAACGCATTGGAGCTTGTTTCCAATTCGCCAGCACCGCCCAAAGGTTTTTCCCTGTGCCATGCAAGAAGCTGTTGACATCTTCACGCGTGGTTCCTTCCCGTACGGTATGGAGCCAAAAATCATAAGCACGTAAATCGTACAGAGCATCGTACAAGGGGCGCAGCCAAGGTGCACTACCGCGATCCCATAAGATCCGAGAACAACATCGGACGTCGCCCTCATCGAAGGGCAATGGTTCTTTCCCGAGATACCATGTCTCCGAATAGACCGGGGCTCGCAAGATCAACTCGTCGCCTTGGTAAAGTTCTTCACCGTATCTTCCCTTGAGACCCGCAATGGACATCGGGAGTCGCAAGCGCCAACGAATGTCGTCGACGCGCATTTCGAACTCGACGAGCTCGGTACCAGGAACGCTGCGCGACGGAAAATGATCGGCTCCTCCAGCGGCTCGAAAGCCATCTTCATGGCCACGGATGAAGGTTCCTCGCAGAAAGCGCAGGAGATCGAGGGTGGTGGTTTTCCCGGCGCCGTTGGGTCCGACGATGAGCGAAACGCCGCTAGGCGTCCAGAGGAAGTTTTTCAGCTTTCGGAAATTGCGACAGGAGATCTGAATCTGACTCACGGGTGATCCTGCGACTGTTCATCCCGGCGGGGCAACTTGGTCAAATCATGAAACGAACGGGAGGAGCGCGGCCGAGACCCTGCCACGGCACCGCGCGGAAGGCAAGAAAGACGACACCGATCTTTGGACCGCTTGTCAGGTGACCCTTCGGCAGCGGCAAACCGGTTGACCGCCGTCCGTCCTAACGATTTTTCTTTTCGTCTCCCGCGCGTTTCGTGTACCGTACTCGGCATTCCCTACCACGTTGAGACGGCACGGACCCGCAAAGACGAACCATGATCCCGCACCTCGTTGCCGCAGAAATTCGCGATACGCTCATCGATTATTTGCGTAGCACGTGGCAACTTGCCGATCGTGACATGGAAAAAGCACTGCTGGCTTTTCTTTCCAGCGAACGCGGGATGTTCAAAGGTCCGTGGGTGCGTATCGGTCTGCCGTTTACGATGGCGCCCGCAGATGCCGTCATTCCGCTGGACGTAAAACCCGCGTACCGGCCTTATTTGCACCAGCTTTTGGCATGGCAACGATTGACGTCGCGTGATGGACACGAGCCCGAAGCGACGCTCGTCACGACCGGCACGGGGTCCGGAAAAACCGAATGCTTCTTGTATCCGATTCTGGATCATACGTTGCGCGCAGTGCAACGACGCGAAAAAGGTATTCAGGCGATTATCCTGTATCCCATGAATGCACTCGCCGCCGATCAAGCTCGACGTATGGCCGCCGTCGTGCACGCCGACCCGCGTATGCGAGGACGGCTGCGTATTGGCATGTTCGTCGGAGGGCACGGGCGACATCGCGACATGGGTCCAAGCCATTGCATTGATGACAATGACGAGCTGCGGCGGAACCCGCCCGATATTTTGCTGACCAATTACAAGATGCTGGATTTGATGCTGCTCAGGCCCCGAGACGCAGGCTTGTGGCAACACAATGCGCCGGGACGATTGAAGTATCTGGTCCTGGACGAACTGCACACGTACGACGGGGCGCAAGGAACCGATGTGGCGTGTCTGATGCGACGTATCGGCGCGCGTCTGGGCGGAGCCGATGCGATTTGTCCGGTGGGTACGAGCGCGACAATGACCGGCGGCCCAGATACCACGGAAGAGCTGCTCGAGTTTGCCAGAAAAGTATTCGATATGAAGTTTGCCGCGGACGCGATTGGGGGGGAATCGCGTTTGTCAGTGCATGAATTGTTCGCGGGAATCGAAGGTGGGCGTGAATGCGGGTGAAATGCCGCATCCACACTCGGGCATTGGGTCGGAGGATCCGGTCGTCGCGCATCGAGCGGAAGTTGCCGAGCGGTGTTTGTTGTATGTAGCGGCGAGCCGCGCGCGGGATGCCCTGTATGTGACATCGTTTGGCACGCCAAGCCCGTTTTTAGTGGCAATGGGACCTCCTCCTCGCGTGGCGCCTCCGCCACAACAAACGCAGCGACCTCCGCCGAAAAGTTCACCAGCCGATGAAAACAACGTGCCTGTGGCGAACGAGAAGGCAGCCGCGGAATTGGGTGTGTCGGGCGAATTAGGGATGTCGTTGGACTTGGTCGATTTGCCGACGCGAATGGCGAATTGGACCTACAACAAAGGAATCACGACGCTCGAGGAACTGGCGCGTTTGCATCCGCGCGATCTTCTGTCCGAGCGCAACTTGGGAAGAAAATCGATCGCTGAAACTCGCGCAGTGCTCGAAGCGTTACTCAGATGTACGTGGGAAGAAGCGGCGGGAGAAAATAGCCCTCAGGAGGGAGCACCAACGGCGACAGAAGCATTCTTGTCGAAAGATTGGGATGCCGTGCGCCGGAACTTGCCTTTGACGCTCGTGACGACAAACCTTGTTGAAATTGACCTGCCCGTCCGCATGCAGAATTATGCGAAACGCGAGGGGTTGCGTACGGTTGCGGATCTGGCGACGAGATCGAAGTCGGAGTTGCTCGGGGCGAAAAACTTGGGGCGAGCATCAATTCCGGCGATGGTGGAGGCGATTCAAACGCATATCGGGCGTGTGGAAGATGTGCGTCGAAAGACCGAAGCTGGGTTTTTCGAGTCGTGGAAAGGAATTTTACAGGACCAAGATGCCGTGCGTCGCATGGTCTTCACGCGGCGGGCAGGATTGGGCGGTGCGTCGGAAACGTTGAAATCGATAGGGGAAACGCTGGGAGTATCTCGCGAGCGGGTACGACAAATCGAGAATGACGTGGCTGCGGACTTGAAGCGGGAGCGATTTTGGCTCAACGAAGTTCGGCGGCGAATCGAGGCCGTTCTTGAGGATGACGCGGCTCCACTGGATCAGCTTGGCGTTGATCCGTGGTGGGCAGGCGTCGCTATGTTACCGGCGGCGCTCGATTATTTTGGCGAAGCATTACTCGACAGCGATGTGCGAGTCATTGAAATCGATGAGCGATCGTACCTTGTACGATGTACGCCGGCGGCATTCGATGCGGCATGGGAAGCGCTTCGAAAAGAGGCGTCCACGGTGCGTATTCCGGGCCCGCTCGATACGTTTCGATTGCTTGTCGAGAAGTTTGTCGCGAACGTGGGTCGATTCTTGGGCGGTGTTCTTTTCGAACGATTGAGAGAAATACTGCACATTGAAGAGAGCGGAGGTCAAGCTCGCGTCGTGGGGTTTGGTACCACGCGACCGGCGGCGATACTCGCGTTGTTACGCGCGTCGACAAACCCGATGCGGGTGGAAGACGTGATCGAGCGCCTGGAAAGAGGCCACATGCCTGAGGAGGTGCTCTTTTTCGATTCGGGTCTCATTGGCCTGGAGCAGCATTTTCCCGATTTCGAGCTGTGGCGGGAAAAACTCGTGCCTAAAGCCATCGAGGTAATGCAGCAGGAGTCGCCCGAGCGTCAATGGCTGGCCAACGAGATCCTGGACGAGATTCGTGAATCGACGGAACTTCCGGATTCGCTCAATCATTGGCGTTTGGCGTCGCTGCTTCGGCGAAGTGGGCGTGTACGTTATCTGGGACGAAACCGGTTTGGTTTGTTGGAATCGCCCGAAGAACGCGGTCGGATTCATTATCATGACGAGCTCACGCGCATCCTTCGCGAACGTGGCGAGCCTATGTTGCGTGAGGATCTGATTGCGGAACTGCGTAGAAAAATGACAGCAACGCCAAGCACGGTCGCGATGTTTCTCGGAAGGCCGCCGTTCGTTGCGTGTGATTCCGATAGAGTTGGGCTGTATGATCGCGATTTGCCGGGCGGAGCGGAAGCGATGGCCGAGGGGCTGGAACATGTAGCGCGGGTTTTGGAGCGGCGCGAGCGGGGTCTTGGAGCGGCAAAGGTGAAAACCGAGATTTCGCGTTTGTCGCAAACGCATGCGTCGTGGTCGCAAGAGATGTGTTTGTCGGTGCTGCGTGGTGATCCGCGGTTCCGATTGTCGCAGTCAGGCGGCGTGGGTTTGTCGCAGTGGGAGGCGGTACGTGTTCCGTCGCGGGCCGAGATTGTGCGGAAATGCTTGGAAGAAGCGGAAGGACGCGTGACGGTGGAGGCCGTGCAGCGACGGATCGAGGCTTATTACGGGGCCGCGCCTGAGCGGTTCGCTATTAGCGCGATAGCGAATCGATTTGGAGCGGTGTTACGCGGGGATTGGTTGGAGAGGGTGGCATCGTAGCGTTGACGCGCGAACGTTGACGTCGTCTCGAAAGGTGCGATGTTTGCCCGAGACATTTTCCCACGAGGATATGATGATTCGGCTCATCCCCATCGGTACAAGCGATTTCCGTGATCTTCGCGAGAAGAACTTCGAATACGTCGACAAGACGAATTTCATCACCGAAATCATCGGCTGGAGTGGAGAAGATCCACCAGATGGTCATAACATTCGACGGTAAACGCGTAATGGTTCTGCCGAAGGGGGCGCCGCCGCCCGAGAAACCGGCAAGCATAGTGCCGCAGAAGGCGGCGAACAAGGCGGCAAAGAAGGCGGCAAAGAAGGCGACGGGGGCGAAGAAAACGGCCAAGAAGAAATGATGTCGATTGCGCATTCGTTCCACGAAAACAATGGGCAAGACGTGTAGCGCAAAGTACCCCGAATAGGGTTGCTTCGTCCGTATTCGCCGGCGCCGATGCGCATGTGTGTCTGCTGGTCAAGAAAAACCGACGCCTGCAAGGATTGTCGATCACGGACCGAAGACGTCTGGCATTCAGATGTGCCGGGATGCACAAAGTCCCACGGGTAACGCGTAGCAGCGTAAACGCGTCAACGACGAAAGGGCTGGGTTATTTTCCTAGGCTCTGGAATGGTTTTTCCATTGGCTGCAGTCAATTGCGTTACGAAGAGGAATGATTGGTCGTGCGGTCGATTCCCTCTTGATTTGGTGGCGAAAATGTTGTTGACTCATAAAGCGTTGCTTAATCTGAGCAGGAGTCAGCCATGGTGCATCGAATCTTTCGCGGCAATTCATTCACGTTGGGCCTTTGCGGAGCTGTTTCAGCACTGGCAGCCCGAGGTGTTCGTCGAAACGCACACCTCCAACGGGGCCGACTATCAGTACACCATGACGCTCATCGCGACGCAGGCCGACAAGCTCCCGCCCGCCCTGCG
>JANORL010000615.1:0-5961 GCA_031415295.1 Polyangiaceae bacterium | reverse complement strand
TCGTTATCTGCACGAGCTCGAACTTTTGGCGATCGATGTCCGAACAGGTCCATTGGACGATGTTGCCGTTGTTGGAGATCGAGTTGCCGGCGACGTCCAAACACAGGTTGTTGCCCGCGTTTTGCACTCGCCAGTAGATGGGGCCGTCGAAGTAGTCGGTGGTGGGCGAAGTCAATTGGAACCTCTGCGCATTGGAATAGTTGCAGCTCCATTGTTGCTGTACGGTGCCATTTTGCGTCGATGAACTCGGGTTGTCGAGACATTTGCCTGACGACTTGATGAGCAGATGGTATCCACCTGAATCAGATGCCGAGAACGTGAACTTTTGACTGGCGAGGCCGCTGCATGTGTATTGCACCAATTTGTCGCCATCAGCCGAGCTTCCGTTTTGAATCGTGAGGCACTTTTGGCTGTATTTTCCCTTTAATGCATACACGATATCCGACCGGTCGGATTTCACGTCCCATGTGCCGGTATTGCCGCCATTACCGTCGACTATATGGAAGTTGGCGAGTTCCTTATTGTTATTCCCACTGAAGTCGTATGCCGCGATGTCCGCACCGTGGGTGGAACTGCTGAGGGCTGAATTCAAGAGACGCCAAGCGCTCCATCCCGACGTCGACCCCGTCGACGTCACGTCATACCCCACGCGGTAATAATGACTGTCGTTGCCGGATGCTGAATCGACCCACGAAACGATCAGGTCGGGCTTGCCATTGCGATCCATATCGGCCATGTCCATTCCGAGATCGGCGGTAGCGCTGCTAATACCCGAAGGTAACGTCCCAGCACCGGTCCATGAGCTGACGATTCCAGCTGTGGAGAGGTTCATGCCGACATTGTAATAAACCGTATCCGCGCCCGAAGGTGCGTCGACGGTGCCGATGACCATGTCCAGGGTTCCGTTGTTGTCGATATCGCGCAAAGCAACATCGGCACCCGAGGTGTCATAACCGTGGAAACCCACGGAGATGCCAATGGGCGCACTCCACGAAGTGACCACACCGCTCGTATTGAGGTTCCAACCAATTCGGTAATACGTGAAATCGCTGGTGGCCGGGTTGTCGATGTGCAGAACGACGAGATCCGGGCGTCCGTTTTTATCGATATCACCAATCGCCGCGCCAGCACCGCTGGTGTTGTCGCCCCACCAGCCATTGATGGGAATCGGGTCACTGATCGTCGTGGGCAAATACGTGCTGCTTCCACTGGTGGGTTGCACCCAAGCCATGTTCCAAAGGATCCGGTAATACCCATTGTTACCTCCATTGGGGTTATCGACATGCACGACCACCGCGTCAGGACGGGAATCCGAATCGATGTTCGTCACGGCCATTCCTGCACCTTGATTCGAATCTCCAAACCAGTCGGTAATGGACTGACTGGAGGGAATGTCCGAGCCCCAATACGTACCCAAGAAATCGAGTGGACCGGCAGGGAAGTCGAGTCCGTACGTGATAATCATATTGACCAAGGCGCTAGGCAATCGGTCGCTTCCGTAGAAACCAAAAAACCGCAGTCCCGACGGAGCACTCGTCACGCACTTGCTCGACCCCGAACCTCCAGATAACGTTCGCCCGGCGGCAGTACGCAATTCGATTCGACCTGGGCGCCTTCGCCCGTCCGTATCTGTTCCTTCGCAAAGCGTTACCGAAGTGATGGGATCTGTATCAAGGCCGCTGATGGTATGGGCATGATCGTCCTCAAAGGTTCCGTGGGCCTTTATTGTCGTGATCCCATTGACGTTGTACTTGACCTTGACGCCGTCCACCCGTTCACCCGTATAAATGGTGATTTCAGTAGGCGAATTCCCGTACATCGTTTCGATGTCCGAGAAATTCTGCGGACCATCAGAATTGGGAGACGCATTGCCAACCGTAGCTGGTTCGACGTAGGCGCGTCCGTTCGTCGTTCTCCAATTGACGTCCGGGCCAAAATTGGAGGCGTTACAAATATTGCCCCAACTGGAAGTACCGCGATGGCATCCATTGAGACCATAGGGATCGCTGTATTGCGACTTCGACTTGAACGATTTATCCCACTCGTATTCCTCGGTAGAACAGCCAATGTAGTCCTTCAACGCGGCAAGTTGCTGTCCGCTATAGGTGATATTGTCAGGGGAGGTGTACGTGGATCCTGTCGTAGCACAGACGTCTTCGACCATGACGAGCTTTCCGAGTGCGGTATGGTTTTCGCCAATGGGATCGCCGAAGTTGGTCGCCATATCCAGTGCATCACAGGAGATGTCCAACCCGCTAAGAAAAGCGAGGAGATCAACGCCAAAATTCAGCCCAGAGTCGCAGTATTTCGTTTTCTCCGTGATGAGTTTCAATGAATTGTACCATTTACCAGCCCAAACGGTAACCTGGTTGTCAGTGTGCATCGTGAGTTGCGACTTGGATCGCGCATAATATCCCTTGTGTAGATCCGCCCAAACCGACGTCAGATTGCCATTGCCGACATCGGCGACGATGTATTGCGCGTCCTCGCCATGCGTCCCCATGTCCGGGTCGCCAAAGATATCGTAAACAGCCGCTTCGTCATCCGTGAGATGATTTTCCTGCATGCCAAAAGCCACGCCGTACGTCACTCGAAAAGAGTCATTATCGGTCGTCACGGCTGCATTCAGCGTTCCCCTCCGTTTGACGCTTGCAAATATCGCGAAATTCGTATCTAAATTAGATTTGCAGGTTTCTTTGATGCCCGTGCGTTGCGCTGCTGAGGCATTCGAGCCAATCTCCGTAAAAGTGAGCGGCCAACAATTGTGGTCGCTTCGGAATTTGATCGCGGGCCGAAACGTCTGCGCAATCGTGATATCGCTCGCGTTTGCCCACGTCGACGCTTGCTCGGTACTGGCGCTCTCTCCTTCTTCCATCCCGTCGAGGTCTCCAGATTCGCAACCGGCCGCTACAGTCATTCCCGCCGCCAATAAACTCGCTCCAAAGCCAAGTCTCGTCCTCATAGTCACGCCTTCCTCCGGCGCATGTGCCGGCCCTTTGGTGCAGAAGTGCAAACCGCATCCAAAGTCCGCAAAGTTTTTTTTCTTTTCTTACAGCCCCCCAAATGGGCGATTCTTATTACGTGCGGACGCTGCAGCTCAATGCCGAATCCGCATTCGATGCTGCCAATTCCGCATGCTAATTTCGCATGACTGCCGCAGTCCATCGCCCGTGTTGCGTTCGTACGCGTTCGTCGCAAATTGGCACGAGGGTTGCTCCGCCTTCGGACATGATCGAAACGACGTCGGTGCAGTCAGACGTGACGCCACTGTTTGCGGCCATTCGGGCGGGAAATAGCCAAGCGGCCCAAGAATTACTCGTCGTCGTGTATGATGAACTGCGCCGGCGTGCCGGTGCATTGATGCGTCGGGAGCGTGGCGATCATACGCTCCAACCAACTGCGCTCGTGCATGAAGCATTTCTCGAGCTCATCCCGCAAAAGAACATTCAATGGACTGATCGCGCGCATTTCTTCGCTCTCGCTTCACAAACGATGCGACGCATTTTGGTCGAACATGCCCGTACGCGGGGCGCCCAAAAACGAGGTGGGAAGATGAATCGAATTCTCAGCGATTGTTTAGATCGATTATCCGCCGCTGAAGATCAAGATATTTGGGCGATTGAAAATGCGCTCACCAAACTTACGACCTTGAATGCTCGACACGCAGAAATCGTATCTTTGCGCTTTTTCGGGGGCCTTACCGTCGAAGAAGTCGCGGCAATTCAGGGCGTACCGAAACGAACGTTGGAAGCCGAATGGAGCCTCATCAAAGCTTGGTTGCGCCATGAATTGACCCACGGTGCCTGATGAATGCCGATCGTTACGCGCGAGTGACCGAGATCTTCCTGACGCTCCGTGAATTACCTCCAGCGGAGCGTGATGCCGCTTTAAAAGGAGCTTGCTCTGGCGACGAATCTCTGGAAAGCGAAGTCGCAACATTGCTTTCCAATGTTACGGAGACGTCGATTTTCGCAGGCCGTTCGCAAGTAGCCGTAGGGCCCGAAGCGAAGTCGAAATGGAGCGAAGAGCAGCGCAGTTATTTACAAGAACGCATTCGCATGCTCGCAGTGATGGTTTACGCTTTTTTCGGCGTGTTCTTGTTACGCCAAATCGTCATGTCGGGCGCTTGGGGCAAAATTCCGATGACTGCCGCGACCGTTATGGTCTTTGGAGCAGCTACCTTTACGTCGGTGAGCCTTTGGCTGCAGTTCCAGCGCGATCTCTCCTGGTCTGCATTGCGAGTTTTCGAGGGCGTGCTTTTGGCGGCGACGGTGATGGTGCTCAGCGGTTGGCAATATGGTTGGCTCGTCAAAGGTGTCTCGCTTTCGACTTCTCCGGCTCCGCAGTTGGAGAACCTGTTGGATCAGGTCTATTGGGCGGTTTCTCCGGGAGGTACGACGCATTTTCGCGTTGGCTCGGCGCATTTGAGCGCGGTTCATGCACCGCAATGGGCCATGGTCACTTCGTTTTATTTGCTGAGTATCCCCAATGGGTGGAAACGAGGCACCATCGTCCTGGTTTTGCTCGTTGCCATTCCTCAATTCGTGACCCTCATCGCCGCGATCAACAATCCAGCTTTGCGCCCACACGCTTTTGGTAACGTATTGCTCACAATGTTGCTCACCGTCGTTTTTGGCACGCTGGCTCTTTATGTGGGGATCAAATGGCAAGCCTTGCGTAAAGCAGTTTTCGATGCCAAACAAGTTGGTCAATACCAATTGCTTCAACTCATTGGTCGGGGCGCCATGGGAGAAGTTCACCTGGCCCAACATCGTCTCCTGCGTCGACCTTGCGCCATCAAATTGATTCGTTCCGGAAGAACCCAAAGCCAGGAATGGCTCGCTCGATTCGAACGCGAAGTGCAAGCGATGGCTCGCCTCACGCACCCGAACACGGTCGAAGTGTATGACTTTGGTCGAACGGAAGACGATTCTTTTTTTTACGCCATGGAGTATCTGCCTGGATTGACCCTGGAAGCTTTCGTTCGTCAACACGGACCGGCGAATCCTGGGCGAACAGTGTATCTGTTGCGGCAAGTTTGTGGAGCGCTCGCTGAAGCCCACGCTTTGGGCTTGATTCACCGCGATATAAAACCAAGCAATATTTTCATCTGTGAACGGGGCGGAATGAAAGATATCATCAAACTGCTCGATTTTGGCTTGGTCTATCAGGAACGATCCCCCGAAGATCTTCCTTTACTAGCACCACCAACGACGCGAAAACAGCAATCGACGGAAGTGGACGAGGCAATCGCCTCGTCTCCGACCCTCACTAGAATCGGGCAACTCATTGGGACACCTGCTTATATGGCTCCGGAACAATTCCGGGGTGAGTTGCCAGATGCTCGCAGCGATATTTATAGCCTTGGAGGCGTGGCCTGTTTTCTCCTCACAGGTCAGCCCCCGTTTCCCCGCGACTCGTTGGAAGCTCATTGCCAAGCGCACGTAGCGGATCCGCCGCCGCGGCTATGTGAACAGTATGCGGCCATTCCTGAAGATTTATCCGCGATCATCACGCGGAGTATGGCCAAAGCTCGGTCTGAACGTCATCAATGCGTCGAAGAATTGGTGGAAACTCTCGAAGCAACCGCTGCAATGACGGAGTGGAATCAGGCTAAAGCTGCAGCTTGGTGGCGTTCGGTCGTGAATCCGTCCGCTCGTGACGGTGCTCCGCCTGGGCAAGCATAATCTTCAATAACGGTTACCCGTCGAATTTTCCCGATGCACAACCGATGGTTGAAAAATATGAATTCACCATCGAATCAGGGGCGGGTAACTCGATCAGCGGTCTCGTATACGATACCAAATACCTCGAGCCGCACTCCATTTTGGCTCCGACTGAAGCCGCGGTCTTGACCGTTGGAAAAGACGTGGAGGTGAAATGGGCGCCGAATGACCCGCGCTTGTATTTTCAGGTTGATATGTCCAACCAATCTTATGACACGCCGCGGTCGGCCTGGCC
>JANORL010000614.1:0-5274 GCA_031415295.1 Polyangiaceae bacterium | reverse complement strand
GTAAAACGCTGACCATGAGTCACGTCTCAACCAGCGACCCCGCGTGGGGTTAAAACCCGGGGCGTGGTTTCCAACGGAAAAATGAGATTTGACCAATGGACAGGAAGTAAAACCGAGGGTTCGTCGGGTAACCTGGGTTCGTCCTTCGTGAAGGTGGTTTTTCCGCAAGGCTTGTGGTAGTTTTTCCAGGCCATGCATCCTTTTCTGGATGATCCGTGGATCAAAGCCCGGATCGAATCAGCAATAGCTCCCTACCGCGACTTGGTTTCTCCTGACGACCTTGTGTTCATGCGGGACGAACTCGCCGAACTGCTCGTCCGAGACGTTCACGCAGCGAGAACACTTCGACGAGCAAAACCACGCGAGAATGTCGATGCCAGTGGGGAAGCGTTTGTAGGTCGACATGATGCTTCGCCCGTGAAGAAAAAGCCTGGGCGGGCGGTGGGCGAGTGACTCCCGAGGCGCTTCGGATGTACCAGCAGAATTTGCCGCTGCTCGATCAGATCTCGCACTGGATGAGTCGCCGTTTGGGACACGTTTTGCCGTTTGACGACGTGCGAGCCCATGCGCACGACGGACTACTCCAAGCGGTGCAAACGTTCGATCCGACGCGATCGTCGGCATCGACCTACTTAGGGCGCAAGATGCGTTGGGCGATCATCGACGCTGTACGTCGTGAACGACGGATGTACCGCTTGCATGCGCGAGCGTCGGCGATCATGGCGTCCGAACGTTTGTCTCACCACGATGAGTACGGTCCGGACGAACCAGGATCTAGCGAAGAGCAACACGTCACGGCGCTTGATCAAACGCTCAACAAGCATGCGGCGGCGTTGGCGATTGGGCTGATTTCGAGTCGAGCCATCGTGCGCGAAGCGGAGGAAACTCCGGAGGAACGCACGGTAAAAGCGCAGCAATATTACGCAATTCGCAAGACGTTGCCTACGCTTCCGGACCGGGAGCGGCAGCTCATCGAGCGGCATTATTTCGAGGGGGAAGACTTCGACACGATCGCGGCGGAACTGGGCATCAGCAAGAGCTGGGCGAGTCGTTTGCATGCGCAAGCGATCGAAATGCTCAGCGAGATATTTCGCGAAAAGCTCACTGACGCGCTTTGAGGTACGGGGCTTTTTCTTCGTCCGAGACGGGTTCGATGGCGAGCACGCGGTGGTCGCGTTTGATGAAGTTGACCAAGCGTACAAGGATGTGGTCGAGCACGACTTTCGTTTCTTTGCGGCGGAATTTCCAAAGGTTTGCCGCATCTTGAAACGTAACGACCTTCGGATCGTAGGCGATCATGTGGTACTCGGGGCCGGCCGGATCGGGGTAATCGTCGGCGTGCACGATCTTGTACAGACGCACGCCACCGCTTGCTTCGACGGCCGCGACGACGGCTCCTTCCACGAGGTCCTTGCCAGCGGGATCCGATGAACCGGGAACAGGTGCGTCGCGGTGGCAGCCGACCGCGGCGCCGGACAGGCCGACACAAAGAGCCATCAGCGCAAAACAACGCATGAAAGCGAAATATCACCCGGTATGCCGAGCGCAAGGGGAGGGTGTTTATCAGGCTGCTGCGCGCTGCGAATCGTCGGTCGGGCTTGCTCAGCGTACGATGTACGCTTCCGCCGCCCTCCCTAGCTTCGCAACGCTCGCGACGCCTGATAAACACCCTCGCCTAACGTAAAGCGGCAACAACGAAGCCGCTTGAGCGAAGGACGCCGAAAGCGATCCGAAGCCCCAAATGTTCGAACTCGAAGGAACACCATGCGACTCGAAGATACCAAGTTCATCGTCACCGGCGGAGCCTCTGGCCTTGGTCGCCACTACGCCATTCGTATTGCCGAAGCAGGTGGCCAAGTCGTCGCTGCAGACGTCAACGAAGAAGCGCTCGCGTCCCTCGCAGAAGAAGCCAAGGCGTGCCCGGGCAAACTCCACGTCCGGCGCCTCGATGTGGCCAACGAAGCAGACGTCGCGGCATGCGTCGAGTTTGCCCACGGAGCGATGGGAGGCTTGAACGGTCTCGTCAACAACGCGGGCATCCTTCGCGACGGACTGCTCGTCAAACGTGATCGCACGACGGGGGCCATCACCAAAATGACTGCGCAACAATGGCAATCGGTCATCGACGTGAACCTGACGGGCGCAACGTTTGTCGCGCGTGACGTTGCTGCAAAGATGGCCGAAACGGGTCAAAAAGGCGTCATCGTCAACATCAGTTCAATCGCGCGACACGGCAACCGTGGACAATCCAACTACACGGCGGCCAAAGCGGCCCTCGCTGCCAACACTCAAACATGGTCGCTCGAACTTGCACCGTTCGGCATTCGAGTTGGGTGCGTCGCGCCAGGCATGGTGGAAACACCGATGACCCAAGGCATGAACCAAAAAGCACGCGACGCGCTCGTGACGCGCATCCCCGTCGCCCGCATCGGCCTGCCCGAAGACATTTGGCTCGCCGTGAAGTTCGTCATCGAGTGCGAGTATTTCACGGGCCGCACCATCGATGTCGACGGCGGACTCGCGATGTGATCGGGACATACCGCTCAACCGCAGAGTTCGCGGTCCCGCGCGTGCCTGAAAATCGGCGTCGACCGTGCTCACTCAACGACAAACCGCTCGACCGCAGAGTTCGAGCGTCCCACCCGCGATCTCATGAAAATCCCCGCGGATCCCGCTCCGGTTGACGCAATCGAATTTGAAAGCTATTCTCAATAGCAGTTGGCCTCTCGAACCAGGTAGGGCGACTGATGTACGTCTGCATATGCATGGCAGTGACGGAAAAAGACATCCGGGACGCAGTTGCTTCCGGGTTGGACTCCACCGCTGAAATCATGGAGAAAACGGGTGCTGGGACGCGTTGCGGCACTTGCCGTTCGACCGTCGCAGCTATCCTCGATGGCTCCGCCAAAGAAGCACCAAGCGCTTCACGCCGCTTCCGCACGTACTCCGCAACACTCCTCGCCTCCTGACCTGCCTGCTGACCCTCCCGCTGATTTCGATAATTCGCATCAACTTCCGGTTTTTCCCGTTACCTCGTCCGGTAAATATTTTCTTTCGAACACCCTTCCCTGTCCGTGCTCCTTTTGGATAGGGTGCTAGCGATTCGGCGCCGATTCACTTCGGCGTAGGTACGTAAGGTTTTTCCCCGTCGAGGTGTTTCATGAAGGGCAACAAAGAAGTCATCGCCGCACTCAACGAAGTGCTCGCAGGCGAACTCGTGGCCATCAACCAGTACTTCATGCACGCCAAAATGTGCGAAAACTGGGGCTACCTCGCCCTCGCCACCCAAAACCGATCCGAGTCGATCGACGAAATGCGACACGCCGAATCCCTCGTGCACCGTATTCTCTTCCTCGAAGGTTTGCCCAACCTCCAGCGCCTGGACAAACTCAGCATCGGACAAACCGTCCCTGAACAACTCCGATGCGACCTCGAGCTCGAATACCAAGCCGTTGCCCGTCTCAGCAGCGCCATCAACCTCTGTCGCGAAAAGAATGATTCGACCAGCGAAGACCTCTTGAAGGCCATTCTCCAAGCCGAAGAAATGCACGCCGACTTTCTCGAAACGCAGCTCGGACTCATCGAGAAGCTCGGCGAACAACTCTACTTGTCAAGGCAACTCACCGCCGGTGCCCCGGCAGCCTAGAGTCTTCTTCCCATCTTCCTCTGTTCGCACGGCGCGCAACAAGGCAAGATGCAAGTCATTGGCAACGGTCGGGGGTGACGATGGCAAAAATTCTGGTCGTCGATGATCAGCGCAACATGCGCACGACACTGACCATGATGCTCCGCAGCGCCGGATACGACGTCGACGAAGCAAGTGATGGCAAAGAAGGCGCAGATCGTGGTTCCAAAGGCGCCTACGACATGGTCTTGACCGATCTGCGGATGGGCGGAACCGATGGCATCAGTGTGCTCCGTGCCGTCAAAGAAACGCACGCCACGACCGAAGTCATCGTCATGACCGCGTACGGCACCATCGAAAGCGCCGTCGAAGCCATGCGCCTCGGAGCCTTCGACTACATCCAAAAACCGTTCACCGAACAAGAGCTGCTCGTCAAAGTCGAACGAGCCATCGCGAGCCGTCGACTCACGAGCCAAGTCTCGTTGTTCGCTACCGAATTTCGGGAACGCTACAAGTTCGAGAACATCATCGGACGTTCACAATCCGTCCGCGAAGTGCTCTCGCGCATCGTCAAAGTCGCGCCCACCGATGCCACCGTCCTCATCACCGGCAAAAGCGGCACCGGCAAAGAACTCGTCGCCAAAGCCATCCACGCCAACTCCAAACGCGCCGACCGTCCGTTTGTCCCGGTCAATTGCGCCGCCATCAGCGAAACGCTGCTCGAAAGCGAACTCTTCGGCCATGCACGAGGCTCGTTCACGGGTGCTGTCGCCGCTCGTAAAGGGCTCTTCGAAGAAGCCGACGGCGGCACGTTTTTCTTCGACGAGATCGCCGAAACACCCCTCACGTTCCAAGCCAAACTTTTACGCGCCATCCAGGAAAACGAGATCCGTCGAGTTGGGGAAAACAAACCCATCAAGATCGACGTTCGGATCATCGCCGCGACAAACCAAGACCTCATGGTCTCCGTCGCCGAAAAACGCTTCCGACAAGACCTCTATTATCGCCTCAATGTCGCCCGCTTCATGCTCCCGCCCCTACGCGATCGACGCGAAGACGTGCCGCTGCTCTTCCAGTTTTTCCTCGAGAAGTACAACCGCAAAATGAGCGCCAAGGCCCACCCGGGTGACGGCGTCATCGAAATCCTTCAGCAGTACGATTATCCCGGCAACATTCGCGAACTCGAAAACCTTGTCGAACAAGCCGTGGCGTTGTCCGCCGGTGGTGTCATCACCCTCGACGACATCGGCATCACGCCGCCTCCGGTTTCACCGACACAACCTGCAGCAGGCAAAGCATTGTCGGATGTCGTCGACTCGGCCGAACGTGTCGCCATTGAAAACGCCCTCCGTGAATGTGAAGGCAGCCGTGAACGCGCAGCCGATGGCCTCGGCATCAGCGCCACCACGCTCTGGCGTAAAATGACGCGCCTCAACATCACGTATCCGTGAGCCGAATTGCAACCGGTTTACGATGGGGAGAAAAGCCCCCCCAACCCCCCCGAGAGTCGACCCGTTACAGGTTGAATGCTTCGCATTCAACCTTTGTCAGGAAAAGTGATTCGACCTAAAGGTCGAACCACTTTCCCTCTACCCTGTTCTCGATGGGGGGCAAAGCCCCCCAAACCCCCCGAGATTTCTATCATCCGG
>JANORL010000613.1:0-14581 GCA_031415295.1 Polyangiaceae bacterium | reverse complement strand
GACGCAATATCGTCCGCGAATGCTCCCACGAGCGCCATGTCCCCCGACAGCGCCACCGAATAGCCGAAGTAGTCACTCGAGGCACCATCCGCTGCCGTGATTTGTTGCTGCTGCGTCCATACAACGCCGCTACGGGTGAACACGTACGCCGAACCCTGATCGATGTTCGGCCCGATATCATTGCCGTACGTGCCCACGAGTGCTGTATCCACCGACAACGCCACTGAATTACCAAAGTAATCGTTCACCGCACCGTCGCCCGCCGTGAGCTGCGCCTGCTGTGCCCACACGCTGCCGCTACGGACAAACACATACGCCGAACCTTGCTCGACGTTCGGCCCGACATTGTCCAGGTCCGCTCCCACGAGCGCCGTGTCCCCCGACAACGCTACCGAAATACCGAACCGATCGCCCGTCGCGCCGTCACCCGCTATGAGCCTCTGCTGCTGGGTCCATACAACACCGCTGCGAGTAAACACATACGCCGAACCTTGGTCGACGGTCGCCAGGACATCGTCCAAAGCCGCTCCCACGAGCGCCGTGTCCCCCGACAGCGCCACCGAAATGCCCAAACGATCGTTCAACAGGCCATCGGTCGCCGTTAGCTTTTGCTGCTCCGTCCAGACATTGCCGACGCGCGTAAACACGTACGCCGAACCTTGGTCAATGGTCGCCAGGACATCGTCGGAGTCCGCGCCGACGAGCGCCGTGTCGCCCGAAAGTGCCACCGCCGCGCCGAAGTTGTCGCCCGCCGCGCCGTCGCTTGCCGTGAGCTTTTGCTGCGGAGTCCACGTACCGCCGTTGCGAGTGAAGACATAGGCCGAACCTTGATTGCTGTTCGCCCCGATATCGTCGCCATTCGAGCCCACGAGCGCCGTGTCGCCCGAGAGCGCCACCGAAATGCCGAAATAGTCGTTCGCCGCCCCGTCGCCCGCGGTGAGCTGTGCCTGCTGCACCCAGATCAGCGGATCGATCGCCAACGGATACGTCGCCGAAGCATCATCCACGACAATCGCTACGTCCCCTGCGTTCACCGATAACCAAGCAGGAACGGTTTTTCCTGTCGCATCCGTCACGAAAACGTCGGTATACGAAAGCGCTCCACGCCCGTCTTTATCGACGAACCGCACAGCATCGCCGTGGCCACTGCCGTTCGCATCGTCGAGAATCGCCGTCAGACTGCCCTCGATCGCCATCCTGATCGTCTTCGGTCCCGCACACCCAGGCGCCTCGGACACGACAAACCCTTGCTCCACGCCGAGCGAACCATTGAGGTACCATTCCTCCAAACCTTCGCGACGAACCTCGACACGGTTGCCCTCGACGACCGGGGCCGCTTCCGTCACCGGCACCATCGCCCCTTCGCACCCTACCGCGACCGTCCGCATCGCGAATTGCCAACCGTCGTCGTCCGGCTTGACCGACAAACCATGACGACCCACGGTCGAAAGAAAACGCTGCGCCGGGTTCTCGAACTGCACCAGCTCGCCCAAGGCTACCCCTGCATACGATTCTGACGCGTCACGCTGCACAGCCGCGATGTACGCCGCGCGCAGCTCTTTCGGCATCACTGGGGACGACGGGCTCGATGCTTGCCGCGGTGCCTCCGTAGCGCCCTGTTGCACCGACCCGCTGTCGGTCCCGCATGCCGCAATGACGATCATCACGACAGCCCCCATAAAATATCGAAGCAGACCGGTGCCCGCCCTGGTTTTTTTTGGCATCATCCTGCAACAGCTCCTATTCAACGAGACAAACCGTCCCAAAACAAGGTACAGCCATGAGCATCACGCCCTTTGCGCCCGAAAATCCTCGTCCTCTGGCGCAAAGTGGGCCCTGTACTCCGACGCGGAAGTGAGGCGCCACCACACTCGTGGTCCCTCAGTTCCAGAATTATCAAGATGCTTCCGCAGGCCTAAGAAAAACCGAGGGCGTTGTTCATGTCAAGCTGCTTGTTGCGTTGGGTCCGTGCTTTGGAGGGAGTCCTCGATGATGTTGCGCAAGAAAAACCACCTTGCCTGATGCGCCGGAAGCCGTCGAGCGCGTCGAGCGTCGCATTCTTGAATGCGTATCCGGAACTCGATTACGACGTGTTCGTAGAATTGGACCTGGGTAACGTCATGAAAAAGCGGGCAGTGAAGGATGCAAAACCGCCGTAACATCCGCTCGATTTGCTAACAATTCCAACCCTCGATCACCTCGCCCGCCGAGCGGTGCCCGGAATGAACACCGACGGGACAGGGCAAACCAATTTATCAGAAAACTCCACCCAATGAAAAACCTGGGACCCTTCTGACGCCGTCGCGTAACCGTCCGACCAAGCGCACTCCTGCGCATACACGTGGACGTGCTACGCTGTGCGCGCGCACCCGTGCATCCGCATCATTCACGATGCGCATACTCGATTGGGCCCCGGTTCAATGGTTCGTCAGGTCAGTCCAGGTCGCCAAACGTTGGGTAGCAATTCATCGAGGCGACTCGTTGGCCAACCCGATTGCAGTTTTTCGATGACGTCCGTCAAGTATTCGAGCGGGTTGATGCCATTTGCGTGGCACGATCCGGTCAGCGAGTAGCCCACTGCGAGCCATTCTGCACCCTTGTCGGAGCCCGCAAACATGAAATTCTTTCTTCCAATGGCAACCCATCGCAAACGACGTTCGGCCTCGCCGTTGTCAATCTCGAATTTGCCATCGGAGAAACACCGTTGCCATGCGGCTTCTTGTTTTTTTGCGTATCGAATTGCATCGTAAAGCGGCGTTTTAGGGATCGCTTCCGGTTCGATGTCGCGAATCCATTGGTAAAGCTCATTCACGAGCGGCAAACTTCGATTCGCTCGCTGCACGAGCCGGTCATCTATGGAGAGTTTGTGGTCCTTGTATTCACGCTCGAGCCTGTAAATCGCCTTGAAAAAATTGATAGCTACAGCCCCGCGCGCGTCGCCGAGTTTGGCTGATTCCTCAAATTTGCGCCGGATGTGCATTCCGCACGCAAG
This sequence comes from Polyangiaceae bacterium, assembly GCA_031415295.1. Classification (GTDB taxonomy): domain Bacteria; phylum Myxococcota_A; class Polyangia; order Polyangiales; family Polyangiaceae; genus Polyangium. Next base: position 11,589 of record JANORL010000613.1, on the reverse strand, counting down.
ACGACGCTCTTCCGGCACAATCGATTCGTCGCTTTGCATCACGTTACGAAGTGCTTTTTCGTATCCCGCGTAGCCGTCGCCTTGCAAATGGCCGCGATAACCTCGAAGAAACCCCATCGGACCTTCGGCTTTCCAATCCGGCGTGTAATTGAATACGACAAGCCCTGCGCCCGAATAGGACCACATGTGCCCTCGTTTCACCCCATTGGGGTGATCCTTGTCGAGTACCGGCAAACCCGTGTCGTCGGCATTGATGTATCCAGAGGCAACGACCTTTTCCTTGGCGCGAAACGTCACCGGAGCGAGCACATCCAATGCAAATGCGGTCCAATCCCCTATTGTCGACGTCGACAAGGGCACGCCCATGCGCGCAAACTCCTTGCATTGCCGATAAAGGGGCATCGAGTCTTCCCACTTGTCGACGACGATTTTCGCGAGCAACCCGGCTCCAGGACGCCCCTTGTCCATGACTTTTTCGCTCAGTGCAACGACGAATTCCGCTTCACACGTCGAACACGCGAGTTTTTCTCGCAGCTCTTCAATGACGATAAATTGCGCCGGAATGAAGTCGAGAATCTCGCTCTTGACGTGATCAATGCACTTTTTCTCCGCGCCACACTTCGCGCACGTGCGCAATTCGGGCGGAACGGCAATGACCTTCTTGCGCCGTGGCAAATGGCTCGGCAAGGGATTACGGCCCTTGTGGCTTTTTAATGGTTTGGGACCTGCCGGCGGCGGTGGTGGCGGTGGTGGCGGCGGCGGTGGCGGCGGCGGTGGTGCGGGCGCATCTTCGCCGAGTTTGGCGAGCATTGCCTTCAGCTCTTCCGTGCTGACTTTCTCGCTCTTTCGGCCGTAGAGCGCCCGCAATGCTTTTTGCAGGCGTATCGAGAGTGCGTTGTTTTCCTCTTTGACCCGCAAAAGCAAGTCGATCACCAACGCAATGAGCTCGTCGATGCGGCCTTCTTCGGCCATCGATTGCAGTTTGGCGCGCACGGCCACGAGGTCGACGTGGCTCCCGTTTGTCTCGGGGGGGGACATGCGCGCCCTCTATCGTGCGTTGAGATTTATGGCCAAGAGAACGACAAACTTTTTGTTTGCCTTGGGAGTTCGCCCGCAATTTACGGGCAAACGGGAGCGTGTTGGGGACGAACCATCACGCGGCTTTGTCGAGTCGCTTCACGAGTCTGAATCGCTTGCGTCGTTGCGCGTCGCTCAAGTCGATGCCTTCGAGCAAGAGGCCCAGCTCGGCCGCGTCGACCTCGACATGACGAGTGTTGGGTGACACGTCGGTTGGCAAGTGAAACCGTCCCTGGGCGAGCCGTTTGGCGAAAATGCAGTATCCGGTGCGATCCCAGAAAAGAACGCGGATCTGGTCCCCTCGACGGTTGCGAAAAACGAAAAGATGCCCTGACGCCGGGTCTTCGCCGATGACTCCCATCACGGCGGCAGACAAACCATCGAATCCTTTGCGCAGATCCGTCGGATTTGTCGCCAAGTAAATGCGCAATGCGGGCGGGAGGGTAAACATTATCGCACCCCCTTCTCGCGCAGCACATCGAGCACTCGACGCAACGTGGTGTCGTCGAATCCAGGCAAAACGCGCACGGTATTGCGCTCGTCCACTACGATGTCTACGTGCTGGTCTCGAGCTTGTTCTGGCTCGATATCACTCGACACGACATGAACGGGGAGAAACTCCGGCACGACGGACGGTTGTGCGTCCGGCTCGTCCTGCAGCAAGCCAGCTTTTCGGAGCCGCCAACGCCACGAATGAAGTGCTGCCGGGCTGACTTTGGCTTCCACGCCGAACTCCGACGCGGTTTTACCACTGCGTTTCCACTTCTTGACGAGCCTTGCCCATTGCGAAGCGTTTCTTCGTACTGCCATCTCGACCTCCTGTCGACGACGGCCAGTTTACTCGAATTTCCGGGGCTCCTTGGAATGCGCTTGGTCGGACGGTTACCTTGGTGCGGCTCTGCGGCTCAACGGGACCACGGGTTGGCGTGATTGCGAGAGCTTCGGCCGTGAGATTCCACGGTGAACACCTTACTTGGATGCTCGTCATCTGGCGGTAACAGCCGGTTACAGCCGGTTACACGCATACGTGCTCACGCTGACGTCGCCCCGCATGAGCAGCGGAAAGCCTTCACTGGCAATCGACGACCAACCCCGTTGGGTGCCGTTCGTACTCGCAACCTCGAATTCGTCGTACCCCAATGGGATCCCGCGATCCTCGGCGACGGTCACATGAACGTACTTGTCGGGCCGCCCGGAGAATGCGCGCGTGCTCTTGCTGGCGCGCGATTGGCTCGGCGAAGAGGAAGTGAATCAACAGCCAACGATTCGAATGAGCTTGCCCTGAACTTCGACGTTGCGTTGATAAAGCTTCTCTTGCCAGGTCGGTTCTTTTCGCAAATCGAAAAACACCATCCAGCCTTCAGCCATTCCAAGATGGTCGAGATACCGGCTGACCTGTTCGAGAGCATCATCTTCCGTTTCGGTGTCGCGACGCAGTTTGACTTCGATGACGTGACGATCGTTTTTCCATTCGATGATCAAATCCAATGCACCGCGACCAAGGCCGTATTCACGTTCGATGCGTCCACCGCCATTGATGACTCGTTGCAAAAACGCCATCAACATCAAATGGGGACCCGATTCGCGATAACCAAATCCTTCTGCTGCAAGATGACCATCCTTGCGCCAAAACGTTTGCCAATCTTTCATAAGTTTCGGCATGTCCAGCGACCCGTCTTTCTGGACGTACCACACGGGCTGATGCGCAATGGTCATCTGCTGGGCATACGTGAGCGCACGAGGTAGCACTTCGCGATAGATCGGATTCGCAATCTCTATCATTCCTTGATGCTGGCGGACCAATCCAAGGCCCACGACATAGGCCAAGTCGTCATCCAACATATCGCCTTCAGGCCGTAGACCCGACAACATCGGATCCAAGACGCGACGAACGCGTTCTTCTCGTAGCCTGGCAATGAGTGAATCGATGTGCGAACGCCGTTCCAAAATGATCGTTTCTTTGGCTGCTTCAACATGCGCCGCAGTAATGGGTAAACTGCGATCCTTCAAGTCTTTGCGGACAATTTGATCTGCCAATGCATTGGTGAGCCAGGGATGCCCTTGTCCCAATTCGTAAATCAAGGCGATCGCTTCGAGCTCGAACTTTTGTCCTGTTTTCGTCGTATGTTGCAAGAGCAATTCTTCGACATCCGCCGCGGTGAACATGCCGAGGGTCATCGCTTCGGCATTGATGTTAAAGGGCGACGACGTTCCGAGCCATGCGATCGCATGACGATCATCCGCTCGAACAATGAAATCACGCACTTGACGTCGCCCCACGAGCGCGACACTGGCAGGAAACGGTTGTTGATTGCGCGCAAGGTATCCTCGTCGAAGTTGCGTCAAGAAAGACACCATGGTTTCACCGACCAAACCGTCGGCTTCGTCGAAGAAAATGACCCAGGGTTTGTCGCTTTGCGCCGCAAGGTGGGACAAAGCCGTTACGAGCGCCCGCGCTGGATCTTTCAACATGGTGTCGAGATCCGGTAGGAGTACATCGGGATGAATTTGTGAACACACGTCGAACAATTCCCCAAGAATGGTCCGAAATGCCTTGACCATATCCGGTTGTTCGCGGGCCGTTTCGAGGTCCACCCATAAAGCGCGCCACTGACCACTCGCGTTCAAGTCGTCCTGAAGCCACTTGGCGCACGTGGTTTTTCCAATCTGCCAACCCCCCGTGAGCGTGAAATACTTGTGATCCCTGATGAGCTCCAGGATCTCGCCGAGGCGTCGCTCGGGCGGGAGCATGTAGTGTTCCCTGGGATTACAAGGGCCGGCGACGTTGAACTCGGGTTGCATGCGCGGGACTTTGGCACGGCCACGTGCGACGTGTCAACAGGCGACCCAGATTTCACCCTCCCCCTTTCGAATACCCCTTCGAGGTGGTTCGAGCACCGCGAGCGCTTTGGCAAACCCTTGTAGTGGTCAAAAATAGGCGCGATACCTCTTGGGTGAAGGGGATCGGCCCCGGCGAACGGACGCGCACACGCTCCGCTGAGGAGCTTCCACGACACCTCGAGCAATCGTCGTGGAAGCGCAAGAACTGCAGACGCGTTTCACGCGCACGCTTTGAAATTCAGCCCGAATCGATCACGTCACGCCCGGCGCCGAAGAAGACGAACGCGCAAGTTGACGGGATGCATGGTGAACGCCACGCCCTCGCGCACATCCTCCGACGCACCAATACGCTCGACGTCGAAGTTGCGGTACAACATCGACAAGACGACACGCATCTCGAGCAACGCCAGGGCCCTGCCGGGACAGATGCGCGGGCCCGATCCGAAAGGAACGAAGGCGGACGCGTCGTGCGGCCCCGCTCCGGGATCGATCCAGCGTTCCGGCACGAATTCGTTCGGCCGAGAAAACCTCTCCGCCGACAAATTCGGCAGCCGAGACATCAAAGCAATCGGGACGCCTTGTGGAATCGCCACATCCCCGATCACGACGTCTTTCATCGGCTCCACGATCAGCCCCGGCACCACCGGGCGAAGACGCATCGATTCATTCGCCGCCGCATTCGCATATGCGAGTTTCCCTGCCTGTTCGAGATCGGCGACGACCCACCGGTCCCCGAGCAGCCGATCGCTCTCCGCGCGCAACGCCTGCGTCGCCCGCGCATCGTCACACAAATGATGAATCGTCCACGCCAAGGAGTACGCCGTGGTGTCTTCCCCGGCCAAAAGCATCGTAAACCCATTGCCAATGATGACTTTGTCCTCGAACGGTCGCCCGTCGGCATCCCGCGCCGCCACCATCGCTTCCAGGAAGTTCGATGGAGATTCCGCACGTTGCGGGTCCGCCGCGAGGTTCGCGCGGGTTTGCGCCAGGAGCGTTTCGAGCCACGCGCGAAGCGCCGCAACGGCCCGGTCGACCTTCTTGTCCTTCGGCAGCTTGAAATACCGCCAATACGGAAACAACGAATGGAGACGCCGACCGATCGCCGGAAACAATAGCTCCAGATGGTGTTGAATGACATCGTCGTCGTCATGCTCGATCGTATTCAAGTCATGACCGAACACGAGCAACGTCGTGACATCCACGGTAAAACGCTTGAGCTCGTCGCAGATGTCGAGCTCGCGCCGCTCGTCGGCCGCTCGTTCCCAACGCTTGCGCAAACGCTCGGCCACATTCGCGAGCGTCGGGAAAAACCCTCGAAGATGCTTTTGCGAAAGCGCTTCCATCGCGAGCCGTCGCTGCGCATGCCAAGCGTCGCCTTCCGCGGAAAACACACCGGCCAACCCAAGCTCCTCGAGCGTCGGCTGGAGCTGCGTGATGCGCCGGAACGTCTCGGGGCGGTCCCGCAACATGGGCAACGTTAGCCGCGGATCCGTGACCACGACGACCGGCCTTTTGCCGAATCGCAGGACGTAGATCGGTCCATACGTGCGACCATTCTTCGGCCACGAGGTGCGCCGGGGTTCCCCTGAATCGATGCGCATTGCCGATCCACGGAAGCGGGCGTGGGCCGAGGCAACTCCGCCCATCGTGGAAGCCCATGAAACGGCGACGGACAAGGGCGAACCTTTTTCCGATGTGAACACACGAAATGCCATTTCGTGGACGATTAGACGAATGCATGGATGGGGCGCTACCCATTGCAGTTGCTGTTGAGCCAGAGAATGCCAATTACGCAAATCTCGCTGCCGTTTCAGACGGCGAGCCAAATTGACTGGTCGTGCTCCGCAACCGCGATCGTATTGCTGCATCAAACAGCGCACGTATCTGGTTCAGACTCGAATCGCTCGCCATTCGGGCAGCGATGAGTCATTGGGGCGGATGCTTGTTCGAAAGGAAAAAACCTTGCGTACACTTACCACGAAAGAGTTGATCCAGGTCTATGGTGGCACGGGCGGCAGCAAGCCCACGAACGGTAAACATGGTGGTTGCGGCGGGGGGAGTGGCGGTTCGGGTTCGAGCAGGCACAACTCGAGCAAGCACTGTTCGAGCAAACGCAATTCGAGCAAGCACTGTTCGGGCGGGAAGCACTAGGGCAAGCACCATTCCTGCGGATCTGGGCTGATGCGAAGGTCGAAGACGAGGGTTCCCACCTATAGATGTCGGACTCTCGTCTTCGATCTATCGTGTCACGGAGCAAATGACGATGAACCCCCGATTTCAAGAAAACCACGTTAACCGAAACCGACCCATTGACGAGGAGATTTGGCTCCTCGGCCAACCCCTGCTCCGCAATTACCTCGATTTCGTGCGGGACCACGTCGTGGGCGGCGCGACCGAAAGCCGCGCAGCGCTCGCCGACGAGTGGCGCAGGGCGAACGACCATTATCACGAGCTCGAACAGAGCGAGCACGGTATCGCCGATCGGGCCGAGTGCCACGACCTCGACAGTTCGCTCGACCCGCTCGTCGAGGAAATCAAATCGGACACCCGCTTCCGTCGCACATTCACCACGCTCCCGACCTGTTTCGCCATGGTCGAGCTCGACAAACTGATTGTTTATCAAAAATCCGTCACCCACACCTTCGTCAAGTCGATCGCGGCGCGCCTCGGCCCGTCGCCGACCCCCGAGGCCCTGTTCCGCTTCGCACTCCCGCTCGGGCAAACCGATACGCCGGTGAAAATACAGCGCGTCGGCTCGCGCCGCTTCGTCTTCGAATGCGAGTCCACCGATTTTCGCTTTCAGGAGCCCGTACTCTTCAAACCGAGGCAGATTCACGATTACGACCCATGTGGACCCATTGCGGGTGTCGTCGGTCTCGTCGTCGGATTCGGCTCGAACTTCCTCAACGTCATTCGCGTCGGCGATCGCCTCGTACTCCACAACGGCTATCACCGCGCCTGCGCGTTACGCGAGCTCGGCATTACCCACGCCCCTGCGATCGTCCAGACCGCCACACGCCCCGACGAACTCGATATCAGCGCCAAGTCCGACGTCGCCAGAGATCCCGAATTCTTTTTCAAGACTGCGCGCCCGCCCCTCCTCAAAGACTTCTTCGATCCGAACATCCGCAAGATGCTTCGGGTCAGGCGACCTGTGCGGATGATCGAGGTGAACTTCGAGGTGCGGAGCTTCACCTTGAACGACGGCTAATCACGTATCACCAGGACCCCCTACGCATGTTGTTTCGAAAAGAAGCGCTCGCCGAGCGGCAAACTCGATGGCTCGGCACGGTGGTGCTCGTCTCGAAGCCGTCGCATCGTGCATTCACAGCGTGCGCCGCAGTCGTGATGGTATCCGTGTTGAGTTTGCTCTTCATTGGTGAGTTCCCGCGGAAAACGCGCGTCACGGGCTGGCTCGTACCAGAGCGCGGGCTCGTGCGGGTCTTCGCGCCACGCACCGGCGTCGTCGCCGAGCTGTACGCGCGCGAGGGGGCCGAGGTGCAAAAAGGGGATCGCCTTTTTACTCTCTCCGCCGAATTCGAAAGCGCCGCGCTCGGCGCTACCCAAAACGAGGTTGCCCGTCGGCTCAGGTTGCGCCGCGAGAGCCTTGAAGAAGAGCGTCGGGCGATCGAACGGCTCGGCACGCAGCGGACACGGTCCTTCACCGATCGCCTCACAGCCCTCACGGCCGAGCAATCGAAACTCGACGGCGAAATCGGCATTCAAGCGGCGAGGCGCAAATTGGCCGAGAGGTCGGTCAAGCGAGCTCACGCGATGAAACAGGCCGGCGTCGCTTCCGACGAGCACGTGGAAGCTGCCGAGGAGAGCGCGCTCGAAAAGGACGCGGCGCTGCGCGCGATGGAGCGCAACCGCCTCGCTGTTGCGCGTGATCGGCTGGCCATCGAAGCCGATCTTGCCTCGAACCCGCTCGAAACTCGCGCGCGGCTGGCCCGTATCGACGGTGACATGGCAGCGGTCGACCAGGAACTCGCCGAGGTCGAGGCGCGGCGCGAGCTCGCCGTGACTGCGCCGGAGGCAGGCACCGTCACCACGCTTCAAATCGATCGCGGCGCGCGCCTGGGTACCAACCTCCCCGCATTGAGCATCGTACCGTCCGGCTCCAAGCTCGAAGCACACGTCTTCTGCCCGAGTCGCGCCATGGGCTTCGTAAAACCGGGCCAGCGCGTGCTCTTGCGTTATCAAGCCTATCCTTATCAAAAGTTTGGCCATTACGAGGGCGTGGTCGAATCCATCTCCCGCTCGGCCACGAGCCCTGCCGAACTGCCGGCCGAACTCGAGGGCCTTACCAGCCTCGTCGGCGCAGGCGAACCCGTCGTTCGGATCACGGTCAGCCTCGCGAGCCAGGCCATTACCGCGTACGGAGAGCCCGTATCGCTCAGCCCTGGCATGCTGCTCGACGCCGATGTCGTGATCGAACGTCGACGTCTGATCGAATGGATGCTCGAGCCGCTCTACACCCTCAGTGGCACGTGGAAACGATGAACGCGCTCGCCTCCCTCCATCTCGGTCTTGGGCTTCGTGGCCGACTGCCTCTCGTGCTCCAATCCGAAGCGGCGGAATGCGGGCTCGCTTGTCTTGCCATGATCCATCGTTATTATGGCCGCCCTGCCGAACTCGCTGACTTGCGCCGTCGTTTTGGGATGTCGCTCAAAGGCGCCACGCTCGGCGACATTGTGAGAATCGCTTCGGCCCTCGACTTGGCCGCACGTCCTTTGCGACTCGAGCTCGACGAGCTTTCGGCGCTCCAAACGCCGTGCATTCTCCATTGGGACCTCAACCATTTCGTGGTTCTCGAAAGCGTCGGGCGAAAGGTCATTACCATCCACGACCCAAGCGCCGGCATCCGCCGACTGCCATGGGCCGAGGTATCCAAGCACTTCACCGGCATCGCGCTCGAGCTTACCCCGACAGGTCATTTCGAGCCTGACCGGGATCCGCCGCGTGTCCGCCTCCGCGCTCTGCTGGGTGATTTCGTCGGGCTCGACCGTTCTCTTGTCGAGCTCTTCGTGCTGGCGCTGGGCATGGAGGTATTTGCGGCGGCGAGCCCCTTGTTCATGCAATGGGTCGTCGACGATGCGTTGGTCACGGCCGACCATTCTCTCTTGACGACCTTGGCCGTTGGTTTTGCATTGCTTCTCGGTATTCGAATCATGCTCACGACCATGCGCGGCTGGATGTTGATTGCCCTTGGTGCGTCGCTCAAGGTGCAAGGCCGTGCCAACCTATTTTCTCACCTCGTGAACCTCCCAGCTTCCTTTTTCGAGGCGCGCCATTTGGGCGATGTAATGTCCCGCTTCGGTTCACAAGAAACCATCTTGCAGGCCATGACCACCGATGTCGTCGAAGCGATACTCGATGGCCTTTTGGCGAGCATCACCTTGGCCCTCATGTTCCTCTTCGCGCCGGAGCTCGCCACCTTCGTGCTTGCTGGCGCGTTTTTCTATGGCGCACTGCGCTTTATGGCCTACGCGCCTCTCCGCGCTGCGTCGGCGGAGGCGATCGTATGGGCGGCGCGGCGAGACACGCATTTTCTCGAGACGTTGCGGGGCATCAAGACCATCAAATTGTTCAATGCGCAAGAAGGCCGCCGCGGGCAGTGGCTCAACCTGCTGGTCGAAACCATCAATCGCCAACTCACGACCCAGAAGCTCCAACTCTTGTTCCGTACCGCCAATTCGGTATTGACTGGCGGCTTGTCGATCTTGGTGGTGTGGCTCGGCGCGCGGCGCGTTCTCGAAAACACCTTCTCTGTCGGTATGTTGCTCGCGTTCATTGCCTACAAAGACCAATTCATGAGCCGCGTGAGCGATCTCATCAACAAGGCGCTCGACCTACGAATGCTGCACCTTCATGCGGAACGGCTCGCGGACATTGCCTTGACGGAACCCGAACGAAGCGCTCGACCCCTTCCGTTCACCATTGAACGCCCCCGCGCGACCGCGTCTCCCGCGTCGATCGAAATCCGTGGTCTTTGTTTTCGTTATGGCGAAAACGAACCATGGATCCTGGACGGCGTCGACGCACGTTTCGAGCCCGGCGAGTCTGTCGCCATCGTGGGCGGTTCGGGCTGCGGAAAGACCACCCTCCTCAAGATCCTTTCGAGCCTGCTCGCTCCGACCCGCGGCGAAATCCTCGTCGACGGACAGCCGCTCGCACACCTGGGCGTCGAGCAATATCGCTCGATGCTCGGCGTGGTGATGCAAGATGACCAGCTCTTCGCTGGCTCCATTGCGGACAACATCAGCTTCTTCGACGAGCGCCCCGACACGGAGCGTATTGAAACGTCTGCCCGGACGGCAGCCGTGCACGACGATATCGTCGCCATGCCGATGGGTTATGGCACGTTGATCGGCGATATGGGCACGGCGCTCTCTGGCGGCCAAAAGCAACGAGTGCTCATCGCCCGCGCCCTTTATCGCGAGCCGGCTATTCTCTTATTGGACGAAGCCACCAGCCATCTCGACGTCGACCGTGAAAAAGCAGTGAGCGCCGCTGTTCGCCAGAGCCGCCTGACGCGTATCATCGTCGCCCACCGCCCCGAGACCATTCTATCCGCCGACCGTATCCTCGTCCTCGATCGCGGCAGGCTGGTCGAAGAGCGACGTTCGCGGGTGCCCGTTACGTCGAATCTCTCCTGCATGGCCAACCAATCGGTTTGACTATCGTCGACCGTTGTGGCGTCATAGTTCTTCACACATTCATATTTCAATGCACTTCGCCGTATTCGCGCCAGCATCAATGTGGTTCCATCCAGTTGGGCGGCGTGATTCACTTCGAGCAGCACCTTCACGTACTTGCGTAACAGCGCGTAGATTTCAGCCGGCTCTTTCACCGTTTGCGCATGGCGAAACAGGAGCAACGTGATCTTTGCCAGCGCCGTGATCGCCCGTGACATGAGCTCTTCGTCATTCGCGTGGCTGATGTCGTGGAGGACCATGCCAAACCGCAGAACGTACGGCGCCAGGTCTTTCAAACCAGCTTCGTCGATGTCAAGTAGTTTTTCGAAACGAACAGGACTCGTCCAGCCGCTCGGACTGTGGTGCAAGACGAGCGGAATGATCACCGGCAGCGTTTTTGTTTCGGATTTGTAGTTGAGATTACTTTAACAGATACGGATCAAGTATCGGAGCAGCCGCAACGTCATGAAAAACTCGGGCGAACTCTGGTGTTCGAACAACACGTAAGTTTGCTGCGTTTTCCCGCCGCGCTTGCCTTTCGGCTTCGCCGCACCATTCCATTATGCGCCGCCTCTTCGCGAATTCGCTCCAGTAACACCGACGCCGGTTCATTATTCGGATCTTGGGGGACCAATTCACCGCGGAAGGCTTTGGAGAGTCCCGACGAGGCATCGCCTCACCCACCCGAGATGAAAGCGGATCACAACGATCTCGGGGGTATGGGGGGCGTAGCCCCATAGGCGTTAAGATAGAATGAGCGCGGTGTCTCAGCTCTGTGCCCTCACGCACCTCACCCCCCCGGCCCCCCTCTCCAACTTCGCGCCTACGGCGCTACGTGGAGAGGGGGGAGCCGGAAGAAACGAGGCTCTTTTCCCCCTCTCCACGCAGCATCACATAGTGATGCGAAGTTGGAGAGGGGGGTTAGGGGGTGAGGCGCGACTCGGCATCAAATGAGAGCATATCTTAACGCCTA
>JANORL010000612.1:0-3931 GCA_031415295.1 Polyangiaceae bacterium | reverse complement strand
TTAAAGAGCCGCCTGCGAGCCCCCCATCGTGACTGGCCTCGCGCAGCGCGTGTCCCACACGCGCGAAGCGAGCGTTCAAATCGAGACCCGCATTCAACCTGGCAAATTTCGGGGGGTATGGGGGGCAGAGCAGCCGGCTCGTCTTTTGGGCTTTGCCCAAAAGACTTAAAGAGCCGCCTGCGAGCCCTCCATCGTGACTGGCCTCGCGCAGCGCGTGTCCCACACGCGCGAAGCGAGCGTTCAAATCGAGACCCGCATTCAACCTGGCAAAATAATCGGTCAAGTCGTATGTTGCGAGCTGGTTTCGCGCGAAAGGAGCCACCAGGCACCCAGAGCCAACGCCGGGTCGAGAATCGCGAACACAGTCAGCGTGTGTGGAAAGACTCCGGCCAGTGCCGTCGGGACGAGCACCAATGGCACCAGGATGATCCGGTCCAGCACAGAAGCGGCAACGACTTGTCTACCGCCAGAGCGACCACCGAAAAAATATAACCAGCCAATGACGGCCAGCGTCATACCCAACACTCGCAACAATGCAGCTTCGCGGCCGATAAAGTCCGGGTCGCGAAACAACGTTTGCACCGCCCCCGGCCAAATCATGAGTAATGCGCCGGAAGCCAAATAGATGATGCCATTGAGCGATGTGTACTTCGACGACATCGAAACGTTTGCCGGCGATTGTTTCAGGTCTGCAATAAGTGACATATTCATCTTTCGTCGTGATTGACTGTTTGTTACAAATGATTGGACGTTGGAGCCAGCGCCACCGAGCTTCTTGAGATTTGCTGCGCCGCGATGGCGTTTACGAGTTCAGAGCCGTCTCCTGGCCCGCGGTGTCATTGGCGAGAAGATTCCCATTCATAGTGGAACGTGTGCACGTGTCAACGTAAATAAATGAGCCTCCTCAGACAATTCTATGGGCGTGCTGGGCTCGGGAAGTTTGCCGAAGTTATGAAACCACGCGATTTGAATCGTATGCAGTTTCCGATATCTGAAAGCATTTCTGGTCACCCGTTTCACCTTATTGTTGAGGCCCTCGACGACGCCGGATGAGTATTCCTTTAGGCGCGAAGGTAGTCTGGGGGATTTCGCTTGCCTACGCGGGACCAAATTTGACCTCGACGGTCGTGCGATCACGCTTGACAAAAATAAAACGAACCACTCTCGCATGGACACTTTCGCAATTCACGACCTTGTCGCTACCGACGAATGCGGCAACCGGTCCGTATTCATGACCTGCAAGCGACCTTCAAGCACTGCGCGCCTCTCGTCCCCCAGCTCGGCACCGACCATCGAGCTCCACGCGGCGCTAGCCACCCAGCTCGGACCGACCTTCGCGCTCTGCCAACTTTCTCGAACCAAGCGCTTGACCTCCTCGCGGATTCCGTCGTACCGTCCCAAGCATGACTACATCCGTCAGGGAACTCCATATCGGCGAAATGATAAACATCTCCGCCGCGTGGGTGGGTTCCAAGAAAGCTGCATTCCTAGCAATCCCCGAGATTGCTCCTCTGTTTGCGCGCGTCGAATCGGCGCATCACGCACTCGTTGTCGCGCGTGATGGTGCTTCAGCCGACGCGATAGTCGCCGACCTCAATGCACAGGCCGAAACACTGGATGGCCGGCATGACCATTTGGTGCGAGCGTTTTATTATCTCCTGATAGCTGCCAGGTCATTTGAACTTGGAAGCGATTCTGGTGATGAAGCGAAAGCCGAAGCCATCGTTCGTGCCAGCAACGCTCTATTGCCAACGCAATTACGCGCAGTGCAAGCATCGTATCAATCTGAAGCGGGTAATGCCGCGCAGCTCGAAGCGTTGGCGGCGGGCGAATTCGCAGCTTTGCTTGGCACCATTCAAATCACTGCCAACAAAACGGCACTCGACGTGGCCCGTGAAATCGGCACCGTGGGTGGTGCGCTCGGCACGGTCGAAAATAAGCGGTCGCTCGCGGCGGTACAATTGAAGAAAGAAACCGTGACCCCCAGCGAAGTGCGCCGTCGTATGCGAGATTGGGCGCAAGTGGCGGAGGCCATTCTCGTCAATTTGCAGATTGCTTCAGCACCCGCAGAAGCTATTGAGGCATTATGCAAACCCTTGTTGGACGCAGTGGACAAGGCCATAACAAGGCGCCGAGAAAAACGAGCGCACCGAGACGACGCAAATACGGACACGCCCGCGCCCGTGCCTGCGCCAAACGGGACGTGACCATTCTCGGGGTGCGTTCATCAGGATTTGCGCCTCACCCTCAAATCCCTCTCCAACTTCGCAATACTGCGTGGAGAGTCCCCACGAGGGTTCGCTTCACCCACCAGAGATGAAAGCGGATCACACCGATCTCGGGGGGGATGGGGGGCGTAGCCCCCCATCGTAAACTGGCTAGAGGGCAAGAGTCGGGTCGCGAAGCGAGCCCGACGAATGCACTGACTAGGGCCGTTCGAGCGTAAGCGAGAACGTGCCCGGCTTTCATAACAGCGGGAACGGAGAAACCACCGGACTCGGACCGCTCCCGGAACGGCTTAGCGACCGTGATGAGTCGATCATTTGGGTCTTCTGACTGTCCGGAACGCGTTCAGGAAGTTCGGGTTTGTTCGAGCCTTCGGGTATGACGTAGAACGTCGTTGGCGTGTCGCGTCGTTTTCCACCGTCGTCGTCACGCGCTGGAGGTGGCGCAGGTGAACGAGGCAGGTGCAGGTATGACTACGAAGGGACTTTCGAAAAGTCGACTTCGCAGTGTTGCTTCCTCGTTTCCCTTGGTTTGTCGCCATTGTCGACGTTAGGTTGTCGGCCGAGTCAAGGAAAAACCCGCTACTACGTTGCCGTGCAAAACGATAATGATCGTGAGCACTTGGCGGATGGGACATAGTGCGTCCTATCATGGGGCACTTTTACTGGACGAACGTTTGCTCTTCGAGAAACGTAGCACGTGGAGGGTCTCCCCATGGTCGCTCGCTCGACGCTGCGTATGTTCATCGCTTTGTTGGTACCTCTCGCGTGCGGAACGAGCGAGGGACCGATCTTGCCACCTGCTGGTGGTGGACAAATAGACGACGGCGATTTACCGACACCGACGCTCGTTTGTCCCGCCTATGCAAGCGACGCGTATCCCGAAATGGCGCCACTTGAAACGGCCAAAGCGCAAACCGTGGGCGTTATCGATGGCGGTTTTTCGATATTGCCAACAGGTTCGTCGCAGTATTCGATGTCGTTGACATTACCGCTATCAAGGCGAACGCCTGGCATTGGAATCGTTTACGATAGCCATGCGAGTAGCGGCGCACTTGGAAAAGGTGTTGCTATTTCCGGGTTGTCGTCGATTCATCGTTGCGGTTCCAATCTTTCGCAAGACAACCAGATCCGCGGTGTTCGGTTAGATTTTGCGGACCGCTTCTGCATCGACGGGTCCCGCCTCGTTGAAACAGGCATCGGCAAAGACGCCGTTGGTACTTTTGCTGAATATCGCACGTGGCCCGACTCGTTTACGAAGGTCCTTGGTTATGGTGCACCTGGGCCAGAAGGATTCGTTCCAACGTACTTTGTTGCGTTTTTGGCGAATGGCAATATCGTCAACTATGGCAAGAGTATCAACGCGCGCGTGCTTTGGCGGGGTGCAGTCACTCGCGAATGGAACAAGGAACTCGATATCGATCGGCGGGGCAATACGATTCGCTACAAGTATGCGGCGTTGAACAATGGTGAGAAAAGCACGACGACACGCGAAAACGTCATTGATACGATTACATATGCCGGATTCATCGACGCAAACGGCGTCGAGACGTTCGGCAATGCAATCGTCGATTTTGAATACGATACCGACGATCGCCACGGAAAACTCTTTTACGAGGGTGAAGAGGTCAGCCGTCGCATGCGGCTCGCGCGAATCGAGATGCGCAAAGGCGGGTCGCTTGTACGGTCGTACAAATTCGCGTATG
>JANORL010000611.1:0-9881 GCA_031415295.1 Polyangiaceae bacterium | reverse complement strand
GTCATGAATCGAGCTGTCGATCTGGCGCGGGAACTCGGACAGAGTTGGTCACCGGATGCAGCGCGTCTTTTTAAGGCCGTCGAAGTTCCTTTCGCGGTAAAAGTGCTCGAAGCATCGCGCAAACTTCTCCGGGTTGATCTTGCCGCAGCTTTGCCCGATGAAAATGCCTGTGTTGCTGCATTCGCTGCGCTCGAGCCGAATCCGCCCTGGGACGAACGCATTTTGGGCCTGCGCAAAGATTGTTATGCCAAGTGGAAACATCCCCGCGTGGCGGAAGCTGCACGCGATCTGGAACGATTTACCGCATGCCAAACACCACTGCGTCGCACGTGGCTTACGTGTCTATAAAGTGTCCACATCTTGCTCATGGACGACCGTGCGCAAAATCCCTGCGCCGCCGCGCTCGCCTCGAGCGCTCTCGTTTGGTAACATCTGGCCACCATGGATGTCGTTTCTCAGGGTTTGACCAAACCGGGCAACGTAACGCTTGCAACGCCCGAAGAGCGACCCTTCAGGATCGCCGGCCCAGCATCGCTTCGAGTTCCGCACAAGGTGCAAGAAAAATTTTGGGCCGTAACGCAAAGGGATTCGGCAGACTGGTATGGTGCGTGAAAGACAAACCGATGGTTAGTCTCCCGCCCCAACATCCACGCATCTCATCGCCATTGACAACCGCCCGCCCATGAGGCCTACTCGCAAAGCGATGTTGTTCCCTCCTCGCCACACCCTTCTCGGGATCCTCGGCTTCGCTGCATTGTCGTTCGTCGCCGGTTGTGAAGAAAAGTCGCCTTGCACGACCATCTGCATCCGCGTTGCAGAATGCCGGCGCGAAGTTCCCGACGAAGAGAAAATGCTTGGAGGGAAAACTCCGCATAGCGACGGAAAATGCAGAGCCCGTTGTGAAAATAATCCCGATGGCTTCACCGCATGCGAAGGTAAGAAAAAACTATGCCCGGATCTGCTGGCCTGTACCGGTCGATTCTAAGAGTGTGTTTATCAGGCTGCTGCGCGTCGTGATGCGTCGGTCGGACTTACTCAGCGTACGATGTACGCTTCCGTCGCCCTCCCTAGCATCACACCGCTCGCAACGCCTGCTAGACACACTCTATGAGGGTATTCCCTCAACCGTATGCCATCCCCACAAGGGAGATGCCCCGAATGAACAAAACCCATTCGTCGAGAGAAACCCATGCATAAGCTCGTGCTCGTTCGTCATGGCGAAAGCCAATGGAATCAGGAAAATCGTTTTACCGGCTGGGTGGACGTGCCCCTCAGCGACAAAGGCACCGAAGAAGCGCGCGCCGCCGCACAAATGATTGCCGCGGAAGGTCTGACCTTCGATCTGGCATTCACTTCGGTCCTGAAACGCGCGATCAAAACATTATGGATCGTCCTGGAAAACCTCGACGCCATGTGGATCCCCATCGTCCCAGACTATCGCGCCAACGAACGTATGTACGGCGCACTACAAGGCCTCGACAAGGCCGAAACGGTACGTAAACACGGCGAAGCCCAAGTCAAAACCTGGCGCCGAAG
Organism: Polyangiaceae bacterium; assembly: GCA_031415295.1. Classification (GTDB taxonomy): domain Bacteria; phylum Myxococcota_A; class Polyangia; order Polyangiales; family Polyangiaceae; genus Polyangium. The sequence goes on along the minus strand of JANORL010000611.1, from coordinate 8,345 downwards.
TTATGACATTCCTCCCCCCGCCATGAGCTCCGACGATCCTCATTGGCCCGGCAAAGACGTGCGTTATGCGAATGTCGCGCCGGACAAGATCCCCGCCAGTGAATCGCTAAAAGATACCGTGGCGCGTTTTATTCCCCTATGGGAATCGCAAATTGCTCCCGCCATCCGCAGCGGCAAACGCGTGATCATCGTGGCCCATGGCAATAGCTTGCGCGCATTGATAAAATATCTCGACGGCGTCTCGGATCAAGACATCGTCGAAATGAATATCCCTACCGGCCTTCCGCTCCTGTACGAACTCGATGCAGACCTGAAACCTCTGTCACGACGCTACCTGGGCGACGAAGAAGCCGCCAAGGCCAAAGCCCAAGCCGTCGCCAATCAAATCAAAGTCTAAAAGCGTGGTCGGGCTAGCGCTGCGCGGCCTTGCGATTGCGCTTGCGTTGTGCCAACGCATGAGACAAACCTTGCTCGAGTGACGCGAAGGTGAGGGTTTTCCCCAAATCAGCACCTCCTTCGACAAGCGTTCGGGCCACTTCGGGACCAATACCCACCAAAATCGTTTCACATCCCAAAAGCCCAATCGCTTTCACCGCCCGCATCAACAAATCGGCAATATCGATGTCGATTTCCCCCGCACCCGTCACGTCCATGATCACCGTTTCCGTCCCTCGATTGCTCACTTCCGTAAGCACACGCTCGACCGCATTCGCCAGTCGCCCATGCGACAAACTGCCCACGAGCGGCACCAAAAAAATGCCTTTCCAAACAGCCAGCACGGGAACGGACAAACTATTGATGATTTTTGCTTGCGTATCGATGATCATGCGCTGCTGCTCGGCTTCCGCCTCAAAGCGGTCTTTCTCCCGAACGTGCGACTTGTGATCAGAAACATCCATGATCATTCCGAAAAGACCAACACACGCGCCAGATTCGTCAAGTACCGGCGTTTTGCGGGTCCACAAGGCCTTTATCGAGCCATCCGCGCGCGTAACGAACTCTTCGTTCAAGTCACAAAGTCCCGTCTCAATGACCTTGTCGTCGTGGTCCCAGAACACCTTGACTTGCTCGAGAGGAAAATAATCAGCGTCGTTCTTGCCAAGCAACTCCTCTCGAGGTCGACCGAGGAGATCACAAAACGCACGATTAAACGCTATCCATCGATGCTCTCGATCCTTGAAAAACCACGGATCCGGCATTCCATCAGCCATCAGCTGTAACGATGCAGCGCTCGCCACGGTCGGCGTTGTCATGGGCACCAAACCTCCTTGCACTCCCGAGGGGTAGCTCCCTTGTTTACGCGAACTCGGTCCCAGACAGAAGAACGAACATCACCACCACACATGATTTGCATGACGCTGAACGGACGTGCCGGTTTCATTCGGTCCGCAAGAACGCGGCCTTGATCCGCTTGACTCCCCAGCCGGAAAAACGAACCGTTGCGATCGGATCCTCACCGGGATCCAAGTCGACGACGAAGCCCACGCCAAATTTTTCGTGCATGACGCGAGCGCCACGCGCAAGGCCTCCTTCGGTGACTTCGTGCGAATCGCGTTCGACGTAACGTTCTCCCGGCGGACGCGCTGGAAGCGGCACCGACGGCGCCCGCATCGCCGGAGTGGATGCCGCGGGTCGTTCCACTGGATGCGACCACGACCCACGAGAACGCTCAGGTGCCGCTCGCGACACGTCTCTCCATTGCAGTTCACTAGCTGCCGCCGATGTCATGATGGCTTGCACGGCATCGGCCGGGAAGTCCGCCAAAAATCTGCTTGGAATGCCAAACCGTGTGTTGCCAAAAATCATACGCCGCCGCGCATGCGTGATGTGCAAACGTTCGCGTGCCCGTGTGACTGCGACATACGCCAAACGCCGCTCTTCTTCAATGTCTTCATTCCGCTTCGGATCGGGACTCTTGAACGGAAAAATTTCGTCTTCCATCCCAGTAATGAATACCGAATCGAACTCGAGACCCTTGGCCGCATGCACCGTCATCATCGAAACACGCGGCGCATCCTCCATGGAATCGATGTCCGTCGTCAGCGTCACGCGTTCGAGATACCCTGACAAGTTGCCGACCTGCCCAGCTGCCGCAGCTTCCGCTTCGTAATCCAGAATGGAACCGATGAGCTCTTGAAGGTTTTGTTTACGCGCATCGCTTTCCGCACTGTCGTCCTCGTCGAGCACGCGCGCATACCCCGTAATATCAAGAGTCTCACGCGCAATTTGACTGGGTGGCGCAGTGGCCGCTCTTGCTCGCAAACGCTCGATGATTTCGCGAAATCCCGTAAGAGCTTTTTTCGCCGCTCCGGCAAGACCTCCACGTTCGACGAGCGGCACGATCGCCTCGTACATCGGCACGCCAAGCGCGTTGGCCACCCCCATGAGTTTGTCGACAGTGGTTTGTCCAATTTTTCGCGACGGAACGTTGATGATTCGTTCAAGGTCCACATCACTCCGTGGATTGTCGACGATGCGTAAATACGAAAGCAGATCCTTGACCTCGGCCCGCTCGAAAAAACGCATTCCTCCAATGATTTGATACGGAATACGTTCGGCGCGAAGAACCTCTTCAAGCACACGCGATTGAGCGTGTACGCGATAAAAAATAGCAACTTCACCCAATGGAATGCCGTGAGCTTCGAGCGCTCGCACTCGTTCGGCAACCCAAGCCGCTTCGTCGTGTTCGTTTTGAGCTGCAACGACCACAATGGCATCGCCTGGATCTCGAGCCGTCCAGATCTCTTTGGGTTCGCGTTCCTTCGCCGGTTTGATCACCCCCAGCGCCGTCGCCACGACGTTTCCCACCGACCGGTAGTTCTGTTCGAGTTTGACCACCGTCGTCTCGGGGAAATCGCGACGAAAGTTCTTCACGATGCGTACGTCCGCCCCACGCCAACGGTAAATGCTTTGGTCGTCATCACCCACGACGCAAAGGTTGCGACGCGCGGCCAACGCCTTGACAAGCCGATACTGCACTTGGTTGACGTCCTGAAATTCGTCGACGAGTACATAATGAAAACGAGCACGAAGGTCATCGCCAACCATGCTCTGCTCGTCTTCCGCGATGTGCAGCACGCGCAAGATGAGGTCATCGAAATCGACTGCGTTGGCCTTACGAAGATACTTCTCGTACCCCTCGTAGACCTTGATGATCACGTCTTCGAAAAACCCTTGGGACTCAAACGTATCCGGCCCGCGACCTTCTTGTTTTTCACGATGGATACGCGCCAAAACCTGCCGCGGTGGATAACGCTTTTCGTCGACGTTTAGTTCTTTGAGAACACGCGTGACAACAGCGCGTTGGTCCGAGTCGTCGTAGATCACGAAGTTACGTTCGAGACCCGCTGCGTCATGAAAACGGCGCAACAGACGCGCACATGTCGCATGAAACGTACCGATCCAAAGTTCTTTGGCGATCTCGTCACCCACGAGCGACGCAACACGCCGACGCATCTCACCCGCCGCTTTGTTCGTGAATGTGACTGACAAGATGCGATAAGGCGGCACGTTGTGACAAGCTAGTAGATTGGCAATGCGGTACGTGATGACGCGCGTCTTGCCACTGCCTGCTCCAGCGAAGACGATGATCGGTCCGTCGACGTGGGCCACAGCGCGAGCTTGAGGCTCATTCAGCTCGTCCGCCGGATAGATGTTCGACGGTTGGGGGAAGGCCACAGATTCGGTCACGACGCTCGCCGTAGCACGTGCGTTGTCAGGTGGGCAGTCCTCACCGCTTGACGCCCGTACAGGTAAGTTGGCACCATCAATCAACGCGGTCGACGCGTGGCACGATGTGGGACCTTTCACCCTCCCTACGACTGCTCTAGAGTACGTCGGCCACCTGTGAATTCCCAAGCGCCAGGCATCGTCAGCAATCGTCCGAGTCCGTGGGCACCCGGAACGGTCATCGCTGGCAAGTATCAGCTCGTTTCGCACATTGGAGCGGGGGGAATGGGCCAAGTTTGGCGCGCCGAACACATGTCGCTCGGCTCGATGGTGGCCGTTAAACTCGTCGACGTCGCGTCATCGCCCAACCCAAAAGAAACGATGGCGCGTTTTCTCCATGAAGCGCGTGCAGCAGCAAGCATCAAGCACTCGAACATCGTGCAAACGCTGGATCATGGATCCGAAGGGCACGTCGCGTACATCGTGATGGAGCTGCTTGAAGGCGTCAGCCTCGCCAAACGGCTCGAACAACTACGCGTGTTGCCCGTTGCCGACACCGTGCGCATTTTTCGCGAGATCGGCCGCGCGCTCGAAAAAGCGCACGCGCAAGGCATCGTGCACCGAGACCTCAAGCCCGAAAACGTGTTCCTTGCAAACGAAGACGATCGCGAAGTGGTCAAACTCCTCGACTTCGGCATCGCCAAAACGAGCGAAGGCGGCACAGATCCGCACCTCAAGACGCAAGTGGGTACCGTCGTCGGAACGCCTTCGTACATGAGTCCCGAGCAGGTTCTTGGTCGACCTCTCGACTACCGTTCGGACCTTTGGCAAATCGCAATGATCGCTTTCGAGTGCGTGACGGGAACGCGCGCATTTTCCGGCGCGTCCCTGGGCGAACTCTTCATGCGTATATGCTCGGCGCCACTACCCATCCCTTCGCAGATCGCCAATGTCCCTGCGGGTTTCGACGCTTGGTTTGCCCGGGCCGCACAGCGCGATCCGAATGCTCGATTCCAATCGATCCGCGAACTCGTGGACACCCTCGCACAAATGTTACTGCGCAGTTTCACAGGCGGTGCACCTGCCACCGTCCCACTCGGCGCGATGCACGTAGCAGAATTTCTCGATCCACCAGCACCCGCTGCAACCTTGTCGACCAACACACCCCGCAACGTCACACCAGGCAACGTCGACAGTACGAAACGCACGCTCACGATCACGCTCGCCGTGTTGCCAATCCTCTTGATAGGCGCCGTCGGAGCCGCGTTGATCCTGAGTGGTCGAAGTGGCGTCAGTCCCACGCCCGAAACATCTGCATCACCGCACAGCGCGAATGCGCCATCGGCGACATCTCCCACGACACCCACCCAACCAGAACTCGTGCCCAGCACGGGCATGCCCAACATGCCTGCGGATATGGAAGACGCCGGCCCAGGTTCCATGCAAAATACGGTTGATGGCGGGAACCGGCCCAAGTTCGTCAACAAGAAGAAAAAAGACGACGTACTCGGTTTTTAACGCGGTGGGAACGCTCAATGCTTTGGCGATGAAATGATTTTCCCGCACCTACACCACCAGAATCTTCGACGACACGTAACGATCGCGACGATGTTCTTCGCGCTTTTGACGTTGCCACGTCTCGTTGTTGCGCAGGACTTTGCGACGAAGAGTGCCGCTCGCAAGCTGGGTGAAGAAGGCATCGTGCTCTTCGAGAAGAAGCAATACGCCGAAGCACTCGATAAGTTCAACCTGGCCGAACAGATCGTTCCTGCTCCGACGCTCGGGCTGCGCGCTGCACGTTGCCTCGTACAACTCGGAAGGTTTGTCGAAGCATCCGAGCGATACTTGGAGGTCACACGAATCGAGATGCCGCGCAACCAGCTGACGCCAGCATTCCGCAAGGCACAAGCCGACGCCTTACTCGAACGTGAAGACTTGTTGCTGCTCATCCCGACGTTGACGATCGACATCGCCGGCCCGATGGAGCCGTCCTCCGCAGTGTTTGTCGATGGAGAACTGCTCCCCATCGCGCTGGTCGGACAGAAGCGACCGATTGATCCTGGCGTTCACGAAATCGAGGTTCGTCGCAAGGACACGCAGGTCAAGAAGAAGGTCGACGTGGTCGTCAAACAGAACCAAAAGGTGACCCTCGAATTGCCACCATTACCAGCCGCCAAAGGCCCGGAAGTCGATCCGAAACTGCGAACACTCGCGTGGGTCGGCATGGGTGTAGGTGCCGCAGGTACGATCGCGTTTGCCATCACCGGGTCGCTCGCTGTAGCAAAAGGGCGCGATCTGACGGACAACTGCGACAAACAAAACCGCTGCCTTCCGCAATTCCACGACGATGTCGATAAGCACAACATCCTCCGCTATTCGACGACGGCAAGTATTGTGCTCGGCGTCGTGGGGTTTGGCGTGGGAATCCCCTTGTTGATTCTCAAACCCACGCTCAAGTCGAAAAAAGAGGCGCTCAATCCAACGTGGACGCCCATTTTCGGACCGACGGTCGTCGGCGTACGCGGCACATTCTGATTTGCGTCATCGCAAAATTGAAATGCTCGCCGCGGCTAACGTTCAGCCTTTGCAACGCGTGAGCATTCGTCTGACGACGAATCGGAACATTTTCCGCGCAAATCGTAATCTCGGCCCGTTGGTCCGAAGCTTGCACGTTCCCGCACGTCGAAACTCGAATCCAACGTGAAATGGCGCTTCGCGATTTCATTTGTGCATTGAACCATTGGCAGGTGGGACATGTCCCGAGTGCTCATCATTGACGACGATGCCGCGTTTGGCAGCCGTGCCGTGCGCTGTCTCGAGCGAGATGGATTTTCTGCCCGCTTTCACCAGGGCCCTTTCGGCAGCTTGCACGCCATTCGCGAAACAGCTTCCGACATCGTTCTTGTCGACATCGACATGCCTCGTCTCGATGGCGGCTTGCTCGTGAAGATGGTGCGTGAAGCGTATGGCCTTGGACAAACCCGCATCATGCTCGTGGGAAACCGCTCCGACGATCAACTTGCCGAACTTGCTGCCACCGTCGGCGCGCATGGATACGTGTCGAAGCGCGCCCCCGATGTCGACTTCATCCAACGCGTCCGAGCAATGGTACTGCCAATCGGCATTCAAACTGCATCGGCACACAACTAAGGGGAAATTGCTAGAAGCTGCCGACACTTCATAAAGGGGGTTCAGCAGGCGTTGCGAGCGTTGTGAAGCTAGGGAGGGCGGTGGAAGCGTACATCGTACGCTGAGCAAGCCCGACCGACGATTCACAACGCGCAGCAGCCTGATGAACACCCTTTCGGCGGACTCGTACCTTAGCTAAGCTACCCGGGCGATGGCCATCATGCGCCCGCCGGAAAAATCCGTGCACATCGAGGACAAGCGGTACGAGAAGATCGCCGAAATTGCGACCGGCGGTATGGCGACCGTGTATTTCGGGCGCGTCCGCGGTGCGGGTGGTTTCGAACAACGCGTAGCCATCAAAGAAATGCTTCCGCACCTCGCGAAATCCGCCGAGTTTGTCCGGATGTTTTTCGACGAAGCGCGTCTCGCTTCACGCATCCATCATCCGAATGTCGTCGCCACTCTCGACATGACCGAACGCGATGGATCCCATGCGTTGATCCTCGAGTTCGTCGAAGGCCCGACGCTTCAGCAAATCATGAAGTACTTGGCCGAGCGTGGAGGCACGATGCCGCTCGACATCGCTTTACGTATTTTCGTCGATATTCTCGCCGGTTTACATGCGGCCCACGAACTCGAAGACGAAGAGGGTCGCTTTCTGAATCTCGTGCATCGCGATGTATCGCCGCAAAACATGCTCATCGGAACCGATGGCATCACCAAGATCACCGACTTCGGGATCGCCCGTGCCGAGTCGCGTTTGTCGACGACACGTACCGGATCGGTGAAGGGCAAAGTGCCTTATATGTCGCCGGAACAAGTGAAATCGTTGCCGATCGATCGCCGTACGGACGTGTACGCAGCAGGCGTGATTCTTTGGGAGATGCTCACGAGTCAACGTTTGGTGCAGGGAGAAACCGAGGTCGCGATGATCTATCAGGTGACGGATCGCGAAGCGACAAACCCTCGCGAATGGAATCCCGGGATCCCTGAACCCATCGCCAAGGTTTGCTTAAAAGCCCTGGAAAAGCACGTCGAGAATCGGTTTGTCTCGGCGCAACAGCTCAAAAACGCGCTCGAGGATGCCGCGGGTGCATCGACGATCACTCCCGCAACGCCTCATGCCGTGGGCAACTACATCCGTGGACTTGCACTGCACCATGCCGGAGCGGCTCTCGAAGCGGATTTTCGACGCCGCAGTCAGCTCGATCTGGGTGCTCATTCGCCCGAAAGTTCGAGTTCGACGAGCATGCTGAACCTCGTGAGTGCGCCACGTCGCGTGCTCGAGAATCCGAAGCGTCCCGTGGTGCTCATGGCCATCGCAGGAAGTGCGGTGGTGGTGGTCGGCGTGTTCCTCTGGCTTGGTTTTTCCGGTACAGGCTCCACGTCGTCCACGTCGGCGACAAACCCAGAGCCGCACGTCACGAAAGAGGCGGCGACTGTCACGCCAACGGTTGTCGTTACGCCTCCAGCCCCGACGAATCCCAAGCTTGTCGCGACAAACGCTCCCGTCGAGTTAGCACCTTCGGCATCGGCAAGCGCTTCGG
>JANORL010000610.1:0-4236 GCA_031415295.1 Polyangiaceae bacterium | reverse complement strand
TCATCCCCGATTGCGTCGACGAAACGATCTGTACATTTTTGCGCGCCATGGATCAGGGCCTCTTGCCATTGTCGTTCGTCGCCGAAAATGGCGAAACCGTGGACCTGACAAAAGCTGGCGATCTCGCCACACGATACATCGAGCCTGGCGGCTGGCGCGATCAATTCTCCAAAGAACGCATCCCGTCACCCTGAGCGTGGTTGAACAGGGATCGAAGCCATTTTCGCACCTCATCCCCTGGCCCCCTTTCCAACTCCGCATTGCTTCACAATGCTACGTGGAGAGTCCCCACGAGGCTTCGCCTCACCCACCAGGAATGAAAGCTACGAGGTCGTCTGCGCGGTCTTGCGCCTTGTATCTTGAACGCGTGCTAGGTTTGTCCCTGCTTGGAGGCAAGGGCGCAGTAGACCGATTCGCCTCAGGTCCTCGAGACCGTGGGTGAGCTTGGGTCGCTGCGCTCTCGCCCTCCGGCGGCAAGCCCGAACAGTTGTCCGAGCTCAAAGCTCGCATCAGCAAGGATGGGACGCGCTGGAGGCAGCCTTCAACGTCAACGAGGCACCATGCAACCCAATCCCACGTGTTTCATAGGCATCGATGTCGCGAAGGCTCATCTCGACGTCGCGGTTCGTCCCACCGGCGAAGCAAAGCGGTTCGTCGCGGAAAAGCTCGACGAGCTTGTCGCGTTCGTGCAGCAGGCAAAACCAACGCTCGTCGTGATGGAAGCGACGGGCGGACTGGAGACCTCGGTCGCCGCGGCTCTCGCTGCGACAGGAGTTGCTGTTGCAGTCGTGAATCCTCGACAAGCGCGCGACTTCGCCAAAGCCATTGGCAAGCTCGCGAAAACCGATGCTATCGATGCAGCGGTACTCGCCCACTTTGCCGAAGCGGTGCGTCCCAAGCCGCGGTCATTGCCTGACGCTCAAACGCGCGAGCTAGAGGCGCTGGTAATGCGACGTCGTCAACTCCTCGAAATGCTCGTCGCTGAGCAAAATCGGCTCTCGTCGTGTCGAGTGAAATCGATGCGCACGAGTCTCGAGCAGCACATTGAATGGCTACGTCGACAGGTCAAAGACATCGACAAGGACATTGGCAAATCCGTACGAAACAGCCCGATGTGGCGCGAGAAAGACGACCTGCTCCAATCGGTGCCGGGGATCGGACCCGTCGTGTCCTCGATGATGCTGGCCTCATTGCCAGAATTGGGAGCCCTCAACCGCAAGCAGATCGCTGCTTTGGTTGGTGTGGCGCCGATCAACCGCGATAGTGGCACACTGCGCGGTAAACGCAGCGTTTGGGGCGGTCGTGCGCCGATGCGCGCTGCGCTGTACATGGCAACGCTCGTCGCGACAAAGCACAACAGTGTCATCCGCAGTTTTTACCAACGATTGCTCATCGCCGGAAAAGCCAAGAAGGTCGCGCTCGTGGCCTGCATGCACAAGCTGCTGACCATCGTGAACGCAATGATGCGCTCGGGGCGCCGCTGGCAATCGAGCAACAGCGCTACGCCTGCGTAAGTGATCGTGGTTTGACAACGACAAACGTTTACGAAAAGGACGTCCACGACGCGGCGCTTAGGTCGAGTTGCGCCTGCAGCGCGTCAACGAGGAATCTGGGCGATAGCGGACGGCCCTATCGACGCCCTGTCACCTGAACCCGAAAAGAAAACAGTTGACCACGGGCTTAAATCCCCAGGGGCGATCGATCTACTACGTCCTCTGCCTCCAAGCAGGGACAAACCTAGCACGTGTTCAAGATACAAGGGGATGGGGTAGGATCGTTCCCACGCTCATCGATGTTGCGGTATCTACAAACCTTGCCGAACGATCTCCAGGTACACGAATGGCGATCGTCGTTTCAAGCAGTCCAGCGGAACTCCACGCAGACGATAATCATCAAAATGTCTTTTGCGTATCTCTCGACCTGCGGCTGAATCGAGCTTCAATCGGCGTATCGTAGCCTCGGCTTTTCGAAACACATCGCGAGGGAGCCTGTGATTCGGAAAGATTTTCCCATCGAAAAAGTTAATGAAAAACGTCTCCTCGCGAAGCTCGAATGGATCGAGTACATCCGTTGATTCCCCTTTTTTTGTATTCATCCCCCGCGAAGCGAGCCGATAATTGCTCCAGCGGTATGCATATTCCACGGCTTTGGACTTCGGAATGAAATGGTCGACCGAATGTGCGTCGTGGACCAATTCCAAGTACGTGCACGAATAGGCACAGATCCCGTCGTAGACTTCGTGTAGGTCGAGCAAGACGTCGCGCCAGTACGGGTGCAGATCCGACGTCTTGCCCTGTGGAACTGCACCGGCCAATGGATACTCATTTTTTTGCAGCCAGTTGGCTCCCGGCAGCGCCACCTTCGTCTCGAAGTCCTGGGGCGCCGGCCTCAACTTGACCGGAATCACGAAAGCCACCCCTTTTTCTCGGCCAGATACCGAAAACGAAGCAGCCGGGGATGCGCAGGTCCAAGTGTTTTCACGAGTTCGTCGAAAGCTTCACGACCTCGTTTCTTGTCTGGCGTCGGCTCTTCGAGCAGCCGGCTGGCATTCTCGATCGCGTCTTCTTGTTCCTTTGACAAGACATGGGTCTCATTAAAAATCTCCGACGCGAGCCATGCATTAACATCCCCGTGAAGTTCCCAGGGTTCGCGCTCGATCACCGATACTTTTCTCGTTTGATTCGGGCCGTCTTCGATGGTCTCGAGGTCAAAGTCGAACAACGCGTCTTGTTTGTCATCGACGATGTTTTGAATGGAGACGAGCACGAGCGGCGCATGGGTGGTCACGACGAGTTGAGCTTTGGCCATCGGGGCGATGTCATTGGCGAGTTCCAGGAGCGCGCGCAAAATGGTCCGTTGCCATTTCGGATGCAGATGCGCCTCGATTTCATCGATCAGGAAGGTGATGTTTTGCAAGGGATCCAATTCGGCCATGGGTGCCGCGCGCCGAACTTCCGTGACCGACCAGACGAGAGCATACGCCAGGCTGAGCATGCGCTTGACGGCTGCGGAAGCGTGTTCGGCAAACACCAAACCATAAGGGAGTTTGAGTCTTGGAACATCGCGCGCATCACGGACCTTGAAACGAGCGGCATCTCCGATTTCGATTCCTTCTCCGGGCGGGGAGATGCGTTGGAGCACTTTGTTCAAGAGCTCCATCGTTTCGCGTTGCTCTTGGTCTCTGGGCCAATCGACGAGATCTTCGCGCAAGCCTTTGCAAAGGACGGTTGATTTGTCGTCGGAGGTTTTTCCTTCCCAAAGTTCTTGGGGAGAAAAGTGGTAGCCGGCAGAAAGGTCGAGTTCGTCTTTGGCGATGGGCGTGACGTTGCGGATGGGGTCCCATATCGAGAATCCGCCGTCGACGTGCGCATAAATGACGAGTCCGGGAGCGAGGGGGCCATCGTTTTGGGTGGACCATCGTTCGTGGAGGGCATTGTATGTGCCGGTCAGCGTGTGACTGCCCGATTGGGCGATGATGGCGGCTTTGCTTTTGGCGATTTTGCCATTCTTGGTGCGTTTTGGTTCGGGTTTGGCGGGGTGACCGACCCAGGAGCCGGTGAGGGTCCACCAAAGGACGTCGAGGATGAAGGTTTTTCCGAGGCTATTGTCGCCAGTGAAGAGATTGAGGCGCGGGGCGAGGTCGAGGACGAATTCAGGGGCCGGTCCGACGTGACGAACTTCGAGGCGGGTGAGAGGTGAATCAGGGAGCGCGTTTGGGCGGAGCGATGTCGATGGAGATTGCTTCTTTCGCGCCTCCCCATCGCCACGTTCCTGCTCGCCCCATTTAATGTGCTCGCGACGCTCTTCTGTCTCGACTTGGACCGCTTCTCGCACGCGATCTCGCGCCATTGCATCCAGCATCGCGGCTGTCTTTGGATATTTGCCGCGAAGCGCATTGGCCCCCGCCTCGTATTCTTCTGCAAGCGCACGTAAGGGCTTCTCGCCTTCACCCAATCCACGCAATTGCAGACCACGACCATTGGAGGCTGCCGTGGGTAGATGCTCCATCTGCCCATTTTCGATGAGTCGGCGCGCAGCCAAACAAGGCCAATGGCCGTCTTCCGCGACGTCTACGCGCGCGAGCAGATATTCGAGGAGCTGATCTACCCCTGCGATATCGCTGGCCAGACGTTCGACGTCGGAGCACCACGCATCGAGAATCGTTTCCCGCTCCGCAATGGGCAAGTCTTCTCCGGGATAACCTGGCCATTGATGGACCAATGTGCGCAGGTGTTT
>JANORL010000609.1:0-2809 GCA_031415295.1 Polyangiaceae bacterium | reverse complement strand
GTTTGCCAACGGCGACCTTGGCATTTCCTCCGTGGATCCATCGGTTTCTGGGGGCGATCAATTCGATCTGGCCAGCCTCGGTGTGCCCGAGGTGCGGTTTGTCCGCATTCGCGATGTGCAAGAAGCGGGCGCCACACCGACCGCGGGATTCGATTTGGATGCCGTAGCGATCGTCAACGCGAAAATTCCATAACAGCCTGTCAAAGCAACGCGAGAAACGCAATCAACGCGTCGGCTTCACGAGCATCGATTCGCTTCGCGCCTTCCGGTGCTCCATCGTGGAAAAACCCGCCATCGGGTGTAAAACCCGCCCGATCCAATACGCCGCGGACATCCTTCGCCGCGCCACTCGTCAAATACGGCCGCTTTTTGTATAACCGTCGCAGCGATGGAACGCGCGCCCCACGCTCGTGGACATACGGCACGACACCTGTTTGCCGATATTCGTTCAGCGCCCAAACAATCGGTCCCGAGGTCGAAAAAATAAGCCCTTCCCATTGCTCGAATGGAAGGCGTGACTTGTTATCGTCCGTCGATGTCCGCGCTTGATGACACGATTCACACTTGTCACGAAAAACGCGCGCGCCTTCGCTTTCGAGTGCCGAAAACGCCATTCGCGCTTCAATCGCTGGGTTCGTCCGCGGTGAAAACGCCATGAGAAATGTCATCAGCGTTTTGCGCAATTCGAGCGGCTCGATTGCGGCACCAGAACGCGTACCAAACGCACCAAGCGTCGGATGTTTTGCCTCTTCCAAGACAAACCAGGGAGATACGTCATTGCTTGCGCCGGCAACACGAAATTCATTGTGCGACACCGAAGAAAGATCCGGATCGAGCGCGCGTGAAAAATGTGGACGATTGTTGAACAAGCCAAGCAATGGTTTCGTGACGACTCGCACGTCACCGCGACCCGTATGGTGAATGCGCCCATCGATATACCCCTCGAAATGGCAGGTTTCGCAAGTAAAACGACTATGAGCCCCTTCGGTGCGGTTGTTCGGGGCCATGAGCGTCGTAAAAAACAATGCTTCGCCAAGCCGCGAGGGATGAAGAGCGTTCACGTCTGGCCGTTCGACCACAGGTACAATCTTTTCGACTGCACCATCATTCTTCAAAATGACAAATGCATCGAGTAGCGGATTTGCCACAACAAACCCTCCCTCGGCTCGTCTTGCAAAATCACGTGTGCCGGCAGGCAACGACGACACGACAACATCGATTGGTGGTTTGCCCGTTTCACCAAAGACAAACCTAACGGCTTGCTCGCTTCCGTACGCTGTGACGAACGCCGAGCGTTTGCCGTCAGCCGTTTCATCGACTTGCACAGCTTTCGGTGTCACGACGCCCCACTCCGAAACGTTCGTCATCGCCAACCGTTCGGCCTTGCCACCACGGACGTCGTACAAAAAGACAAACGAATCGATGTACCCGAAAAACCCGCCCGTTCGATCGAGCGGATGATCTTCCACGCCTCCGGCCAGCACGAGCAGACCATCTTTCGAAGGCGCCGCTGAAAAACTCCAGATGGGACCATCGTGGGTGATGCGCGTCTCCGGCGTATCTAGCACGGTGCCGTCATCGCCGACGGATCGCACGACGAGCGTATGGGCGAGTAGACAGTTTGTGATGACGAACTTGCCCACGCGGGCAACTCGAATCGGGTTGCCTCCTAGGGTGATGTCACTGCGTCGCGCGGGCAGAATCGAGCTAGGTTGTGGGGACTCAAAAGGTTGGGGCACCAACGAAATGAGTCGTCCGCGATCTTCTTCGACCGCATACACGACACCTTCGGGACCCACCGCGACGTCGCGTAATGTACGCACATCTGCCAGTTCGTAACGGCCTGTTGCGGCGAGATCGGAGGCCGCTTCTTGGATGGAATACCGCGCGATGTACCCCTCGCGTTCGCCCACGACAAACACGGTTTTTCCGTCCGAACTCACCGCCAAACCAGTCGGAGATCGAGGTGCAGGCAAGCGCTGCAGCTCCTTCAACGAGGCGTCGAGCACCACGATCGCATCGCGTCCGCGCAGGATCGAAGCAAAACGTTTTCCATCGCCAATGGGCGCAATGGCGTAGGGGTCGGCGCCGAGAACCCGATCGCTCGGAGCGAGTGTCGCGAAGTTCGTCTGGGCACGACGCTCCGTCTCGACGGAGCGCAAGGCAGGAAACGGATCGGGGAATTCTTCCGACGTGGTTTGGACAGACGCACTCGTCCGTTCGCAGCCTGCGCTGCTCGTAAGAGCGACGAGCCACGCAAGCAGGACGCTTGGAATCGAGCGGGAAACGCTGACGTTCACGAACGTGCTGGGCACATCACCAGCCGCCTTCTTCTTTCTTCTCGGGGGCTTTGGCCGGCGCAGCCGGGGCGGCATTCGACGAGGGCGCAGCGGCGGCCTTGCTGGGGTCTGGAGTGGGCTTCGCGGCCTTTTCCTCGGCGCAACCAGCGAACAGCGACGCGGCAAGAACGACGAACACGAATGACGTTGCTTTCATGATGAACTCCTCGAACGCGAGCGAAGCACAACGCGTGCTTGGCGCGAAGTGGTTTTGATGTCGACGATGTGCGCGGCTGACGAACAGGACGCGGGGGACGTATGCATTCAATACCTAGCTCCCTTAGTCTCACACTTGCACACATCAGAAAATGTTCGGAACCGCTTCCCCATGTGGATTGCGCGGAGTACGCTGTTCGTATGGCCGAGCCTGCGCGTGAGCAGCGACAAACCGAATCCGGACAGTCCGCCGACGACGTCGTGCGTTCATCCACCTCGCATGACGTCGTATTTGCGATTGTTGGGTATGCTGG
>JANORL010000608.1:0-12284 GCA_031415295.1 Polyangiaceae bacterium | reverse complement strand
ACCAACGGAAGGGTCGTTCCGTCTTGTGATTCAGATCGTACTGCGAGCGGGAAGTGTCCCGCAGAGGCGACGCCTTGCGTTCGCGAGTGGAGAGGTTTTCCATGGACAAGCCGGAAACACAAGGCGTAGGTGCACGTGCGTCGTCTTTCATAAAAGACGACATCATTTCGGGTTTTTTAGTCTTTTTGATAGCGCTCCCTCTTTGCCTCGGCATTGCAATGGCGAGCGGATTTCCTCCGGTTGCTGGCATTCTGACGGCGTCCGTCGGCGGAATCATTGCGACCTGGATCGGAAGTGCTCGACTTACCATCAAGGGGCCCGCGGCAGGGCTCATCGTCATTGCACTTGGCGCAGTAACGGAACTCGGTGCCGAGGGAGGCAATGGATATCGACGCGCACTCGCGGTCGGCGTCGTGGCGTCGGTCATCCAAATCATCTTGGCTCTCGGCAGGGCCGGCGCGCTGGGTGATGTATTTCCTTCCTCCGTCGTACACGGAATGCTCGCAGCCATTGGGGTCATCATTTGTTCAAAACAGGTCCATGTGGCCCTCGGGGTAAAACCCGAAGGGAAAGAGCCGCTTCACTTGTTGCTCGAGATTCCCCACAGCATTTCGGAACTGGATCCCGAAATCACCACAATCGGCGTTGTGAGTCTCGCCATTCTTTTTGCTGTCCCGGCGATTGCCAAGAAATTTCCGGCATTCAAGAAAGTGCCCGCGCCTTTGCTCGTCCTGCTCGCGTCCGTGCCGCTGGCCCATTATTTCGACCTCGAACACGAACATACTTACTCGTTTGCGGTCAATCATCACACGTACAAAATTGGCCCGTCGTTTCTGGTGAATTTGCCGGGGAACCTGTTGGCAGCGGTGACCACACCGGATTTCAGTGCGGTTTTTTCGGGCACGTCCATCAAATACATCGTCATGTTTGCGTTGGTCGGGAGCATTGAGAGTTTGATCAGCGCCAAAGCGGTCGATATGCTCGATCCGGAAAAACGCAGCTCGAACCTCGACAAGGACCTGTTTGCGACGGGCGTTGGAAATTTCATCGCTAGTTTCATTGGTGGTTTGCCAATGATTTCCGAGATTGTTCGCAGCTCGGCGAATATCGGTTACGGTGCCCGATCGAAACTCTCGAATTTCTTCCACGGATTGTTCCTGCTGCTTTTCGTGGCTTTCTTGCCGGGACTCATCCATCGCATTCCGCTCGCTGCTCTTGCCGCTATGCTGATCTTCACCGGTATCAGACTCGCTTCGCCCCATGAATTCACCAAGACGTATAAGATTGGGCGCGAGCAACTAGTGATCTTCTTGACCACCATGATCGTGACCATTACGACGGACTTGCTCGTCGGTGTGGCCGCTGGTCTCGTTGTGAAGGTGATCATTCACCTCGTCAATGGTGTGCCCGTGAGTGGTCTATTAAAGCCGCTCATCGAAGAAGTCGTCGAGGGCGATCGCGTTGTCCTTCGTGTCAAGCACGCGGCGGTTTTCAGTAATTACTTGACGATCAAAAAGCACCTTGCCAAGCATGCCTCGGCCAAACTCGTGGTTGTCGATTTCGACGATGCGCACTTGGTCGACCATACCGTCATGGAAAAGCTGCATGAGCAAGAGGATCTCTTCAAGCGTGCGGGCAGGAAACTGGAACTCTGCGGTCTCGAAGGCCACAAGAGTTTGTCTGCGCATCCGTTGGCCGCTCGTAAGAAGGCGCCAGCTGTAGCAAAAGCCTGATTATTCGCCCTCAAATGAAAACGCTCCGTCGGCCATTCAAGTGCTGGCGGAGCGTTCTTTGCATTGTTGTTTATTGACATCCAATGCGAGTGGGGGCGAGTGCGACGTCATCGAACCAAAGCGTCATGTTTTGCCCGGCGTAATCCTCCCAGCCAAGTTTGAAGTCCGTGAGATTCGGCTTCCACCCGGGTTTTTGATTGATCCAGGCTTGGTCGACGTCAGGTGTGGGTGTGCCATCGACGACGAGTCCCTTGACTTCGGTGCCATTTACCCAGGTTTGAATGGTGCCCGCGGAACCATCGACTTGGAATTCGACGCAGCGCCATTCATTGGGCGGAAGGGCGACGCTCATACCAATGCCCGTCGGGCTGAGCGACGGAAGCGTTGCGTCGTCGCTTTCGCGATTCCACATGAGAATTTTACTTTGCCCACCCATGCGGAGGTCCTTGTTTTCGACGCTATCGTGCATCGTCATGAATGTCGTGTGCCCGTCGCTTTGGGCTGTGTCGGGACGCATGTAGAATCGTCCGTAAAACGTTTTTCCTAGCGTGGCGATGGCCGCTGAATGAACGACGAAAACATGATTGCAATAGCCACTTTTGCCATTGACGCGAAGAGACTTTGTCCCGCTGCGGGCTTGCGTATCGTCGATTGAAATGGTTCCCGTCCCCGAACAGTTCGGCGAGACAATTTGCCAACGTGTTGCATCGGGAGGTCCGCCTGTCGTGACACTCTCGAAATCGTCACAAAGCGGAAAATTTTTGCAGCTCAGCGCTGCGCCTCCGGTGCCACCAGTTCCACTGCTGGAACTGCTCGAGCCCGAGCCGGATGATGATGATGATGATGATGATGATGTGGTGTCCCCGCCGCCGTGGCCGCCAGAACCTTTGGATGGGGTTTGTCCTTCATCGCAACTGGTGCCGCAGGTCGCCGCGAGAAGAGGTACCGCGAAAAATCGTAGTGTTTGCCAAGTGTTCATCGATGTCGTTCGTAACAAAAAAATTTCCAACGAGCGAATGTTTGGCGTGAATCGTCGGCTCCGAACGCGAGGTGGTGTTTTTTTTCGCGGAGGCGGAAGAAATCGTGCTATGCGACGCGTGGAGCGTGTCATGAAAGCCCCTTCGCGAAATGTTCTCGGTGGTCCACTGGCGGTATGTTCTCAACGACCGATGACCGGGTTTTTCCGCAACGGCTGTTGTGATACCGGGACCGAAGACGTTGGTTCACATACGGTATGTACGGTTTTGACGGCGGAATTTTTGGCGTTCTCGAAGAGCAACGGGAACGACTTGTCGACGCCGATGCCACAATACGGTTTTCCGGGGCTCAAGCCTGGTGATCGTTGGTGTTTGTGCGCGCGACGTTGGCAAGAAGCAAAAGACGCAGGAAAAGCGCCGCTCGTGGTGCTTACGGCGACGCATGAACGAGCGCTCGAGGTGTGTGATTTGGCGGCGTTGAAGAAACACGCCATCGACATGAATTGAATTCACCCCGCGATTGGTTTGTGCTCCAAGGAACGTAGGACTTGACGAACCACGTATACGTGTGCACGTTCCTTTCCCGTTTACCGCAAAGGACCAACCATGGCCGACAATCGACCGACCGAACAGACAAAGATGGGAACGCTGGGCAACATTCTATGGGTGGTGCTCGGTGGAGGTCTTCCGCTTTTTTTCGGGTACCTCGTTGCTGGAGCGGTCCTCGCCATTACGATTGTCGGGTTTCCGTTTGCCATAGCGACGTGGCGACTTGGGGGTTATGCTTTGCTCCCCTTTAATCGCCGCGTCGAAGATCGCAAAGAGAGTCTTGGGTCGGGTTGTTTGGGGTTAGCCTTCAACATTCTGTGGCTGGTTTTGTTCGGGTGGGGGTTTGCCCTGGCGCATCTCGGATCGGCACTCGTTTGTGCCGTGACGATTGTGGGGATTCCTTTTGCCGTGGCGCATTTGAAGCTGGCAATGCTTGCGTTTTGGCCGTTCGGCAAAGAAATCGTGTAAGGGTATTTATCAGGCTGCTCGCGACGCCTGATAAATACCCTTTACAGATACGCGAACGACCCATCGTCGAGTTTGCAGACGCCTTCTTCGGGCGTGCCGACCGAGCGCACGATCTCCATTGGATCCGCAGGAATGCGATATCCGTCCAATTCCGAAGCAATGACGCGGTAGACGAGGTCGTTGAGCTTCTGCACATTGTAACACGGAATCGTCGGTTCCATATGTGTACCACCCACGCCGGAATCGTCCGTGAGGAACAAGTGCCGGCCAAGCGTCGCTTGGGCGCCCACGCGCATGAGGAATTCGGCGCTTGCTTCGACGCCACTGGCTGCAACGGGGAACAATTTCACGCCCATGGGACGTAATGTATTGACCGCGCTCAAGAATGCCGAGCGATTTTCAGAGTGCGGTGGCGCGTCGGCCATCAGAAAGCTCAGTCGAACTGCATTCCCAGAGCTCCAGGATAACTCGGGAACGATTTTCATCGCCGCGTCCATGGCTTCGGGGAAATCACCACCACCACCGGCCGATTGTTGACTTAGGTTGGCTTTGAATGCAGTCAGGTCCGACGTGAAATCAAATCGCCGCGTTACATATTCGTCGCCGATGTCGCGGTACATCACGAGACCATAACGAATGGATACGTCCTGAAACCCCGATTTGATGCGATCGGCAATGCCTTGAACTTCGACTTTCACGTATTCGAGTTCGTCGCCCATACTGCCTGTCGCATCCACGACGAATGCCAGATCGAGATCCTTGGGGAGGTTTTTCTTCGCATTGGGAAGCGTGATCGTCCAATCTGATCCGGACGTAGGAGCAGGAACGGAAATGGGATCGACCCCAGCTTGTCCGGGCGGAGGCTGAATACTAATCGTGAAATTGCTTTCTTGTGCCGCGCCGTCGTGTTTCGGGAAAAACAGGACGCGTCCGTCCGATGCCGTGGGGGCCGTGAGGTAAGTTTGGTTTGGCCCGGCAATCTTGACGAGAGCATTGGAAATGCCGTCTCCAGCGCTCGAAACAACCTTGATGACGATTCGGTCTTCCGTCGCAATGACGGGCATGGACGTGTCGCCTACGCCGTAGTTGGCGACGTAATCCTGGTAAATCTCGAAATTGAGGTTGTCGTCCCAATCGCCAGCCGTGAGGGTTCCCGCTTGAATGCCTCCCCCTTGATTCGACGGCGCACCGTAATCACCGGACCCAGTGCCGTCGGAAAGGCCACCATAACCTGCTTCCGATGAATCAGAGCCACACGCCGCGAGTAGCGGCAGCGAACAGAGCCCTATGAGCGAGAGAAGTTGAGAGCGCGACATTGAAGAACCTCCAGGATCAGGATGTTCGCGTCTATGGCAAGGATGGTGCCGATCGGAATTCTACGAGCGTTATGATGCTCTTGGTGGTGCGAGGTATGACATTGCTGCCCAGTTTTGTGTCGTGATGGTACTTGAGAGCACGCATGGCAAAGACGCGAAAACGTGTCGACTCTGTTGCCTTCCTTATCGGTGCAGGGTAAGGACAGCGTGAGGGTTTATGCAGGGCCAAACGTTACGAGTCGAAGTTGTTTATGGTCCGGATGCGGGACTTACCGTGCAGAGCGAGGCGGACGAGTTTACGGTCGGGACATCTCGACAATCGACGCTCGTGCTTCAGGATCCGCAGGTGGCTCCGGAACATTTGCAATTCGTTTATAGCAAAGAGGGTTTTATTCTTCATGATCGTTCGGGCCGCGACGATGTGAACGTCGATGGAGAACCGGCGCGGGAAGCGCGACTAGCGTCGTTTACATTCGTGGAACTGGGCGGCACGACATTATACGTACAGAAAGTTGGTGGCGGGTATGTATCCGCGAAAAACGCCAAGGTGCTCGTCCCTGCGCCCCGGTCCCCGGGCGTGCGATTTCCTGATTTCTCGAGACCTGTGGCTGAATTGGGCGAATCATTGGATGGTGCTGCCAAACTCATGTTGGGAAACGATCTTCTGCTCGTGATCGGTGGACAGCACCCTATGGAGCGCACGAAAAGCAATGGTGTTTCGCTAGTCGATTTGCGCTCGGGGAGGGTGCATGTTTTGCCACCGCTGCCAGAGCCGCGAAGTTATGCAATGGCCGCGCGACTTGCGGATGGTCGAGTCATCGTGACAGGAGGCGGATCGAAGTCGACATTGCTGCTCGATACCGGATCCTGGACATGGTCGCAGTCAGGACCTCTCGGCGTGGAACGTAATGGGGGCGCGATTCTCGCATTGCCGGATGGTCGTGCTTTCGTGGCGGGTGGTTTTTTAAAGGCCACAGCGTGTGCGTCGGGCGAAGTGTGGGATCCTGTCCGCAATGCATGGATGCCAATGCCGCCAGGTCCATCGTACGTGATGACGGATGCGATCATGTTGTCCCCTCGGCACGGGCTCCTCTTGTCGCGGCCGAACTACAAGGAACCAACGACGGCGTATCTCGTAGACTTGGAACGGCTTTCATTTAAGGCGTTGGCACCGCTTCCCGAAGGGTTCGGCCAGATTCTGCTCGTCGCGATGCCCGGAGAACGAGCGCTCCTTTTGCCCACATTGGGGGGTGATACGCCGCGACGAACTGCGTACGTCTTGGAACCATTGGCGAACGATGGTTACCGTATCACTCCGCGACGACTTGAACGAATGGGCGGAGCCGCCGTAGCGCGGCCGGATGGCTCTATTCTCGTAATGAGTGGAGAGTCATCGTCGGTTGGGCTTTATACGGCAGAAATTTACGATCCGGTAAACAACGCATGGCGAGCATTGCCTCCTCCGCGACAGGGTCCGGGAGGGGCGAAATTATTTGCTCGCAGCGACGGGAGCGTGGTGGTTTGCGGATTCCAAGAGGTTCGAATTTTCCCGGCGGAAACATTTGCCTAGGCCTGTCCGAACTTTGTTTGGAAAAAAAAATTGCAAAAAATTTGTCCCTTGTTGCAGCCTTCTGGTAACCGCGGGGGACGGACGAGGAAGCCATGCAATCATCGAAACATTGGGCCGCGATGGGACTCTTGGGCGCATTTGGTGTTTTAATCGCGGCGGGGTCGAAAAAACCAGCCGAACGATTCGACTCGAGCACCGTGCCACCTGTTGATCGGCGGGAAACGGCGCTTGTTGCATCTTATGTGGTTTCAGCGTCCGATGTCTGCGTACGTGCCAATGCACCAGATCCCACGGTGATCGACGCCGAGTCTTTGCAAGCGTTGCGAGACGCTTGTAAACGCGCCGCGGAAGATCAAGAGCGTGCGCTAAATTGGGAAGAAGGCGATTGGGAGATTGTGCATCCGGGGACGGATTCCGTCGAACCGGTTCGGCAAAAGCCCATAAGCACGCCACGCGTAGCTCGACGAGCTCCTGGTGCAGCGGTGGGCGAAGCTCCGGCGATTCGTAATCGGTAATCTCCGAACGTTACGCATTAGTCGGCATAAGGCGACACGGCTCGCCGATACATGACGTCCGTTCGCAAAACGTATTTTTTTCCTGCCTCGACAGGCGCGCCACGATGGTAAAATGGGTGTGAAAACACGAGGCCCATGCCGGTTTGCGGCACAACGTGTAATTCCTTGTCCGCGACGAACATGAAATCAGTCGTTCCTCCTTCGCATTCGTCATTCAAGTAAAACATCAGCGTCAAGAGACTTAGTTCGTCATCGGACCGGACAAACGATCCGTCTCGATGCCAATCGAATTGTTGTCCTGGTTCATACCGGTAATACCGAAATCGTTCATTGAGTCCCACGGCGTAATGAGCGGCAATCCGTTCGGGCACAAACGGCTGGATTCGCGGCCAGAGTTTCGCAGCAAGTTCCGCGTCGTCGACCATGACCCGAGTATTGTTTCGCAAATCGGGAATCATCATGTACCGATTTACGCCTACTGTGACCGGTGCGTCTCCAAATCCTTTGGATTCGGCCCAATTTATCATCGTGGCACATTCCGTGTGCGTCAGTACGTGCGCGAGCGTGAAGAGTTCCTTGTCCAGTACGAGAGGTTGTTTGGTGATCGTTTTCATGACGGACATCATGGATTCGCGCGTGCAACATGAACAGGACATGACCGGGCAGAACCGGGCAGGGCGATGCTCGCATCGATCAGCCAAGAAAGACGCCTTTGCCACGGGTCGGTACGAGGATCGTGCGCGAAGCGAAACGACGTTGCCGTGTTGTTGTTACGTGTTCTAACGTGCCGATTGGCTGCTCGTCGTTGCTGAATTTTTCGCCAAGCCAAGTACATCGATCAGCCGACCCAGGTCGAGGTTTTGTAGAATGGTCTTGTTGATCGGGCGTTTCGCGTCCCAAAAAACGCGTCCGCGGAAATAATCTTGGGCCAGGTCGGATTCGAGCGCAAATGCCGCGTTTCGGGCATCCATTTCATTGGAAAATGGGAGAAAATAACACGTGTCATCAAGCATCACGGGCTGTTCGTCGTGCGGACCGACTACACAGAACCGAATTCGTTTGTAAAGGCCTGAGATCGCAACTTTCCACGGTGCAAAAGAATACTCGCCGATGCCGAAGATTGCGAAAGGCGGCTGATGCCTGTAGATGGAACTTCTCCGTCCATTGAGAAGTTTTGCGTGCTTGTTGAGGTATGCCCACAGTTGCGGAGCGCACTGTGCGAGTTGTCGCATATCTTCACCCAAGGATCGCTGAGGAACGATGACCGCGCGCGCGGAATGGTTTCGTCCATTTGCGATATCGGAACCCTTGAGCAATGGGTAGCGGAAACAAGCTTCGATGTCGACGATTTCGCCAGCAGCGTTTTGCCATTGCTGTTCGTGGTAGAATAGCTCCATGACCCGGGCACAATCGTGCTTCAGTCCTGATCGCCATTGCGGATCCGATTGGCCAGCGATCGCTCGAGATCGATTGTATGCATCGAGATCCGCGACGAGTCCTCCATTCGTCATGCCGAAGCTGCTCTCCGGAAGTTTTGCGTCGAGCGAACTGTAAATGGGCCACGTCGATGATTCTTGGCTCGATTCTGTTTCCGTTTGGCAAACAAAGAGGACGGCATCGACGGCGGCATTGAAGTGTTTTGCCGCATTGATGCGCCAAATTCCGCAGGGCACGATTTTCCAATCATGATTCGCGCAGAATTCGACGATTCGTCGGGCCACGGCGGACTTGCATAACAAAGCCAAGGTCGCTTTGTGACCTGCAAGAGCTTCGATGAGGCGGAGGATCATCCATTCCGATACATCGAAATTACTTTTGCCCGTTATTGCATCGATGCCACTCAACCGTTTGAAGTTCTGTTTTATTGGCAAGTTCTGAGAGCCAAACGTACCGAGTCCCGCATTCGTGACCCATGGAGGGTTGCCAATCACGAGGATGGGGTCGCTCATGGAGCTGATTTCGTGTTTCCATTCGACGGAAAAGAAATCGGCCGTGCGAATCTCGTGGTTCGTCGTACCTAAACGCGATGCAGTGATTGCTGCGTATTCGGGATTGATCTCATAACCTGCAAGTTTTGCTGCGGGCAGGTGCTGTGCCGCTGCAACCAAAAATGCTCCTTTGCCGCAGGTAGGTTCGAGAATGGTGTGCGGGGTAGGGCGTAGATATGGCAATACGTGCGCAACAACGTCGTAGGCGAGTTTGTCTGGCGTTTGCCAATCTCCGAATTCGACGCGTGCTCGAGAAGCCATCACGACCTTGTCGTATCAGGAATCAACTGCGTCGCGTCGATGGTGTGTGTGCTCATTGAAGTGGACGATAGCCCGAGATGCGGCGCTTGTCGATAGTAAGTGGTTGGCATCTTCGAGTTCGTAAGAAGTGACACTCGTCAAAGATGCCTGGCACCTTGTGGAACTGCACCTTGTGGAGCTTCGGATCGTGTGCTCGTCAAAGAAGGCGGGCACCTTGATGGTGAAAGCGTATCTACTTCGTGAGACACCCCTTCAACAGACGTTGGTCCCTCGCGCCAGGAAGCACCGATTGTACGGTTTGGTAATTGCCATGGACGAATACGTCAAACGCCCCGGCAAACAATTTCTGCGAATACGTAATCGGACCCGTTTCACCAAAGTCCACATCGTAGTCGTCAAACGTCTCCGCGTTCCGGAAACGCATTCGTCCTCGGGTCTGCCCATCGAGTTTCATATCGGTCGGCATCGGCGCCCCATTGAGTGTCACTTTGCCCGTCACCGTAAGCGTCTTGGCGTCGAAGTCCTTCGTCATGGTTGCCATGAGCGACAAACCCTTTTGGACCATCATATCCCGCGGACCTGGAAGCACCGATTGTACGGTTTCGTAGTTGCCGTGGATGTACACGTCGTACAAACCTGCAAACAGCCTTTGCGAATGATTCACGGGACCCGTTTCTGCGAAGTCTACGTCGTAATCGTCGAAAGTCTCGATGTTCCGCAAGCGCAATCGTCCGCGTGATTGACCATCGAGCTTCCCATCGCTCGGCATTGCCGCCCCATTGAGCGTCACTTTGCCCGACAACGTGAGCGTCTTGGCGTCGAAGTCTTTGGAAATCGTCGTCGTTAATGGCAGCGCTTTCTGCACCATCATGTCCCTGGCACCAGGAAGCACGGATTGTACGGTTTCGTAATTGCCGTGGATATACACGTCGTACAAACCAGCAAACAACTTCTGCGAATAATTCACCGGACCGGTTTCTGCAAAGTCGACGTCGTAATCGTCGAACGTTTCGGCATTACGCAATCGCAATCGTCCGCGCGATTGTCCATCGAGTTTCCCGTCATTGGGCATCGGCGCCCCATTGAGGGTCACTTTACCCGACAACGTGAGCGTCTTGGCGTCGAATTTTTTTGTGGTGCTCATCGTCAGGGCCAGTTTCTTTTGCACCATCATGTCCCTGGGCCCCGGAAGCACGGATTGCACGGTTTCGTAATTCCCATGAATGAACACGTCGTACAAGCCTGTGAACATCGTCTGCGAATACATGACGGCTCCGGTTTCGCCAAAGTCCAAGTCGTAATCGTCTCCTGTTTCGATATTGCGCAATCGTAATCGTCCGCGAGATTGGCCATCGAGCTTCGTATCATTAGGCATCGACGCGCCATTGAGTGTCACACTTCCTGAAAGCTTCAGCGTCTTTGCGTCAAAGTCCTTGGTCGTTGTCGTCGAAAGCGCTAGGTTTTTCTGGACTATCATGTCCCTCGCGCCTGGAAGCACCGATTGTACGGTTTCGTAGTTGCCATGAACATAGATGTCGTACATCCCAGCAAATATCGTTTGCGAATATGTAATCGCACCGGTTTCGGCGAAATCGATATCATAGTCGTCAAACGTTTCCATGTTACGTAGCCGCAATCGTCCTCGGGACTGTCCATCGAGTTTCGTATCATTGGGCATCGCCGCGCCATTGAGCGTCACATTCCCCGACAGTTTCAGTGTTTTCGCATCGAAATCCGCGGTCTTGCTTGCAACTAACGAAAGGCCCGTTTGCACCTTCATGTCCCTGGCCCCTGGAAGCACCGATTGCACGGTTTCGTAATTTCCATGAATGTACACGTCGTACACGCCAGCAAACAACGTCACGGAATACGTCACCGCGCCCGTTTCGCCAAAATCGATATCGTAGTCGTCTCCCGTTTCTACATTGCGGAAGCGTAATCGCCCTCGGGTTTGCCCATCGAGTTTCCCATCATTGGGCATTGCCGCTCCATTGAGCGTTACTTTGCCGGTAATCATGACCGTTTTGGCGTCCAGATCGAGTGTCTTATTTGTCAAAAGCCGCGGCAAGTCACATATTTCGACGCACTTGCCCGCCTCGCAGCTCGCGCCGAGCGCGCAATCCCCACAAGATTCGCCGCATTGGGGATCGAGACCGCATTCGAGGCCTCCGCACGCCGGTGCGCAGACACATCCCGACGTATCGAAAACGATGCAATTGGAAGCACACGCAAGTGGTCCGGTACCGAAGCCAGCGCTTTCACAAGTTGCTCCGCCAAGGTCCGGGCCGTCGCATACTTCGACGCCGTCTTTTTGACCATTGCCACATGTCGCGGGACCGCTGCAATTCGATGAATCGAAGCCTAGACAATTCAGTTGGCATCCAAGGTTTCCCGATCCAAGGCCTACTCCAGCGCAGGTTTGTCCGCCAAGATCCGCGCCATCGCACGTTTCAACGCCGTCTTTTGTCCCGTCCCCGCAGCTCGCCGGTGCACCGCATGCGGATGTATCGACGCTGCTGCAATCACTGGCGCACGACAAACTACCCGGTCCAAAGCCGAGCGATTCACAAGTTTTCTCGCCAAAATCCGATCCGTCGCATGCCTCGGACGCTCCGAGGTCGTTGTCCCCGCAAGATGCCGTGGTGTTGGTGTTACCGCCTTCGGAACACGACGCCAATGTTCCACAAGCGCCGAGAAGCAACGTTGCCAAGATTGTTCGAATGGTCATGAAGCTACCTCCTGCATATTGATGCACGCACAGGATGGTAGCACCGAACGTAGCGTTAACCCGTCGAGAATCGTTGCAGCGGACGACGACCCCACGTGGGATCGTTGATTTCCACATCGTTGAACGAATATACGGTGAGCGCCTTTCGCCAAAACGCGGTGGTGGCGCCATTCTTCGGG
>JANORL010000607.1:0-8221 GCA_031415295.1 Polyangiaceae bacterium | reverse complement strand
CATCTGGACGCACTGCGCACTGGTGGAGCGGTTCGATGCCGCGAATGATAAAACCAGGCTGCCAGGTGGGCTTCGAAACGAGGTCTTCACGAGGCAAACTGCGGAGCCCTGCCTCGAACAGAATTTGGGCTTCGAGTGTGGCCAGCGCTGCACAAATACAGAAATGTATACCCGAACTGAAACTCACGAGGGGATTGGGATTTCGGGCGATATTGAAGGAATCCGGATGATCGAAAACGCAAACTCGATGCAGGAATCTAGCAACGCTGCACGTAAGCTGCTAGAAGTCGGCCCGAACGAGAAGGGAACCGTAGATGTTGCGATCGCTGCGAATGAACCACGTCGGTCCGGCGGAAACGCTGGAGCTGGAGTTCGGCGAGCGTCTCAACGTGCTCACGGGTGACAACGGCCTCGGCAAGAGTTTTGTTTTGGAGGTCGCCTGGTGGGCACTCACGGGCACGTGGGTGAATCGTCCGATGTTGCCGCAGGGTGGGCGTGAGGCGGAGGCGAATCTCAAAGGCGAAACCGCTCCCTACGCAGACCATGATGGCAGTGGTCCCTTCGCATGTCGTTTCGATCGGGTAACACAAGATTGGGCAGACAGGTTTGGCCACGATGGCTCAACTACGTTTATGCCATCGCGCGATGCTCTTAATGATTTGGAAAAATGGCTGCACGCGTTGGTTCCGGTTTTATACATCCGTCCGGATGGTATGTTCTCACTTTGGGACTCCGGACGCTTGCAGGTCCAGCCTACCCTCATACTTCACAAACATTCGCAACTGGCGGCGGGAGCAATACACTTTACCCCGGACCAACTTTGGAACAGCCTCGAAATTAACGGGAAAACCATTTGCAATGGCCTAATTCAAGATTGGGTCACGTGGCAACTCGAAGCACAAAGCGACGACGCGCATCCTTTCCGTTTGCTCACGCGGGTGCTCGAACGGCTCTCGCATCCGGACGAACCCATGAAACCTGGCAAACCAGTGAGATTGTACTTGGACGACGCCCGTAAATTTCCGACCATCGAATTGCCGTATGGAACCATTCCAGTCGTTCACCTATCGGCAGGCATGAAACGCATTTTGGGGCTTGCATACCTGATTACATGGATGTGGACCGAGCATCTGCAAGCTGCGCAAATAACGGGACGAACGGCCGCTAGTCGCTTGGTGGTTTTGGTGGACGAACCTGAAACGCATTTGCATCCCAAATGGCAACGGCACATTGTCCCCGCATTGCTCGACGTGCTCAATGGTTTGGGTGAGGGAATTCGGCCGCAGGTGATTATGACCACGCACTCACCGCTGGTGCTTGCGTCCCTCGAAACGCACGTGGATCGCGAAAAGGACCGGCTATTCAATTTTGAATTACGGGACAGTCGCGTCGTTCTCGACGAGTTACCATGGGTGAAATACGGAGATGCTTCGGCGTGGCTCACGTCGGATGTTTTCGATTTGTCGCGAGGCACTTCGATCGAAGCCGAACGAGCCATCAATGCTGCCTACGACTGGATGGCAGAGAAATGGGACCAATTACCCCCTGCACTGAATACGCCACAGGCAATCGAAGGAGAACTACGACGTGTCCTCGGTGAAAGCCATCCCTTCTGGCCAAGGTGGAGCTACCACCGCGAAAAGCAGAGCACGCCGTGATCAAGATTCATCTTGAACCGATGAGCGAGGAAGTTCGTTCCCGCTACGAAGAATGCGTTCGCGAACCTGGAACACGGTGGCTCGCAAGCGGTAACGCGCAGCGACCTCGACCATTTTGGCGCGAAGTTCACGTCGACGTGGCCCGCGCATACCATTTGCGATGTGCTTATACCGCGATGTGGATCAACTACAGCGGCGCGATTGATCACTTCGTTTCTATCGACGAAGATCGGAGCAAAGCTTACTCATGGGACAATTTTCGTTATTGCGACAATCGGTTCAACTCAAAAAAACAAGCAGCCCGCTCGCACGAACTGCTCGACCCACTCCATGTCGAAGATGGTTGGTTCGAACTTTCTTTGCCTGATTTACAACTTCACATAACGTCTCTTTGCCCCGAACACTTGCGCAAGCGAGCTGAATTCATGCTCGAAAAGCTTGGTTTGAGAAACAGCGATCCAGTTATTCAGAATCGGGAATCGTTTTGGATCCTTTATCAGCAGTATGGGGAATCCGCCCTTCCAATCATCGAAAAGCAAGCGCCCCTCGTCGCTCGTGCAATACGCAAAGAACTATCACGGTGCGCTGCAACGGCTTCACAACAATAAATTACACATTTTTTGAGCTACAAGCCAAAATCATGTACCGTCCCTCCCATGTCCGTCCGCTCCTACGCCCTATCGATCACGCTCGCTGTTGCGCTTTTTCCTACGACCGCACTCGCTGCAGATCCCGCCGACAGCGTTGACCGGCCCCGCTTGCAAGTCAATTTCCCGGTCGACTTGACCATCACCGGCGCAGGCGCAGCCTTATGGCTCACGACCGAATTCCTCAAAGGCAAAATCGCTCCTTCCACATGCAACTGGTGCGAACCACCAGCCGGAGACATCGCCATCAAGAATGCTTTACGCTGGCCAAATACC
Organism: Polyangiaceae bacterium; assembly: GCA_031415295.1. Taxonomy (GTDB): domain Bacteria; phylum Myxococcota_A; class Polyangia; order Polyangiales; family Polyangiaceae; genus Polyangium. The sequence continues at coordinate 5,640 of JANORL010000607.1, read as the reverse complement.
AAAACGGCCGACGCCGCTAGTTACGTGACCGGGTTCGCCCTCGCCCCCATTGCCGCCCTCGGACTCGACGCTGCCTCCGTGTATGCACGTGGCGGTAGTTTTCGCGAATGGGGCGAAGATGCCACCGTGATCGTGGAATCCATCGTGATCGGCGCAAACTTGAATCAGCTCGTCAAGTTCCTCGTCGGCCGCGAACGACCCTTCGTCCATGATCTCGCCTCCGCCGACAAACTCCGTACGAAGTCGCCCGGCGACAACAATCTTTCATTTTATTCCGGACACACCATGCTCGGGTTTGTTTCGGCCGTCTCTGCCGGAACCGTTGCTAGCTTGAAAGGATATCGATCCGCTCCATTGATATGGGGAACGGGACTCACTCTCGCCGTCGCCACCGGATATTTGCGCATTGCCGCCGACAAACACTATTTTTCCGATGTCTTGACAGGCGCCATCATGGGCTCCGCTGCCGGATTTCTCGTCCCGTGGCTCCATCGTCCCACAAGTAGTTCAGCTCGAGTAACCGGTATGGCGGCAGGACCATCGCCCGCCGGAACTGGAACGATGATCACGTTTCAAGGGATCTTGCCTTGAAATCCCGTCGGTCGTCATGACCCAAGAAAACGAAATAAGCGACCATGCCAAACGTTTTTGAAACAATCAAAGAAACGTTGCGCTTCGATTCTTCATTTTGGCGTCAATTCATGGCTGCGGGTATCAAACGTGGCCCCGAATGGTTCGTCCAGTACAGTCCACCGGTTTTCGGTATCGCGTTTGGCTTGGCACTGCCGGTTGCGAGACGGCGCGTACAAGCAAGTCTCGACTTCGTACTCGGCCAAAGACCACCCGCCCAAGAAGCACGCGACGTCGCCGCTGTCTTCTCGAACTACGCCCACTGCCTCACCGAAGCCATGCTCCTCGGTAGCGATCGCGGGTACGCGGTCAAACCTCGAGTACTCAATTCCGAACACTACCATAGCTGCACTGCCAGTGGTCGCGGCATCATCATCGCAACAGCTCACACCGGCGGTTGGGACGTGGCTGGTTCGATGTTTCGACGCGATCGCCAACAGGAAGTGTTTGTCGTGATGGCTCGCGAACGTGATGGCGGAGCGCGGAAAATCCAAGACGAGATGCGCGCCAAAGCGGGTGTAGGAATCATCCACATCGGCGAATCGCCTTTCGACGCACTTCCGCTACTCGGTCACCTGAAACGTAACGCCGTTGTCGCCATGCAGATCGATCGCTCACCCGGCAACATGCGCGCGCGTGACGTGATGCTACTGGACAAACCATGGCGAGTTCCCGAAGGTCCGTTGCGTCTCGCTGCATCGAGTGGAGCGCCGATCTTGCCCGTCTTCACACGTCGCGTGGATTTCATGCAGTACGAAGCAACCGTGCATGCGCCAATCCACATGCCGCGAAGACCATCACCTGAAGAACTCGATCAGGCTGCTCAACGTTTGATGGACGCGTTCGGATCGTTTCTTCGGACAAACCCGACCCAATGGTTTGACTTTGCGCGCGAAAATCCGGATGCCGTCAAAGCAGCCCCTCCGTGAGTCCGTGGACGAACTGCCGCACGAGTGGATCGTCACTCGCTTTTGCTTCCGCGGTCGTCCCATCGAACACGAGACGCCCTCGGTAGAGCATACCGATGCGATCGGTGACGGTCAGTAGTCGATCGAGATCGCTCGACACCATGACCACAGTTGCTCCAGCGGCTCGTTGTTCGTCGCGCAAGAGTTCGAAAATCCGTTGCGAAGTAACGGGATCGAGACCTGCAGCCGGTTCGTCGTACAGAACGATCTCGGCCTGCGTAATCGTCGCGCGCGCCACCCCAACACGTTTCTTCTGCCCCCCGGACAAACCTGCCGGCAACCGATCCTCAAAACCGGGTAACGAAACGACGTCGAGACGGTCAGCAACTCTTTCGGCGATCTCTTCGTCCGCCAAATCGAAGAGACGTCGCAACGGGAATGCGATGTTTTCTCCGACCGTGAGGTAGTCGAAAAGGGCGTTGTTCTGGAACAACATGCCGAAACGCAGACGAAATTTTTGTAGCTCCACGTCGCTCATCGCGTGCACGTCTTGGCCGTCGACGATCACCTTGCCTCCATCGGGGCGGAGCAAGCCGGCGATGAGCTTCAGCAGAACACTTTTTCCCGACGCACCAGGGCCGATGAGGCCGTAGAGGCATCCGCGCGGAATGGCGAGGTTGACGCCACTAAGCACCGTGCGGCGTCCGAACATTTTGGTGATGTCGTTTATCTGAATGAAGGGCTCGGCCATGAGGGCCTCACACGTCAATTACCAGCGAACGTCGTTCGAGAGACGTCGAGGCGCGGATGGGAAGGGAATGACAAACCTCGAACAGCGCCGGCAACACACGAGTTGACGCCAGGGTTCGAAGGCCTCGTCGTGACTGTCACCCCAACGGCGCGACCATTTTGAACAGCAGCGCAGATGTTGACTTCGGTCGAAGCAGGCACGCCGCACGAGTTCAAGTAGCCGCCGCGGTTGAGTACTGCACCGTAGGAACCCGCGGTAAGGTCGGGAGGCGCATCCTTGCTGTAGTCCTCGACGTACTTCGATTGAGCACCTTCACAGCTCATGCCACCGGCAAGTTGAGGCCGACCACCACCGCCTCCGGCGAACGATCCGCCGCCAGCGTTGGGTCCAGTCTTGCCGGCGCCCAAACCGCCAGAAACGTCGACGGCTACGACCTTGTCGCCTTGCACCGTGTTGTTCTCTTTTCGTGAACCACGTTTGCTCACGAGCCATCCTGCAGCTCCGGCGACGAGAACGCCAACCACCGCAACACCAATGAGCGCTTTGTATTGCGTGCCTTGACGCTCTTTGACGACGACTTCTTCGAGCGCTTTCTTCTCTTGCTTGATGTCGCGGTTGAGTTTGGCTTGCTCGGCGAACGACGAGAACTGGTCCCAATCCTTGATGAATCTCTCGTCGTTGAGCACCGTATCGCGAAGAATGTTTTCGCTGACAAACGTGTTCGTCGCGATTTGTTGAAGCAGCTCGACGGCGTTGAACGGACCGTGGTCCATGCCGTCCTTGATCACGACGTACCGCGGACTTGGATCCGCTTCGAGCATGGCTTTGAGCTCAGCCAAACGCGCGGTGGGATTGTCCGAACGAACTTGCGACGCCCTGACGACAGCAACCGGAAACGGACCACTCGACATGGGTGCACGAGGAGCGGGAGGTATGGCGGTAGCGACGACTTTTGCACCGGCAACAGGCGGAGGGGGCAAACTGCCAAAGTCGAGCTCGACGGCGATGCTTTCCAGTTTCGGACGTGCAGTCGACGCCATCTCTTGCAGTGCTTGCGCGAGAGCCACGAGATCCGCTGGACGGCTATCCGCAGTCGAAACAAGTGCCTTGCCGAGGATCATTTCGAACTGCGGGGGCAAACTTGGAACCGCTTCGGACGGACGACGCATGCCCGGACCAACGCTAGAGCCTGTGAGCATCTCGTAGAGAATCGCTCCGACACTAAAGACGCTTGCGCGTGCATCGCCAGGACTGCCTGATCGAGCTTCTGGAGCGACGCAGGCAATGTCCGCAGGCAGGGTCGGAAGAACTTCAGCTTTGTCCTCGAGCAAACTCGTCGCGGAGCCAGTGAAGAAAATCGCCGACGGATAAATGAACAGCAATTTCCCGTCGCTTTGGATCTGCTGAATTTCCGAACAGAGCGGTACGATGATGGAAACGGCTTCGTTTAAAGCGAAGGTCTTGTTCGAAGCTCGACGCGCCTCGAGTTCGGCGCGCAGGGTGCCGGGAGTGATCGACATCTCCGCCACCTTAACGCCGAATGCCCCTGATGCTCAACAACCTCGGAGGGGAGAAGAATTCAGGAAATGGCTGACGGGGGTGTTTTGCCACCCATGGTGCGTTCTTCTTCCTGAAGAACGGTAAAAACGAGACCTGCGCCAATAATTGGAACGAGCCAGATGAGTTGCGCCTGAAGCACTTTTTGTTTGCGTTCGAAAACGGTGCTTTGGAACACGCGATAAGTAAGCCAGGCTTGGAAAGAAACGAGCGCGAGAAGCGCTGATGCGAGGATGCCGTCGAAGAGGTCCATTGGGGTGGCCGGAACCTAGGTCCGACTTTGTCATGCGCAAGGGGCGAATATCGATGGACCGTTCGGAGGACACTTGGGAGCGTTTGCGCAGCGAACGCTGGGGTTGGGGGCGAAGCCCCAAGGTGAAAGGCTAGTGTTCCTGGCGCCGCTACGCCGCGGTTCGTGGAATTTTAATTCCACGAACTTCTGACCCAGAACACTAGACTGCGCGCCGTGCGCACGTGCCGCCGGGTCGTTCTTGTTGGGATCTCCATCACGGGTTTAGCCGCGCCGTTTGCGTTCGTGTCGTTCAGTGGTGGCTGCAACGCACTGCCCAGTTCGAGCGTCGATGCGGGAGATTTGCTCGGTGCGTTCGACCGCGATGCCTCCGTTCCCGATGCAGCGAATGACGCGGGGCGCAAGGTCTTGGGGCGCAAGGAAAGGGATGGCGGCGTAGCCGACGCTGCCGCCGCTGCTCCTGCAGTTGTTGTCGCGACGCCGATAACGCGCGCTCCAAACGACGGCAGTTGTGTGGCGACCGATGGCCAACCTGATCGCGACGTCAAACGAACGTTTGGACGTCCGGTTTGTCCGGGCGCAGAAATACTCGAATGGAAGGATGATTGGGGCGCGCCTCGATACGCATGCGTCGTCGCACCGCGGGGCGTTGAAACAAGGGCTCCGGTGCCGCTGATCATCTTCTTTCACGATGCGGGCAAAACTCCGTCGAGCGTCGACAAAGAAACTTCTCTGCGAAAACACGCCGCAAGGTTTGATCTGACCGGAGAAGCCGCTCACGCAGGGTTTGTCGTGCTTGCACCACAAGGACGCGGCATCGGGGGCAATCGAGACGGGGCAACATTCGATGTCGATTACGTCGCCGAAGACAACGTCGACGTGATGACCACCGATCATTTCGTCTCTGTTCTCACGAACCGAGGCACAATCGATCGCCGACGAATCTATGCTGTTGGTGCGGGAAATGGCGGATTGATGGCCGCGACGTACGCGATGATGCGTGCGGATCGCGTTGCTGCATTCGCCACGTACGCAAGCGACGCACCGCGTGCGGCTTGGTCGTGCGCCGGTCCGCCACCACCTGCGTTTGTCCTGTACCGCGCATGTGATCGGATCACGCCCTGCGGCTCCGTCGAACGGTGGTTACGCGCTCGCGATGGAACAGGTGCGGAGACGACAGCGCTACGTCTCGATGGAGCATCGGGAGACGAACCCAATTGCGCACTCGAAAAAAAATGCACACCGATCGTGGGGACAGCCAATCATCGTCGGTGGCCGAAGACACGCGAGGACGACATGTTGCGTTTTTTTGCGCGACGAACTTTGTCCGTTCCGCGCTGAGAGGGTGCTCATCAGGCTGCTGAGCACCCTCTGAGATCCCCAAAAAAGCAGCCTCGACACAGGCCAGGAGTGATAGTTCTCGACGGCCATGGTGGGCCCTTTGAATCTCGCTTCGGATGCCGCACTCAGTGCGGTTCTCGACCTCGTCGGTGATGTCGTATTCGCCTTCGACGAGCAGCTCGTGTGCCGCTACGCCGGTCTCG
>JANORL010000606.1:0-8054 GCA_031415295.1 Polyangiaceae bacterium | reverse complement strand
TGTCGCAATTGTTCAGACGACAAATCGAGGCCGGTCATGCGCGCACCACGTCGCGCCAATGCAATGGACCATTGAGCGCCGCCACATCCAAATTCGAGAATGTCTTTTCCGGCGACATCGCCTAAGATGCAAAGTTCACGTTCCGGAACGGCCCATACGCCCCATGTCGGCTCGATTTTGCCCAGTTGCGAACCGTGCTCTTTTTGGTAATCCGTGCTGATGCTGTTCCAGTATTCGCGGTTTTGTTCGACGTGGTTTGTCATTGCGACCTCGATGATTACAGGTTTTGTTCATTTGTCGTATATCGTAATGGCCCGGCTTTGTCCAGAAGATTGTTGCGGGCGGCTATGTTATCTGATATCGTAGTGAAAGGAGACGACAATGGGCAAAATGTTCTCTCTCAGCTTCGCTGCGATGCTCGGTGTTCTCGTTTGTGGGATCTCTGGTTGTACGCAAGACACCGAAAAAGTAGACGCCAAGCCAATCGAGCGCGAAAGTTGCACGCTCAAAGTAAGTGCTTGTAATGGCGACTGCCATAAGGCGAACACGCTCAAGGAATGTCCCCAGTGCTGCTTCGAGAACGGCAGGTTGTGCGATAGCGGCGGAAGTTACAGCTTCTATTCGTGCCAGAACCTCGATTAGTAAGTTGGCGTTACGATGGAAATGCGATAGCTTGGATGGAGAATTCTCATGAAGGTGCTTTCAATCATGTTTCTTTCTGCTCTCATTGCCAGCCCAGTACCTGGATGCAGGCTGAGAGAAAAACCCAAGAGCCGTTTTGCGGACGTCGATGGCGGCGTACCGCTTGCACGCGAAGAATGCACCAAGCAGACGCTCGACTGTTTCAATAAATGTGCCAAACGCCAGGCAAGCGCGGGCTGTATCGGTTGCTGCCGTGATCAAGATTATCTTTGCGACATGCAGCAGAAGTACTCCTTCGAATATTGCGACGGCGCGCGATAACGCTCAGTTCCCAATAGGAACGACAACCGTATACAACATCATTTCCTCGCCAATCCCTTTGAGTGCCGCCGTTCCTGCTTCTTTCACGTCCAACACCGTTCCCACTCGTTTGGCCACTTCGGCACTAAATAGCAAGGACGGTTTCGGCGCTTTCGCGTGACTCTCGATGCGTGCTGCAACATTGACGTTATGACCAATCACCGTGAATTCCATCCGTTAATCACTACCCAAATACCCCGCTACTACTTCTCCCGCGTGAATCCCACTTCCAGATTTCAATTCGATTCCTTGCTCGCGCAATCGTTCATTGTAGACCGCTAAACGCTTGTGCATTTCGAGCGCTGCACGGACGGCCGATACCGCAGAATCCGTACCAGATTCACCGTCTGTCAAGCCAAACACAGCCAATACCGCATCGCCAATGAATTTGTCCACCATACCCCCATTGGTGCGAATTGCTCCAACCATTTCCGTAAAATATCCATTCAAAACATCAATGAGCTTTTCTGGGGACAAAGATTCACTCAGTGGCGTGAAGTCACGTAAATCGCTGAATAGAATCACGACGTCGCGTTTTTTTCCGCCGAGTTCGGCTTGAAGACCTTCACGAGCGTATTTTTCGATGAACTCATTGGCCACTTCCGGCGAGACAAACCGTCCAAACGCTTCGCGTATTCGCTCACGCAGTAACAACCCCCCAGCCATGTCATTGATGCCTGCGGCAACGAGCGACAATTCATCAGGCCGACACGTCGACACTCCCGGCTCGAAGTTTCCCGCGCCTACTTTGCGCACAGCATCCAGCAAGCGTTCCGAATCTTGGCGCAAACTGCGCCCAAATGCATAAGCTGTCACAAGCGCCGCCGCCGTAAATCCCAGCGCAAGCGCGCCCGCTTCGAACACGTATCGACGTTCTCCATTCAGTTCGGCGACAATACGGTGCAAGGTCATGAGAAGCACGAGCGCCGGAGCCGCTGTGAATATGACGTATCCCTCGAGAAGCCTACGCCCAAGACGCTCGTGCAGCACAGAAGCGGTGTTCGAGGCCTGATTTGGCAAGACACGCTCGAACTGCAAATACTCGAGTTGCGCGATGATTCCTCCGCCGAGGACCCAATAACCAATTGCGAACTTGAAATGACTGCCGACAGGAAATGTCGGATGAAGTGTCGTATGCAGGAAGATGCCAGCAAGGCCCGTCAAAAGCCAAGTCGCTACAGAAACCAAATAGGCCTTGCGTGCTGGGGCCACCGCCGCATCGAAACGCACGAGATGCAGTGAAACTTCGCGCAGCATCATGTGCAGTACGCAGAGCGATCCGACCGAGCGCAGAAGCTCCTCCGCGGACAAACTACAAATGTAAACACAAACGAGTCGCGCGTAGATGAACGTAAAAACCGATACGAGCAGTGTTGCCAGGTGCAAACGCAAACGCACTCGGATGGGCAAAAAAGTGATGATCGATGTGGCCATGGTGGAGTTCGCGATCGGGTTGGGAGGTCGAGGGTATCGCATCTGCACGCGCGCAACGAGTGCACCGATGTGCACCGACGTGCACCGATGTGCACCGACGTGCACCGACGTGCACCAACGTGCACCAACGTGCAAAGTGTGCGTCGTCAAGACCAAACATTATCGCATACGTTGTTGATTTGCGGTCCGGCCGAAATCTTGCCTATGATGAGGTCCATGCCGCACTTTGATATGCCTTTGTCGCACTACATGAGCGAAACCATCGTCATGATGCCCGAAACTGCAACACTCGTGGAAATCGAAGGCACCCTCAATCGCCTCGGCTTTTCGTGTGTGCCCATCGTCAACGATGATGGCAATTGCACCGGCGTCCTTTCACGCACGGATCTGTTGCGCATCGGACGTGCCGAAGCTCGACGAGGAGCACGCAGGACCACGGTGCTTCATCTGCCTAATCAGCGTGCACTGGACGTGGTGCAAGGCAGTCCCGTGACGGTTCTTCCGGACGCACCCGTATCCGAAGCCGCAAAACTCCTCGTAAACCATCATATCCATCGAGTGTTCGTGAGGGGCCCATCGCCCAACGACGAGTCGCGACCGAGTCTCGTTGGTGTTTTCAGCACCAAGGAAGTGTTGGCGGTGATCCGGGACAAACGTTTGACCTCGCCCATCCGTGACTTGATGGTCCACCCCGTCTTTACGGTCGAAAATACCGCTTCAGTGACGACGGCTATCGACCGTTTGCGTGATGCGCACGTAAGTGGGCTCGTGGTCGTCGACGAGGACGATTCACCAATCGGCGTGTTTACCCAAGTCGAAGCGCTCGAGGCGCGCGAACTTCCGCCGGAAACGCCAATCGAAGAAGTGATGAACTACGCGATGTTGTGTTTGGATGTACGAACGCCGCTTTTTCGAGCGGCTGGTCAAGCATTTGCTACGCGTGCTCGCCGCGTGCTCGCCGTGGAAGATCGCAAAGTGCGCGGAATCCTCACCGGGATCGATTTTGCTCGAGCCGCAAGCCATTAATCCAACGCGTTACTTCTTGCAGGAATCGTAACGGTCTTTTTCTCCCTTGCACGACGTCTCGAAGTCGTTGCCCGACTTGCAAAACCACGTGTCGTATTCGCACGCCTTGAGATCGTCGTAATAATCCAAGCATCCTTTGTTGTTGGCTTCGCGCTCTTTGTCCAACGCGTCCCAGTTACAATCGTCGAGTGCTTGATTGCTGCACCCTTCGCATTCGCACTTGTAGTCACAAACGGCTTCGGCGTCGGTGCGGCAAGCGGGCAGCGCCATGGTGAAAATGCCAATGGCCGTGAGCAGGCGAAGCATGGGAGAAAGGAGCAAAGTTTTCATGTCTTGATCCTATCATGAATATCGACTCACGGACACCAAGATAGTTGGTGTATACGTGCTCTTTGGCCGATCGAATGCGGCCAGAGTGAGGTGATACGATGGATGACTTAAAGAAGAGGGCGCAGCACGGTCTGGCGCTTGGCATCGGGTTGTGGGCGTTTGCCTGTTCGGGGAGTGGAAACACTCCAGAAACGACGTCTGGTGGCAATGCCGGTGCGGGCGGAACTACTCAAGCGAGTAGCTCGAGTTCGTCGGAAGCATCGAGTAGCGTGGCCAGTTCCTCGGTGGCGGTTGGCGCGGGCGGGTTTGGCGGCGGACCGATGGCATTCGTATGCGATCCTCCGGCCGCACCAGGCAGCCTTTATGAAAATTCCGCTGTTTCGTACGACATCAATGACATCGACCCCGTATCGATGTGCAAATATCGCGGCAAAGTGCTGCTGATCGTCAATACTGCGGCCGCTTGAGGCTACACGCCGCAATATGCGGGCCTCCAGGTCTTGGAGGAGAAGCTTAGTGGTCCGGATTTTGAAGTGCTTGGATTTCTCAGCAACGATTTCGGTAATCAAGGAGGTTCGAGCGGACAAATCGATACATGCGTCGATAGTTACATGCTGACGTTCAAACAGTTTGCCATTCGGCATGTGCACGACGTCGATGGAGCAGGTCCAGAAGAGCCGCAACCCGTTTGGAAATGGCTCCTGTCGCAACCGGACCCCGGCCCCGTTGCTGGACTCGATCCGACGTGGAATTTCCACAAATATCTCATTTCACGCGACGGAAAACTCGTCAAACATTGGGCATCTCCGACCTACCCAGGCGACGATCCCAACAATCCCAATGATAGCTTCGACACGAGCGAAATCGTGCAAGCGATCAAAGCCGAAATAGCGAAATAATCAAGGTTCCGACTGCAGGACGAACAAGCATCGTCCGCTCTTCGGCACCGATGCGTCCAATCGGAAAAGCGTCGGCGTTTGTCCTGTTCCTTTCCAGCGTGGCCCAAACTCGCGACGGAATTACCCGAGTCGGATCTTCCGCGGCGGGACCAACGAACGGGAGATCGTTGAACGAACCGTCGCGTTTGAAGATCGCCAGAACGCGAACGGGAAGAGCCTTGTGCAGGTCGGCGGTAAGCAGTTTGTTCGAACGCTCCTTCGCACCAGATTTGTCGAGTACGTCATGTGTCAAAACGAAAATGCAAGAGGGTTCGAGGGTGCGAAGCGTGGTGAGGAGTGGTGAAGAATGTTCATTCTGGCGCAGTAATTTTGCTGCGTTTTTGATATGATCACGAGGTCGTTCTTGCAACGGTGGATCATTTGGCTGATTCTAGGAGTTCGGAGGAAGCTTATGAGGATCACGTCGACGAAGTTCTTGTGTGTGCTGGCGGCACTGACGCTTGGTGGCACGGTTGCGTCTGTGGGTTGTTCGGGAACCGCAATCAACTTGGAAACCGGTGGAGCGGGAGGAAAGGGAGGCGGTTCTGCGCAAGGCGGCAGTGGTAATGGCAGCAATGGGGGCAACGGTGGTGACGGGGCTGGGTTCATTCCCAGTACCGGTGCCGGAGCAAATGATGGCGGACTCGATCCGGATAGCGCATGTGCGGCGCAAAGTGCTGCGGCAACGCTCGAGAAAAAGCCCGTCGACATTGTTTTCATCATCGACAATTCGGGGAGCATGACCGACGAAATCGTGGGCGTGCAAAACAACATCAACATTAACTTCGCGCAAATCATCGAACAAAGTGGTATCGATTATCGCGTGATCATGATCGCGGATCATGGACTCGCGAATCCGAATGAAAGCGTGTGCATCGAAGCGCCGTTGTCCGGTATTCCCGCGGGTGGATGTGTAGCGCCACCGGCTACGCCGGTCAACAATCCGCCGAAGTTCTACCACTTTAATGACACGATCCTGAGCACGGATTCATGGTGTCGGATGATCGAATACTACAATCAACCCGATAACACGGGCTCTACAGCAGTCGGTTGGAAAGAATGGCTGCGTCCCGAGGCATACAAGACGTTCATTGAAATCACCGACGATCGCGTGAGCTGTACCGCGACCACCGGCGATAACTTCAACGATTCCGATACTCTCGCTGGTGGAGACGCCGCGGCCATCAAGTTCGATCAAGCTCTCACGACATTGGATCCGGTTCAATTCGGTACGCCGGCAGCGCGCAACTATACGTGGTACAGCATCGTGGGTTTGGCGTCGAACAATCCAGTGACCCAACCGTATGTGCCGGCAGATCCGATTCTTCTTGGTACATGCACGGGTGCCGTTCAATCGGGCACAGGATATCAATCCCTCAGCGTCATGACGAATGGTTTGCGTTTCCCGCTTTGCGAGATTGGTTCGTATGATGCCGTCTTCAAAGCGATTGCCGACGGCGTCATTGCCGGATCCAAAGTCGCGTGTGATTTCCCCGTTCCTGCGGCTCCGATGGGACAAAAGGTCGACCTCAATACGGTCGAGGTGCAATACACTCCAGCCGGAATGGGTGCTGCGACGAACCTGAAGAAAGTGGCCGATTTGGCGTCGTGCGCGGCGGATTCGTTCTACTTGGATGTCGTGGCCAAGCAGGTGTATCTGTGTCCTGACACGTGTACCGTCGTGCAAAAAGACGACGCAGCTAAAATCGACGTCCTCTTCGCTTGCGAGATTGGCATGTCCAACTGATCGATTGCTCCAAAGATCGCTTGTGATGTCTCATTCCTCGCTCTAGCATAGGGGAATGCGCAAACGAATCCCCCCTCTCGTCTTCACCGTCTTCACCATCGCGACAGTTACTTCCAGCCAAGCCTTGGCGCTCCAGCAGCCCGACGGAACGACGATTCCGGTGGGCAATGGTTTGCAGGGTGAGTTTACGAGTCGCGGCGAAAACATCGACGCGTTTACGCAAGCGGCGACGACGCCCGAAACGTTCATTCCATCGTGTGGTTTGACGTTCACCGTATTGCAGCGCAACGCGGGGTATCAAAATTCGTTTGGTTGGTACAACGTCACGGGGCAACCGCCGAACCAGGCAGACTTGCACGAATTCCTCGCGTGTACCGATGGTGTGGGCACGATAAAGACGCTCAATATCAAGAACGACCCTAGTTATGCAGGCGGCGAGATTGGGTTTTACGAAGGCGTGGCCAATTGTGCGTCGCCTGGAAACTACCTGTACGTCTTTTACAGCCAAAAACAATACAATCCGGATGGCAATCAGGCCAATCCATACATTCACCTGCTCATTTACAACAGCACTGCGACGCAAAATGCGTTCTACTTCGGCTGGGAAGATTTGTTGTCCGGTGGAGACAATGATTTCGACGACCTCACGACGTTCGTCACGGGAATCACTTGCGCGGGTGGCGGAGGACCTTGTGATACGGGCAAACCCGGCATTTGCGCGGATGGAACGATGCAATGTCAAAGCGGAGCGCTGGCGTGTGTGCAATCGAATCAACCATCGACCGAAAAATGCGATGGCCTCGATAACGATTGTAATGGTACGACCGACGAAGGCGATCTTTGCGATGCCAGCAAAGTGTGTGACAAGGGAACGTGCGTTCCGAAATGTAATGGTGGCGAATTCGTCTGCGGAGCGGGCGAAGTTTGCGATGCGAATGGTCTTTGCGTCGACATTACGTGCGTCGCCGTGATGTGTCCCGCGGGGCAAAAATGCAAAAAAGGTACTTGCTTCGGGCCTTGTGACGGTGTCGTTTGTCCTAACGGTCAAGTTTGTCGCGTTGGTGCGTGTGTGGATCCTTGTGGCGCCATCGCCTGCGACTCCGGTCAAGTTTGTGTCAATGGCGTTTGTACGGACAACTGCGCGTGTGTCAAATGCGCAGCAGGTCAAACCTGCCAGCCAGATGGTCGTTGCCTCGTCGATGGGTGCATTGGAAAATCATGCAACGTGGGCGAATATTGCGATGCGAGCGGTAACTGCCAAGAAGCATGCGCCGGTGCGGTTTGTCCCGAAGGGCAGATCTGCATGACAGGTCAATGCATCACGAATCCGAATCCAGGTACCGGTGGTAATGGCCAAGGTGGAAATTTTGTTGCTTCCAGCGGCGGATTCGTTGGTTCGGGAGGCACGGGAGGCGCAGGCGCCATGGGAGGTGCAGGGGGCAAGGGAGGTGCGGGAGCGAATGAAGCGTCCGGTGGCAATGGCACCACCGGCTCAAGCAGCAGTTGTGGATGTTACGTCATTGCTGACGAACATTCGGGCAAAACCGGAATTTTGTTATGCTTGGCCGGAGCGGCAG
>JANORL010000605.1:0-20031 GCA_031415295.1 Polyangiaceae bacterium | reverse complement strand
CGGAAGGAGCGCCCGAGGGGTGGGAGCGGATAGGCACGGATATCGATAACCCGGATACAGGGTTTTACGCGGCGACGTATCGGTCGCAGATTGACGGTCAAATCGTCGTTGCGTATCGTGGGACGGAGCCGACGACTTATGGAGATTGGTTCCGCGCCAATGCCCCTCAAGGTTTAGGCAGGGGTGCACCGCAATACGCGCAGGCGGCGAGTGTCGGGCGTGACATGCGTAGACTCTATGGTCCCAATGTCGAATTCACCGGTCATTCGTTGGGCGGTGGGTTAGCGGCGACGGGCGCTATGGCGGCGGGTACGCGTGCCGATACGTACAATGCTGCGGGTATTCACGAGAATACGTATGGCAAGTATAATCTCGACCGTTCCGTTCGATCGAGAATCAACAATTATCGTACCGATGGTGAGATTCTCACGGGCGTTCAGGAGCGTAGTCTCGTCAGTGGCTTGGCGCCCGACGCCGTTGGACATCAGCACAATTTGCCTGCGGTGCGAACCAACAAGGACGGCGCGGGCAATACGATTCTGGATCAAAATGGCCGACCCGCGTTTACGGACCCTCGCGGTTTCGATCCTCTCGGGGCGCTCGAGTTGATTTCCCCTGCCGCTTGGTTGGTGAATGGAATCTCCAACGTGCTCGAGGGTGTGGATCGGCATTCTCGATACATTGATGGGCTCGAGTTCCAGAAGACCCAGGATATGGACACGATTACGGGGATGCTGTCCAAATGAATAATGAGAACGCGCAAAGACGAATTCCGTCAGCGTCTGAAACATTCGTTGACGAGGGATTGCGTCGGGCGGCTGCGGCTGCCGAAGCGGGTGATCTTGTGCAGCTTCGCGCCATGGTCGACCTCGACCTCGACAAGATCGAGCCGAGTGGCGTAAGCTTGCTCATCTACGAAATTACGGTTGGTAACGCGATTGCTGTGCGCACGTTGCTCGATGCCGGTGCAAACCCGAATGTGGTTACGCCTGCGGGGGTTTCGCCCATGTGGGCCGCGGCTTTGATGCCGGATCAAACGTTTCTTCGTCTCTTGCTCGATAAAGGTGGCGATCCGAACCTGGAAGATCAAAGAAAAGAGCCGTTGTTGACGCGCCTCGTTTTTTTTGATCAATGGGACAACATGCTGCTTTTGCTCGACCGTGGCGCACGAATCGATGCGCATGGACCTTCCGGCCAAACTGCCGCCTACCTTTTCGGAACGTTGCACCAGTTCGATCGCGTTTATGCATTGCTCGAACGAGGGGCCGATCCGACCATGAAGACGATATCGGGCGTCGAGTTGCAAAATTTCGTGACGCAGCCTGTTCCTGATGATTCGCCACAAGCCCCGTGGCAGAAAAAAGTTGCAGAGCGAATCGGGGTTTGATTTTTCCCTTGAGCCCCTGAAACCACTCTCTTACCATCTATCACTATGCCCTTGCTCGAGCTTTCCTTCGCGTCGAAAGAAGACTCGTTATCCGTTCGACACTTCGCCATCCGTGAAGAGATTTCCACGCTCTTCGAGGTCGATATTCTCGCGCGTTCACCGCTTGACGAGATCGATCTCGAAGGCATCGTCGATCACGGTGCGGGGTTTGGTGTCAACAGCGGCGTCGCCTTTTTGACCACGACAAACCGAGTCTGGACGGGCGTCTGCTCGCACATGGAACTCGTGCAGACCGAGTCGATTGGTTTGTCCACGTACTTCATCAAGATCGTTCCCGCCTTGTGGCGCACGACGCTTCGTCGCAACAACCGCATCTTTCAGCACATGACGATTCCGGACATCGTGCAGAAGGTGCTCACCGAGTGGCAGATTGAGCCGGTTCTCAAACTCTCGGAGTCATATCCCGAGCACGAGTACCGAGTGCAGTATGGCGAGACGGACTTCGCGTTCATCAGCCGCATGCTCGAAGAAGCAGGCATCACGTATTACTTTGCGCACGAACCGCCGGTCACGAAGCTTGTTTTGACGGACCAACCCACGAGTCCGGGACCTCGTCCGGCACTTCCGTTCGTTGACAATCCGAATCAGGAAGCGGAAAAAGAATTCGTCACGAAGGTCAAGCTCACGCAAAAGGTCAAACCTGGGCGCGTCACGTATCGTGATTTCGACTTCCGCAAGAACCTCGACTACCAGCTTTTCAGCGAAGCGCGAGCGAAGACCGAGCTTGCGTACGAGCAGTATCATTACGATCCGGGTGCGTTTTGGTTCGAGCCTGGGCCTGGTGGAGACACGCCGGTTGCGGATGACAAGGGTATCGCCCGGACAAACGAGCGCGAAGCCAAGGCGCGTGTTACGCGGGAGCTCGATGCTGCACGGAGAACTCGGCGAGTTGTCGCGTTCAAGACAAACGTTCTTGATTTGTCGCCGGGTGTTTTGATGTCCATCGCGCCGCATCCGCGTGGAGATATTTCGGGCAAGAAGTTGCTTGTCGTCAACAGTGAGATCGAAGGCACGCCGGACGACGAGTGGACGATAACGGGTGAGTCGGTTTATTCGGACGCACCTTATCGGCCCGAGCGTCGAACGGTAAGTCCGCGTGTGCAAGGTGTGCAGAGTGCGGTCGTGGTTGGGCCTGCGGGCGAAGAGATTCACGTCGACGAGTTTGGGCGCATTCGAGTGCAGTTTCATTGGGATCGCGAAGGCACGTACAACGATGGAAGTTCGTGTTGGATCCGCGTGAGTCAAGGTTGGGCGGGAGCCGGTTATGGTTTGCTCAACTTGCCGCGAGTTGGACATGAAGTGCTCGTGGAGTTTTACGAGGGAGACCCGGACAGACCTGTCGTGACGGGGCGCGTGTTTAGCCAGACGCGGCGTGTCCTTTACAAACTGCCTGACGACAAGACGAAGAGCGGTTGGAAGACTGAAACGTCGCCGGGTGCTGGTGGTTTTAACGAGCTGTCGTTCGAGGATGCGAAGGGTCGCGAAGAAATTCACATCCAGGCGCAGAAAGACTTTACGGAACTCGTCAAGAACAATCAGAGTTCTACGGTTCTCAACAATCGGTCGGCGAGCATTACGAGCAACGATTCGGTGAGTGTTGGGGCGAACCAGAGCTTCAATGTCATTCTAAACCAGAGCCACACGATTGGTAAGACGCAGAGCATCGACGTTGGGCAAAGCCGTGCATCGACCATTGGCAAGGCCGACACGATTAACGCTGGGGAACTCATCAGCGGAAACGTTGGCGACAAGGGCGTCGGGTATTCGTTCGACAAGGATCAGAACATCACGATTACGAATACGATTGCTTCGATCGTATTCAACAAGCAGGGACTGTTCCTCAATACCACCAAAGACTTCATGATTTCGGCCGACGGTGCATTGAAGCTGTCCGGCGGAACAGTGTATATCGACGGCATTCCGAAGGTGTACGTCAATTGCGACAAAGCCGCGCCGGCGCATGTGCCCACGACGGATCCGGCGCAAGCACCGAAACCGCCGAGTGGTCCGGGATCTGGTGGTGCGACGATTGACCCGCAGAGCAAACTTTCTGGACAAGGCAAAGTCGAAAAGCCCGGTGGATTTGACGAAGTCAGTATGTTCCTCGGATCGATGCCGCCGCCTCTGTCGCCCATTGCGGCACCTGGGAAAATCAGCATTGGTGGAGCGGTGGCGGCGGCCATCAATGCGGCGGTGGCTGGATCACCGCTCGTGACGGATGCCGCTGAATCGATGAAGTCGGCGCTGAATCTCGATTCGGCTACGAAAGCCATTGAGATGTACGGGCAGATCAAGAGCGTCATTGCGGGTGGTCCGGCGGCGTTTTTGCAGACGCCTCCCGGCAAACAGCTCATTGGTGCTGTGTTGACAAACCCCATCACGGGCAGCGTGACAGGCAAGGACATTGCAGGACTGCTCAGTGCTGGCGATCAAGCGGGCATTTTCCATCTTGGCAAAGTCGGATCGACCGTGACAGGCGCGGTGGCGGAAGGTGCGGCATTGCCACAAGGCGTGCAGCAAATCATGACGTTGCGTACACAAGCTGCGGCGCCGGTGCTCGATGCTGATTCTGTGAACAATGCGATTGCGCAGAACATAACGCTTGGATACACGCCAATGGATGCGCGAGCGGTGGCGCTCGAGCAACATGGCGTGGCGATGTATCAAGGAAACGGCGCCGGCATTTTTAGTAAAATGGTGCCGAGCTTGCCCGTAGGTTGAGACGGAAAGGGTTTGTAAATGCCGCGTTACGAGCATGCCGACATTAGCTTCGAGGTTCCACGGGACTGGGATGACCGGTCTGTGGGAGCTTTCAGCGCGCAACCCGTGCCGGGACAAACGACAGCGCCAAACGTCGTGTGTACGCGCGATCGCTTGCAGCCGGGCGAGAATCTCGCGGGATATGCCGACCGCAATTTAGTGGAGCTTGCCCAACGCCTCGACAAGTTCAGTCTGCAAAAGCGTTCGGACATTACGGTGAGTGAACTGCCGGCCATTGAATTTCGTTTTACGTGGCGAGGGGCGAAGGGGCTGGTCGATCAACGTTTGGTGATGTGTGCGACTGGCAAACGGCTAGTTCTGAGCATAACATCGACAGTGCCGCGGGGCGGTGGAGTCGATATGGACGCGATAATGAATCGCGTTCTGAGCACGGTGAGGATACCTGGGGTACGTGGCGACGTAGCCGCAAGTTGAGCCTTATATGGGTGTGACGCCGCTTGAAGCAGCAAGGATTGGGGATCAGATCGAGCACACGTTCGCGATGTCGGGCTTGCTCGCCGGTCTCGTCGTGGGCCTCGTGGTTACCGGGGCGCTTCTGCTTGCGGCCGGAGCGACGGTGGCCACGGGTGGTGCGGCGGCGGTCGTGATTGGTGGTCTCATTGCGGGTGTTGCGGGCGGTGGTTTGTCTGGAATGAAGATCGGCCAGATGTTTACTGGCAAAAAGGGGCCGATCATTACCGGATCACCGAATACATTTATAGGTAGCGACGCAAAAAAAGCTGCGCGTGCCATTGTTGACAAAGTTTTGTGTGCGGATCACAAGGTGAGTTTGATTGCGACGGGCAGTCTGGATGTGTATATCAATATGCAGCCAGCGGCGCGGAAGACTGACAAGACGGCGTGTGATGGGAAAATTGCCGAGGGTCATCCAGACGTCTTTTTTGGTGGTCCAACGGGACAATATCTTGCCATTTCGAGCGAAGTGCCTGGATGGCTCGTCACGACGCTCGAATGGGCGGCCATTATTGGAACGGTGATTGCGACGGGCGGCGCCATTTTGACGGTAGGGTTTGGCGCGGCATTGGGCGGTTTGGCCGGTGGGTATCTCGGCGGCCTTGTGGGTGCGGATCTTGGCGGAAAAGTTGGCGAGCACTTCTTTGGTGAGAAGGGCAAAGTCATTGGCGAAGTCCTTGGTGAATTCGTCGGATCGAACTGGGCCGGTGGCAAAGGCGAAAAGATTGGCGCGTCACTCGAGGGCAAACTGCCTTCCAGCGTATTGGCGAGGTTGCCGGGAGAAACGGCAACGAATTCGCTCAAAACACGCATGTCGACGCCGGAGAATTATGCGCCCAAAGCCGATCCTGCATTCTACACTGGAAAAGGTGCGCGGGACGCAGCGATGGCCGATGGTCGTTCGCTCATGGGGGATACGCCTGGGGGTATCGCGACAAACGACTACGTTGCAAATCAGAATCTGTCGAATGCGCAAGCTCAACCCATTTTTCACGAAAATTCGGCCTCGTACGCCCATCAAGTCGGCAAAGAATACGGCACGATCGACCCGTCGACGGGTCTGCCAAATACCGGGCCCAATGCGGGCAAACCCGTGCCAGCGTACGTCGGTAAGGACGGTGGTCCCATTTACCACCAGACGGAGCGACCCGTTCTCGAGAGTTATGGGGTGAACATTCAGGAGATATCGGTGCCGCCCCCTGCGCCTTGACGAGTCGGTCCTATCACTGTACGATCTGCGAGAATTCATGGCTACCAACGATTTCCAGCAATTCCTCGATAGTGCCTTTGGCTCCAGTTTCGACGCAATGAGGGATGGTCCGGACCTCGGCGCACTTTCTCGCTTGCAAGGGTATGAGCGCGACGAAGCCGAGCGGATGATGCTCGAAAAATTGAGCATCGATGATAATCGGCCGACGCACGGCTTGGGGCTTATTCGTTCGCAAAAAGCATTGCCGCGAATTCGCGAATTGATGAAGTCGATCGAGGACAAAGCTGACGGCCTCGAAGGTGGATCTTTGATTGCCTTGAGTTTGGCGTGTTTCCGAATCGATGGTGATCCACACGCGATCGAAAACATCATCAAGGTCCTGGAGACGTCCACCATTGTCGTATTTCGTCAGGAAGCTATTCGGGCTTTGTACGAGACGAACGCAGTCGAGGCGAAAGAGCGTTTGCTCTATATCGTGGAAAACGATGAAGAGCCGCTTTTGCGGAACAACGCGGCGAAAGCGTTGCTCATCATGGCGGGCAAGATCAAGGATATGCGCGAATCTCCGCAAGTTACGATTCGCTTGATGATCAAAGTGCCTAACGTGCGAGCGGAAGCCGTGCGCGAATTAAAAGACATGTTGCGCGGCTAAATCGTCAGCGCTTTTTTTTTCGTACCCAAGTAAATAGACTGCGCCAAACCTACCGCTTGTGCTAAGGTTGGTGGTGTTCTCTTTTCGTCACGCCGCGCTTCTTTCCTCGTTGCTCGCTGTTGGTTGCATACACAACTACAGCCAGCCGCCTCCCACGCCCGTCGAATTGGTTCGTCCGTCGCTGGCGGGTGTTTCGGAACCATGTGTACCATCGGCCCAGCCAATGGTTCCACCGGGCAATACACCAAAGCCGATGACCGAAGGGGAAATCGAACTCGTCGATGTGCGGGGTGATGATCGATTGGCGATCCATGGGGCTGTCGCGTTTACGTGGTCGAGCGACGGCGAAAAGCTCGTCAGCGCATCCAATGACGGCGTGCTCCTGTGGAATGCTGCAACGGGCGTCATGGAACGGCGGATCGAGCTTCCTACGCGTATTGAAGGCCCCACACGGGTCGTCATGTCGCCGGACGACCAATGGATTGCCTTCGCTGCGTATATGAGTCGCGAAGATCAGGGCCGGATTGAACCGCCGGGCCTCTTTTTGATGCGTGCCAATGGCGAAGGCAAGGTACAACGATTCGAGAAAACAGGCGATACGATATCCTTTAGCGTGGACAGTCGTCGGCTTGCTGCATACACGCACGTCTGGGATCTGGTTGCGGGCACGCAGTCGACGGTGACGCCACCTAAATTCGATTACGAAACCAAGTTTTTGCCTGGTCGTGAACGCGCCGTGGTCTTCGTCAAGCAAGGCAAATGGCCCAAAGAAACCGTCACGCCAGAATTGGTCGACGTCGAAACTCGAAAGGTTTTGCACCGATATCCGCCCCTCGATTCGTCGACAGGTGCATCGCTTTCCGGGGATGGAAAACGTCTCGCATTGTTATACGAGGGAAAACTATCGGTTTATTCGACGGAAACGGTCGAACGAGTCGCTTTCCTCCCCGATGTGGGCAAAGCGCAAATGGTGCACCTATCGCACGATGGTAAACGCGCTGTCGTCGAAGTACTCAGGTGCGTCGTGCTCGACTCGAGCGGGAGCGAACGCGAGTACAAGTGTCCATCGCCCGAACTCACGTTATGGGATCTTGATAAGAAAGAAAAACTGATTCAAACGGCGCGTGGTTCCGGTGACTCGTGGATTTTTACCCCCGACGGTGAATACCTGACAGGTCCGGAAACACGGCTCGTGGACCACATCATTCGTACTCGCGACGGAAAAGAACTACGGTTTGGTTCGCGTATTCGCTCGATATCGCCAGGAAGTCGCCGCGTCCTTTACGACGGCAGACTTGGTTTCGGCATCGCCGCGCTCGATGACAAAAGTCCCGTTCCCGTCCTCGAACGAGCTTCGAAGATGTTTGCTCGAAGTGCCGATGGAAAATGGCACGTCGCCGCGGGCTCCGATGGTCGATTGCGTTTGGAAAGCCCGTCAACCTGCGTGAAATTGCCTATCGTCGTGCCAACATTCGGTGAACCGCGGAGCTCATTCGATTATTTTTCCGCGGACGACGATCAACTCGCCTTTTCTCCGGATGGTTCGTCGCTGTATGTGCTGACCGCTGCGACATCCATGCATGCTCGTTTTCGAGCATTCGACACGCAATCGGGCACGGAGCGGTGGTCGATTCGAGCGGATGGCCGAGGCCCTGGAAAAGCGGAGATTCTCCCGCAGTCCAATCAAGTATTTTTTCAAGGGTACAATCACCCCGACATCCGCCGATTTAATGCGGTGACGGGAAAAGAATTACCAAAAGGAGGCATGCCACGACTCGGGTATGTTACATCGCCCTGGGGTGAGGCTCATGATGTGCGCAGTCACGAAGGGGATCGGGCCGGTTATCTTTATGCGCCGATTTCGGACAGCAAAGGCACTCGAATTGCCGTGGCGAGTACCCTCGGGAACAAGTGTGTTGTCTCCATTTGGGATGTACGGAATCCTCGCGGAGTCGATGATCGGTATCCAGGGTGTCTCAGTGCTTTCAAAGCGTCGTCGCCGGACGACAAATGGATTGCCGCGGGGGCCGAAAATGGCGCAGTTCTGCTCCTTGCGTGGGACAAAGACGAGACGCGCAAGATTGAGGGAATGCACGAAGGCAAAACGACAGCAATTCTTTTCACGCCGAAGGCAGATCGTTTGGTAGTTGCCGATGATCGCGGAAACATCGTTCTCGCGGATCCAGGCGAGCGAAAAATAGTGGGCCGTGCTCGATTACCCTTCGATCACGCCAAACAACTATGGATTTCGCCGGACGGACAGATGCTTGTGGCGGATACCGCACGGGGAATGCGCGTTCGATTGCGGATCAACGTGCGTCCAGTGCAATAGACGCTGTAAAAGCACGGCTAGATGGCTCGTGTCAAACTGCTGCGCACCCGAAATCGTCGGTCGACATCGCTTGAAATCCAGAAGGATTCCTCGCTCCGTCGCCCTAGCTTTCGGGCGCTCGCGACGTTTGACATCAGCCACCTAAGCAGGGTTGTTATCTTCGTCAATCGCACGAAATCGAGAAAGCTTCGACCTTGCAAGCGGCCGGACAAACCTTGACCTTCTGCATCTTGCCGTTTTTGCATTCCAAAACGGTCTTTCCATCGACTGCACACGCCGCTGCGCCGTCTTTGGCACAAGCTTCGTCTGGTTCTCGAATCGACGTGTCACATTCGATTCCCAGTATGCTCGACGTACAACCCTTCGAGCCTCGGCACGCCACTTCCGTGGTCCATTTCGTTGCTCCTGGGCTACAGACGAGTTCCGCTTTGCCGTCGGACGAACATGCGTAATCGGGTTTCTCTCCTCCGTCGCATAAATCCCCAGCTTTTGCCGTTGGACCATTGCAACGAACCGTCATTCCGAGCGAATTACAACCTTCTTTGGCCAAGCACTGCTCGACGGCTTTCCATTTGCCCTCCATGCAGACGAGCATCGATTTCTTATCGACGGAACACGTGTAACTCTTGCGTTTCGCATCGCTTGGAGGCTCGCATTCATCGCCTTCGTTGGATACCGATCCCGAGCAATTGGCAAACATGCCTTTGGCGTCGCATCCAGACTCGCCCGTGCATTGTGCCATGACCGCCCATTTGCCACCCTTGCATCGAAGTTGCGTTTTCTTGTCGGTCGTGCACGAATAACGCTTTTCATCCTTTTCACGACAAACGTCGCCGCCTTTGGCCAGCGTCACATCACATGAAAACTTGGATCCGTCGGAGTCACAGCCGCTTGGTCCGAGGCATGGCGCCGCTTGCCACGTACCACCTTTGCACTCGAGCAAGGTCGTCTTGTCGAAGCAGGTGGGCTTGTCCCCGCTGTCGCAGGATTTCCCGGGTTTGGGGCTGCATCCCGGCGCGACGAACAGCAGAGAAACAGCCCCACAAAAAAAGAGAGCGAGCGTTTTTCGGAACATCGCGCCTTCGTAATACACGTTGTTCATACGGGCCAAAAATTTGTCGAACTTCACTTCGCCCCTTGCCGACTCGACCATAACTTCTACATCCCCTCCGCGCCCGACCCAAGCGCCACGTGTCAACGCATCAGCTCTGAAAGTACGGTCATGGTAAAAGTCGCGATTCTCGATGATCGATTGCCGTTGCAGCTCCGCGAAAGGCCCAATGGCCTCGGCGATGTGGATGTGGTTTGGGCAGGACAGGATGTCCAGGACCTCATTCGTAACGCCAAAGTGATGCGGCCTCAAGTCGTCGTGGCGAATATCGAGTTGATGCCTGGCTCTCTGCCCGATGGTCCTCAGCAGCTCTTGCGCGAGACACAAGCTGAATTGTTGATCGCCGTGTACTCATTCGCGCGCCGTGAAGATCTGGCATCACTTAGTGGCCCGAACATGCGGCCGTTACGCGCCCCCATTCGGTTGGAATTTCTGCGAGCGCAAATGATGAGCGTGATTGTGCGCGAGGTACTGACGCCTCGATCCACACCACCACCGCCACCATCGAGTCATTCGGGGACCTACTCGAGACCGATGTCATCAATCGTTCCTCCGATGCGATTCACGCCGCATCAATTGGGCAAGCTGGCGGAAATCACATCCAGTATCGATTGTGAATGTCCCAATCACTTGTCGGATCTCGTGACGAACCTTCAGGCGTTCGAACGGTATTCTCAGTCGTGTCAAAACCGCAACAAGGCCGATGCCGAGTTGCACAATCGCCTCTATTTGGCGACGGCTCAAGCTCGACACATCATGGAGACGGCGCTCGAAGAGCTCATCAAACATGAAAAAATCACCATTTGATCGAACGGTGATTCGTTTGATCACGGGCGTCGTCATCGCGATGGCTATCGATACAGCGACGGAATCCGGGTGGCTCGATACACCGACCATCCGGCAAATCCAATAGGAATTGCCGCCTTGATCTGAACCTCGAATACTTTTCGTGGTTTGGCGTCTCGCGTTACCTCGAATATTCGGGCCCATTTGTGGCCCAAGAGGATTGCATCGTTGGCCACGCCTTGATTGTCTGTAACGCGGCCGCCATCGGTGACCAGCACGTTGCCCGTTTTAGGCAACGCATCGGCATCACCGAGGAATGGCGAATAAAACATTTCCGTTTCCGGGCCGCCGTATGACCATTCTTGCTTGACGGTTTTGGTGGCTTCGTCGATGCGGAATTCAACGACGCGGCTATGGTTGTTTTTGGCTGGGACCCGAGCATTCGGTGGCGAAGCGCGAAAATTGCCGTTATCGAAAAGCAGAATTCGTCCGTCGGGGAATACTTTCGGAGCATGTTGATGGTAAAACCATTCCACGCCTGGCGCTGCGGTGAGCAGAGCTTCCTTCCATGGCGATTTCCAATTGGCGGGTGATCCCAGGATCCAAACTAGTTTGCCTGTGGTTCGGCTGAACTTGACGAGAGCATCTTGATTGCGCAACGATACGACGATACTATCGTCGCTTTCAGAATACACGAGTGCATTTGCATGCGACCAGTCTTTGGTGCCGGTTACTTGATCCTTGTAAAGCGTGTCCCAAAATGGCGAAAGGGAATCATATCCGAGGCGGTATGAATCCACCAGGTCGTCCAGGAACCATTCGTGCAAGATCTTTCCCTGGCGATCGAATTCGTTCACTTTGTCGACAATGAGCGTCGTATCGGCTGGTGATGCCAAGACATCCGCTTCGCTCGTCGGATAATGTGGAGCAGGAACCATCGCGGTGGAGAGCGATAGAAAATGACCATTGGGCAATTCTTGCAGGTCGTGGTGCATCGTGTCGCTCGCAACAGTCGCGGCATCGGGTGGCGTGGGTATTCCAAGGCCCGTTGCGTGCCAGCGTGCGACGACATTACCCAAGACGTCGATTTCCACGAAGCCTGTTTGATCGTATTCGTAGCGCAAATGTCCATTATCGAGTTGCCGAGCATCACCCGGAACGGCGTCCGGTCGATGGTACCAAACGACTTCACCGGCGGCATTGACGGCAATGAGCCACCCTTGGGGCACCACGACACCAATCAGTTGCGGATGCCATTGAAAGACGTTAAAAAGCGTCAGTCCAGGCTCCATGGCTTTCGGTTCGCTCCGGTTGACCTGGATGGGCGGAAAATCCGGAGGAAGGGCATCCGCGCGAAATGTCAGCGTTTTCGATTCTTTTACTTTGGATTGATTTTCGACGGTGATCGTGATCGAATTCATTTTTCCGGGGGCCAATCCAACGATTGGAATCGACTGGAACCGGCGGCGTTCGTGAAATTCGGCGTGAGTTGGAATCGCAGCGCCCACGATGTCAATGGTGACGCTTGCGAGTTCGTTCGTCGAAACGTGAATGATGGCGGCAAGTGGAACGGTGGGATTGGTATTGGGCTCGATTGTCGCACTACGAAGCAGGGGCAACGCAGGTTCGTCGTGGCTGCATCCCGCAATGGAAAGCGCCGCTAAAAAAGGCAGGGGGCCAATTCGGCGCGCGGGTTGTGGACGGGAGACTGAAGCCATTGGCACACTCTATCACAACCACGGGCGCGACGATTGGCGACGGAACAAACGAAATCGATGCTGAATCGAAAAAGCGAATCTTTCCGGGATCACGTGTCGGCGCGAACGCCACACACTCCGGCGAAAATCCCCGCTTCCGTGATACCCCCGAGGAAGATGGGGTACGTGACGAACGATTCGGGCATGCGTACTCTCATCGGGCTGTCGAGGGCCTTCAACAACGCCGCGGCCTTCTTGCACCGGACGACTTCTTTGGCCGAATAGTAGTCTTCGGGGTCTTCGTCTTCATCCCAGAAAAACCTTTCCGGGTTCTTGACTTTTTCGACGGTGAAATCTTTGGCGCTTCTCGTTTTGCACTGCAAACCCGCGTGGACCAGCTTGTTGATCGTCGTGCTGGTCAGTTTTTTTGGAAAAACAAACGGATAATACGGGCAATCCGTATCCGAAGAAATCATGACACCCTTGAGAACCAGAGCCAGTGCCCGTGCAAAGGTGACTGCTTCCGCAATGGATTCCCAATCGTCGATATCGGTACCCTCAGATTTGGGCGGATGAAACCCGGTCGTATAAAGCCGGGCACCAAACATCCGGGGTGTCGCCTCCATGCTGGGCGAATAATAGTTGTCCCCGGGCATGCGACATTGACGAAATGCGTTATTGGCCGCCCCAATGCGTTTGACGGGACCAAATATTTCTTCAAATGACGCTTGGTCCTCTACGCCCCTCGTGATACTCACCATCTCGCGTACCTGTCTCCGAGGGAGTTCAACCAGCTGCTGCGCATTGCAAGGCGCCGGTCGGACTTCCTAAGCGTACGATGTACGCTTCCGCCGTCCTCCCTTGGCCTTACAACACTCGCGACGCCTGTTGAACACCCTCTTATGTTCGGGTCTTGGTTTTACCCGCGACTTCTAGCGCACTCGTTGTTTCTTTTCAAGCGGCATGTTTGCGCGTTGGTAAATTTTTGCTTTCTTCTGGTTCGTCGCCCGCCGCAAAACGATCGACATCGCGCCAAAGCGTCGTCAACAATTGCTTCTGCTCCTCGACATCCTTCGGCAATTCTTCGAAGGGAATGTGAAAAATTCGTACACCGATGTTGGCCCCTACAAGTGTTCCTCGCGTGAACGCAGCAAAAGACGTAGCGCGTTCGAGTCCCCGATGTGCGATCACCAAAAGATCACACCCAGGGTTTTTTTCGAGCAGCGCCAACGGGCCCTTTCGTAGCGGCGAAAGCGTATGTTGCAGCGATTCTGTCAATTCAAGTGCTGGGGAAGGGCCGCGCGTGGCCAATTGCGCCAAAAGATCTCGACGCTTGCGTTCGGAAAAACGCGTACCCTCGGGAAAAATGACGACCGCATCGTCGGTTTTCAAGTTTTCGTACAGACCGACCACTCGCTCAACTTCGTCCACCGAGCGCTCACGTCGGCGCACGAATCGATTCGGAATGCGTTGCCCCACGATATCGACACACGGATCCAAAAGCAATTCTTGCTTGAGTACGAATCGCAATTGATACCGCAAGGGATATGACAAGAGGACGATCGGCAAGCCTGTATCGATGGTGCTCGCGTGCCGCACGAATACGAGTAAAGGGCGACGTCCCGGAGGCGGCGCAACACCCTCGACCATGAGTCGCATCTGAAAAAGCACTCGACTCGCCGAAAAAATGGTCTGCACCCAAATGGCTTGGAGCCGCGAGTTACAACGTGTGAATGCCTGACGCTGTTTGTCCGCGGAGCGACCGATGAATCCGATGAATACGATCCACAATCCGAACGCGCTCAGGATCCCCAAAGTTTCACACCAAAGGAAAAAAAGCAAAAACAGGACCGTACGGGTGAGGCCAAACCTTCGTCGAACGACAAGATCCACGACAAACACGACTGGCAACAGCAGCGGCACAAGGATCGACGCGCCCGATGCCAAACAAAGTGTCACGGGTATCGTGATCGCGCGCCGCCCCCAGCGCGTTAAAAACGATTCCGAAATCACTGCGACCTGATGCTCGGACGAACTCATGGCCTCGTACGCGTCTACCACGAAGACGTTCGCACGGGTATCACGAATTCGTCAGCATTTGTTTTCGACTCCGACACGAATGCGTGACGTCACCATATCAAAAAAACTTCCGATGAACGTTCAGTTAAATACTCGACGATTGCTCGATCCGCGGCCGCAATTTAGCGCCCTTCAATAGCGGATCACGGTGCCGCACAGGATCAAGAAAACGTATCATTCAAGCGGTTGTTTCGCACGTAACCATGAGAGCGCCATCTGATGTGGCCTAGTATGTTGCATAACTGCAAAAAGCATGACGCACGTACTGTCTGGGGTAGGTTCTTCGAATCTTCTATCTTTTCGAAGCGTAATGCGATCCAATGTCCGCGTTCGAACGTACCGTCATGGCAGCATGGCTGCGTTCGATAGGAGAAACTATGCGAAAAATGAGATATCTTCAGGGCGCTTGCGCCCTCGCAATTACGGCGGGGGCTGCCTGGGCCATCGCCGCTGATCATCGCGACGGTGCCAACGTCAAAGTGGATCCGGCCTCTGACGTCAACGATGTTTACGCGTGGGCGTCTAGTGCCGACAAACTTACGGTCATCATGACGGTTTCGCCCGTTGCGATGCCTACGTCGAAGTTTTCGGATGCCGTTCACTACGCTTTCCACTTGGAGAGCAGTGGCGGGTATGGCATGCCCGGCGAGAAGACGGACATCGTGTGCTCGTTTGACGCGGCACAAGCCATCGAGTGTTTGCTCGGCGCTCCCGGTGACAAGGTCTCCGAATTTGTCAAGGGCGATGCGAGTGCTCCGGCTGGTCTCACGTCCGATACGATGAAGATGAAAGTGTTTGCCGGTCTTCGGGCAGATCCATTCTACTTCAACTTGGAAGGCTTCAACGATGCCAGAACCACGGTCATCGGCGCAGCAGGAAGTCTCATGTTCGACGGTTCGGGCTGCCCCGCTGTGGATGCTGCCACGTCGGCGGTACTCGTTGGACAACTCCAAGGCACCAAGGCAGGTATGGCACCCGCGGCAAACTTCTTCGGCGCGCTCAACGTGCTCTCGATCGTTGTCGAACTCGACAAAACGACGGTAAATGGCGGTGGAAACATCGTTGCGGTCTGGGCCAGCACCCACAAGAAGTGAGGCATTCATGAAAAACAAAACATTGTTGCTGGCATTCGTTGGAACCCTCTTTGTCGCCGCAGTTGGTTGCGAAGAGGAACCCGTCGGGAACACGTCGTCAAGCTCGTCAAGCTCCAGCGGTTCTGGCTCTGGTAGCAGCAGTTCGGGCGGCGCGGCAGTCATGCCGACGCTTGGTGCGCAGATCGATCGTATGGGTCGACCGGCGATCAATACGGCGGGCAACGCAGCGTTCGAAGCCGATCCCGAGAAGGCGGACACGAGCAAAGCCGCCTACAACACCAGCGCAGATCCTTCGAAGTGGAAGGACTTCCTTCCGGAGATCCAGAAGAATCTGGCAATTCTCGACAGCCTCGATGCGAATTGCGGCAATCAGCTCGCTGCTGACAAGACGAAGATGGACGCGTCACGTTATGCCCCCTTGGCAGGCGTTCTCGCGGACGATCGGCTGTATGTCAATGCGGCGGGAACGGCGTGCGGTGCATACCTCGGCGTCGAAGCCAATGCCCTGGGCGTGCTACCCAATATGGATTGCGGTGGTCGCACGTTGGCGTATGACGTCATCGAAACCAGCTATTCGGTCCTGGCTGCAGGAGTGCTAACTGGCGTCGATGATACCATCAAAATCAGCGAAGCCGCTAAGGGAACAACCTTCCCGTATTTGGCAGCTCCGCAGTGATCGCAGTCTGGCGCTGGAATGCTGAATGAAATGAATCGAAGCTTTCCGGCGCCAGTTGCGGTGTGGGTGATGTTTGCGGTAGTCGTTTTGGCAAGCGCATGCAGAAAGGCCGATCCGCGAGGCGAAAAGCCCACCGGATCGGCCGCACCTTCCTCCTCCACATTCACGCCTCAGAACTTCGCGAATCGTCCTCCCTCCAAATCACAAGGTCGCACGACATCCGGCGAGATTGCCATGGGTAATCTCGATGCACAAATCACGAGCTCAGAAAAATTGCTTGCTGGAGCAAATTCTGATGTGGCGCGCCGGCGGCAACTCATCGATTTGTTGGCGCTACGTGGGGATATGACGGCACGGATCGCGGACATCGAGCGAGCTGCCGAAATGGCCGAAAGTTTGCCCAAGGACGCGCCAGACAAACCGCAGCCGTATCTGACACGTGCGTCGATGCGCGCGGCGCTGCATCGTTTCGACGATGCATGGAAAGACCTCGACGAAGCCGAACGGCTTGGTGCCAAGCCTTCGCAAACTCGCAGCAAACGAGCGGCGATTCTTGCAGCTCGAGGTCGTCTCGACGAAGCGTTGACGTTGGCTCGAGACGCACGACAGGCGCGACCAACCATCGATTCGATTGGTTTCGAGGCCGCATTGCTTGGAGATTTGGATCGACAAACCGAAGCGACTACGGCGTTTCGTGAGGCGTTTGCGGCGAATGCCGACAGTTCTCCGTTTTCCGTGACGTGGCTCTTTTTTAACGAGGGGCAATATTGGGAGCGTATAGGTAACAAGGATTTGGCCATTGCGTATTACCAAGCGGCGCTCGAGCGATTGCCGGTGCATGCGCACGCTGCGGCGCATTTGGCGCGACTTGTTGCTCCGAACGAAGCCGAGGCGTTGCTAAAACCGTTGTTGGTCACGTCCGACGATCCGGAATTGCATTTTGTTTTGGCCATGAAACTCGAGACGCGAGGCGATGCAGTCGGCGCGAAGGTTCATGTCGACGCTGCGGCGAAGCGTTATGACGAACTCATGGGTCGACAATCGGCGGCGTTTGCAGATCACGCGGCGCAGTTTTGGCTGGATGCCGGTGGTGATCCGAAAAAGGCGTTCGACTTGGCGAAGGTGAACTTGCAATCGAGAAAAACTCCGAAAGCGTATGAGTTGGCGGTGATTGCGGCACTTGCGGGGCACGATAGAAAAGCGGCGTGCGGCGTAGGAACCGAGGGTTTGGCCCTGCCGCACATCTCGTCGATGTTTCGGGAGATCGTCAAGGGCGCGTGCGAGCAGCGTGAATGATGAGCGTTTTGTCGGCGCGTGTTGCGTCAATCGCGGCCACGGACGCGACGTTTGACTCGATTCACCACATTTGTTGCTTCAGGGATTCGAAGCAGGACGGCACTGCCTAGATAGATTGTGCCAAAACAACCGAAAATAGGAAAAATCGTAATAAATGGTGGAAGCCAGGGCATCCAATTTGCCAGAACCGTCTTCACCAAAACACCAATTGCTGAAGCGACGAGCGACGCGACGCTAATTCTCCACAGAAACGACCATGGCAGCCAAGTACGGCCGATGCGATCGTTCAGCCTGCTACGGAGCATCAAGAGCTCGATCCAGCCGGCAATGCTGGACGTGGCAGTGATGCAGGCAATGCTCCACGACATATCGAATCCGAAATAACGCGGCAGCCTCACACCCGCAATGTAGCCGAGCGACGTTGACAGCGCGACCCGGATTGCTGCAAAGCGAAGCGGTGAGCGAGTATCTTCAAGGGCGTAGAACGTCGACGAATACAAGCGCCCCAGTGTAGACGGTACTAACCCCAGAGCACTTCCTGCCAATGCCGCGCTTACGTAATAGACCTGGTCTTGAGAGAACTTGCCCGTCTTGTACAGTGCGGCCACAGCAACGTCGCCGAGAGCGACGAAAGCGGCCATTGACGGAAAAATGAAAAGAGAGATCTGACGCAAGCCACGCTCCAACTGCGCCCGCAACACCTCGTTGGACTCGGCCGTCGAGGCTTGCGCGCCCTCTCCGCGCAAGCGTGCCATCTCAGCCAGGCTCGCGGCCGATACCGACATGCCAAAAACGCTCACGGGCAAAAGAGACAACGTTTGCGCATAACTCAGGACCACCACCGCGCCTGCATGTGAAAGACTCGCGAGCATGTTGTCAACGTAGGCGCTGATCTGCACGACACCTCGTGCGATGACGACGGAGCCAAAGCTGCCAAGAACGTTCTGCACGTGCTTGGAGCGGAAATCAACCGAGGGTCGACAGTTGGTAAGGAGTTTGTAGACGGTTGGCAATTGAACGGCGAGCTGCAAAAAACAGCCTAAGACCATTCCCCACGCAGTCGTGACGGCGAGATCAATTTGAGTTTGCCGACCTCCGAAAACGAGCAGCGTGCCGATGATGGCGAGGTTCCAAACGACGGGCGCCGCATAAGAAAGAAAGAATCGGCGGTGGCTGTTGAGGATCCCCAAGCACCAAGCAGACATGACGAGAAGGGCGATTCCCGGAAAAAGAATCCTCACCAGCCGAATCGTCAGAAGCCGCTTTTCGCCTTCGAAACCGGGCGCAATCAAGCCGATCATGATTGGCGTAATCAGAACACCGAGCAATGCCAGAATCGAGACGACGATCGCCAAAAGAGTCGCGACGACGCCCGCGACCCGGTTGGCTTCGACCTGGTTCTTTTCGCCCAAAAGGCGCGCGTAGACCGGAATGAAAGAGCCGGACAACACGCCCTCGCCGAAAAGATTCTGCAAAAAATTAGGGATCCTTTGTGCTGCTTTGAATGCATCGGCGGCATCGGATGTGCCGAAGTAATGCGCAAACGCGCGATCGCGAATCAGGCCGGCGACGCGGCTCGAGAAGATTCCCGCCGCCGCGAAAACCGCACCAAGTTGCGAAGCATTCGAGGCAGAGGAAGCTGTCGGAGCTGCCTTCTGGGCCTCTCGTGAGGCTTCGAGCGGGTTGGGATTTTTGGGGGTGGTATTCAGAGATCAATCTCAGGCGTCGAGGGTATTGCCAACGAGAACCTTTTCGCTATAGGTATCTAATCCAGCTTCTCACAAGCCTCAGTTGGATTCCCCTTGGCTAGGCATGACTCCATGCAGTCCCCGGGCCCGCAAAAGATGCAAAGAGGCCGCGGCAACTTGCATCTCTTGAGGCAGTTCCGCATTTTCACCTCGCAACAAAGACTGCACGGGATTGTTTCCTTGTCGTCAGAGACTCCTTGTGCTGAAGAGGACAACAAGGCGCAGACTGCCATGAACACCGCGAACAGCAACCCTCGGAATGCTGGTCGCTTCAGCTTGTGATTCGAAGCAGGAATTTTAGGCATCGATTCAGGATGGAAGCAAAAAGCTTCCCGATTGTCAAGGGGCGCCGTGATAAAAGAGCACTTGTGTCCTCTTGCGCGAGAATGGGTTCGTGCTCGATCATGATTACGTCGGCGCTTATGGCCACCAGCCATTCGCCTCGTGCTTATTGATGTCGTCGCTTCATCTCAGCCCCAAACACGTGACACGCATCCGTAGGTTCCAGCGGCCAACGCGACAGCCGAGCCCCACGTGATCACGTCTTTCGTAGGAAAACGTCGTTTTAGGGCAACGAGCAGGGGCCATGCGA
This sequence comes from Polyangiaceae bacterium, assembly GCA_031415295.1. Taxonomy (GTDB): domain Bacteria; phylum Myxococcota_A; class Polyangia; order Polyangiales; family Polyangiaceae; genus Polyangium. Next base: position 77 of record JANORL010000605.1, on the reverse strand, counting down.
GGCATACCACGGCAATCTGGGCGATCTCGACGCCGATGTTGAACGACGCCAGTGGTACGGCGCGATTTCCAGGCGGC
>JANORL010000604.1:0-19735 GCA_031415295.1 Polyangiaceae bacterium | reverse complement strand
GGTGTTCGGGGGGGTTTCCTGGGGGGTGGCGTGCGCAACGCTGGTGGGGTGGGGGGCGCCCCCTCACACCGTGCGGGACACCCCCCCCCCGCACGTTTCTTTCGGCCAAGCCGCCTGTGGAACACCCTCTCAGCGTGAGCGGCCGATATCCGCCATCGTCCGGAAAAACCGTTCCAGGCGTTGTTCGATCGCTCCGAATACGGTTCCTGTCGGGTAATGGCCATTGTCGTCGAATACGCCGGCGGACAAACCCGTGAGTTTTTCGATTCCTTCTTCCACCGTGCTGATCACGTACACGTGGAATTGCTCCCGCGCAATCGCTTCAATGACGTCCGACCTCAACATCAATGCAAACTGATTGGCAGCGGGAATGAGCACGCCTTGATTTCCAGTCAACCCCTTGGCGGCGCACAAATCGTAAAATGCCTCGATTTTCTCATTGAGGCCACCTACCGGCAAGACGCTTCCTTGTTGGTCGACGCTTCCCGTCACCGCCATGTCCTGGCGTAATGCGTATCCACTGAGCGCCGATAACAGTGCAAACAATTCACTCGCCGACGCACTGTCGCCATCGACTGCTTCGTACGTCTGTTCGAACACGAGCGACGCGCCAAACGAAAGCGGACGAATTTGGGCAAACCGTAACGACAAGAAACCCGACAACACGAGCACACCTTTGGAATGCAGCGGCCCGCTCATTTCTACTTCGCGCGCAATGTTCACCGGCCCTTCGGTACCTGGATACACCACAGCCGTCACCCGACAAGGTCGGCCAAACGTCACCGGACCATCGCTCAAAACCGATATAGCATTGACTTGCCCCAGGCGTTTTCCCGTAGTTTCAATACGAATCGTCCCATCCGCGAGAAGTTCGTGGACCTGTTCGCGGAAATGGTCACTACGGCGTTGTGCAGCGCCAAGCGCGGCGAGAATGCCCGCGCCATCCACGACGGTCAAACCTTTGCGTAACGCTCGATAGCTTGCTTCTGTCGCGACTTCTGCCAAAAGCCCCAATTGTGCCGTCACTTTGCGCTGACTTTCAGCTTCACGCCCACCATAAAAGAACAATTCCGTCACGGCGTCCGCCGTGAGCGGCAAAAGACGTCTTTCACGCACGACGTCGGCCAAAAATGACGGATACGCCGCGAGCGCTGCACCAAGCGGCATGGTGCTATCGAAACGCGCTTGTACTTTGAAGAGTTGTGAGAATTCCGGGTCCGCTTCGTGCAACTCTTGATAAAGCTCGGCACTGGAAATCAGCACGACTTTCAAATCGAGCGGCATGGGCGGAAACAGCAGTTCTTCGCTCGTCCCACGATAATACGTGGGATTGTGTTCCGGAACGATGAATCTGCCAGCCAACAAACACGCTTTGAGCTGCTCGTAGAGTGCTTCATTTTTCAACAAAGCATTGGCAGGCAAAAGCAAAAATCCCCCATTGGCCAAATGCAGCGCCCCGGCGACGGCAAATCCAGGTTCCGGCGGCTTTCCGGTATCCGGCGGAGCATGACTACGCCCAAAAAGAGCAGGCAACGTCGGATAGGGAACTTCGACGACGGGTGCACCCGAGCCCGGCTTGTGCTCCGTCAATAACGTCGGAACGACGACACCACGCAAAAGCGTGGGCGCTTCGTCGCCTCCAGGCTCGTCGACAATGAGACGCGTTTTTCGCGTCACGAGTGTTTCGACATCCGTCAAAAATGCCATCAATTCCGGACGCGATTCGAATCGGGAACGTACGGGAACGAAACAACCCTTGATCGCGTCGCACAAAAACTGCTTCGTCGCCACGCGCAATTCCGCGTCCCCGTCGTCTTGAACCGACGCCAATCGATCCTCGAACGCATCGATCGCCGACGTAACCGATCGTAACGCTTCGCTCGAAGGACTTTCATTTTCCACTGGCGCAACTTGGAATTCACGCCCCACTCGATTGACTTCGAGTCCAAACGATTGCGCATGTGTTTTGAGTTCTTCTTCGAGTCTTGCTTCTTCAGCTTCCACACGCCTTTGCGCACGCGCTCGAGCTTGCTTCCACCTTTCTCCTTCCGTAGCTCCACGAATGCCTTCGAGAAGCGTGACGTAGAGACCTTCCAGTGCTTCGGTAAATGGCCGTCCATCACCCGCGGGAAGGCTCAAAACCGTTGGTTCGTTTGGGCGATCGGGGTTTGGCAAAAGTAAAATGTCATCAGGCGTCGGCAATGTGGAAGCAATTCGTCGCGCAACTTGTCGCGCGCAAAATGTTCTTCCCGAACCCGAAGGTCCCACGACGACGACGTGAAAACGTGCATGTCGAATATCCAAACCGAAGGATAACGCCTCGAGCGCTCGTTCTTGCGCCGCAATTCCGGAAACCGGCTCGACGTCATCTGTCGTTTTGAACGACAATTCGGCCGGCGAAAGACGCTTGTGACATTCGTGGCTGGTTAGTTTTCGTGCAGGCATGTTTGCTGCCGAGAGGATACCACCCGCCTCCGCTTGCCGCCCGAAGGTCGTCGACTTAGTGCGAGCGCAAAATGAGGACCGGACAGTTCGCTCGGCGGACGACGGACTGAAAAATCGCGCCATGTCGCGCACTTGCGAGGCCATGCCACACCAGAACGGCCAAATCCGAACCAAGCATGCTGGCATAACGGAGAATCTCCTCTCCAGGGTCACCTGTGCCCAAAAAAAAGCGCATCGGAACATCGGACGGACAATGTCCGAGGGTGCGTACGAATCGCTCGACGAATTCACAAGAAAAGGCTGGCCATTCGTGATGGGGTTGATCGACGTATTGCGGCGGAGCCATTGCTCCATGTTCCGCTTGCGCATGGGGGTGATGAGCTTCGCCGACGAGGACGATGTCCAGCGATGCACCCACGGCACGCGCCAGTTCGCTTGCGGGCTCGAGAGCGCTCGCTGTGCTCGGCGTTCCGTCGAGTGGCACGAGAATACGTTGAAGTTTTGCTGTTGCACCCGGACGCACCACTAGAACGGGCGCGTTCGACTCTTCGATGGCTCGTGCCGCGACAGACCCCACACCAAGTTTGTCGCCCGCACTCGGATCAGCTCCCACGATCAAAAATGCCGTCGGATGCAGGCCCGAAATCTCCAGCAAACGCCCGGCAAGATCACCCTCTTCGACATCGAGTACGAAACCTTCGAGGGCCTGCATGGGCAGTTGCAAAATTCGCGGCACGTCACTCGCCATCGTCGGCGACTGCGCGACAAACACGCCGTGTAGCGGCTGCTGCATAGCGGACGAGACAAGGCGTCCCATCGCAATCGATTCACCGGGTGCGGCACTTTTATCGAGCGCCACGAGAACGCGTGGACGCATCGGCCTTCGTTCGCTTTGTGGTGAATGTTTGTGCTCAAAGTGTATTTCCGGAACTGTGTGCCGAGTCATGACGTCGTCTCCTCCCATGCGGAATAACCGTCGCTCGCGCGTTGCGTCACGTACGTCCTACCGGGCTCCGCGAACACGCCTTGCAAGGCCCCTGCCGGTCCAGCCACCATGACCTCGATGGGCGCAGGTCCCTCTTCAATCCGCAGTTCGATGGCGTGACGACACACGTGAAACTGCAGCAGACGACCGCGCATCGCAAAAGGAAGCGAGACGCGACGCATGCCCGGCAAGAGGTTTGGCTCGACGAACAAGCGGTCGGGGTTGTCTAGATCTTGCCGCAACCCAGCCACGCCAAACACAACGGCTTGCCATAAGCTGCCCATGGCTGCCGCGTGCACTCCGCCGGCGGAATTTCCCATGTTGTTACCGAGATCAATGTCGGCCGTTTGGTTGAGGTAACGAGCGGCGAGGTCCAAGTAGCCCAGACGAGCAGCGACCAACGCGTGGATCCCTGGCGACAAAGAGCTCCCATGGGCCGTGCGCGGCTCGTAATACAGGAAGCTTTTGCGTCGGACACGCGGATCAATTTCGTCCCAAAGCAGGGCAATTATTTGCACGACATCGGCTTGTTTGACAACTTGCGAAGCCTGCGTTCGAGGGCGGCCCAGCAAGACGTCCATCGGCACCGTACGTGGCGCGAACGACGCCAAGTCGACGTGTTCTAGTTGGAAAAACCCGCGGTGTTGTTCGATGATCTGCAACTGTTCGTCGAGGCCGAGGTACATATGCGCGGCAATGTGTTGCCATTCGTCGACTTCCTTCGCGGTCACGCCAAGAGAAGACGCCACGGCTTGGCCGTGTTCACGAGCAATGGCCGCCGCCATAAATAGGTTTTTCCGGGCCATCCAATTGGTAAATGCGTTGTCATCGACACTTTCGTGGTATTCGTCCGGTCCAATGACACGATCGATGTGAAAAAAACCGTCGCTTTTCACATTTACGCGATTGGCCCAAAATCGCGCAGTTTCCATCAGAATTTCCGCTCCTTCGCGACGCAAAAATTCGTCATCGGCCGCTCCTCGCACGTACGACCAAACGGCGTAGGCCACATCGGCGCTGATGTGATGTTCTTCGAGACCCGAGAGGATGGGAATGATTTCTCCATACGGAGTCACCACCATGCTGGGCGTCGTTTCATCACCGGTATCCGCGGATTCCCATGCATAAAGCGCGCCTCGATAACCAAGATTCTTGGCTTTGCGGCGAGCGCCATCCAACGTTCGATATCGATACCGCAATAATGTTCGTGCGGCTTCGGGCCAGACGTGGGCATAAAAAGGCAGCATGAAAATCTCGGTATCCCAGAAAATATGCCCTCGATATGCTTCGCCGGATAACGCGCGGGCACCGACGGACGTTCGGGGATCGGTGGGATGCACCGCCGCAAGCAAGTGATACATGCCAAACCGCAACGCTCGCTCGATTTTGGGGGCGCCATCGATTTCAATGTTCGCTCGTTGCCAACGCTCCGCCCATACCGCGGCATGTTTTTCGAGCAGCGTTATCGAAGACGTGTGCGCATATTCATTTTCTAATGCTTCCGCACGCTCGACAGGGTCTCCTTCATCACGTGACGAATATAATCCCACGACTCGGTGGAGCACGCTCGCTTGGCCCAGACGAACCCTAAATTCGCATCGCTCCGTCGCCCATGTTGGACCGAATTCTCGTTTGCAATTCAGAATCAATTCTTCAGAATCAGCAGCATACGTATGGGACGTGACGGCAAGCCGCAAACCACCATTCGTCGTTCCCACGAGCATGGGCCCACGCCCGCAATTGCGCGACTCGAATCCATTCCAATGCGCTCGACCACTTTCACTTTTCACGTCCCCCGAAAGAATGGCATCGACGAGCACCGTACCGGAAAAGTTTTTCGGGACGATTGCGACGAATTCGAGCAACAAATGCAGGCTGGCCACAGATGCCGCATGTAACGTGCGAATTTCGGTCGTGTGTCCTCCACTGCCCGTCGCGATTCCCTCGCGTAAAATCACTCCGCGGCGTAAATCGAGCGTGCGGTGATGGTGGCGCATCGCCATGCTCGCGGCCGAAAATGGTTCACCTTCAATGGTAAAGCGAAGTCGCCCCCAATCCGGGGCAATGACGAGTTCCGGGACCGGCGAGACATCCGAAGATTGCTCGAAAACGCCCGCAAGAAACGTGGCCGGCCGCGATACTTCGCTTCCTTCGGCAATGGAACCTCGCACACCGACATAACCATTGGCAATGGCCAAAAGCGATTCGATTTCGTGTTCGCGCGCGACGTCAAAACCACTCTCGATAATCGCCCACCCTGCATCACGTGGTGGCGCAAAAGGCCCAAGACGCTCGTCGATATCCGTTTGATGGCGTAGAATTTGCGCGACATGAGCAAGTTCGCAATGCGGCGAAATCGAAGCGCCAATACAACCCGGCAAGCATTCCACATCTGCTCCATTGGCACCAGTCGACGCTGAAATTGCACCAGACGAATCATTGAGGACAAGTATCTGCGTCGGATCGATGCCGAGAGGATGTATTTCATGATCAAGCAAATGCTTCATCGCATCTGGTCGACTTGAAAACACATGCCGAGCGATTTCTACGGGTGCACCGCGATGGTCGAATCCCAGCACCGCCCCTCCGTCTTCCGTGACGAGGAAAATCCGACGCCGAAATGCAGCCTGAATGAGGTTAGTCAAGCACGACAAACTTGCCGCATCATTTTTCGTAGTAATGGCCAACCGTGTCCCGGAACCGACGAGTTTGTCGAGGCAGCTGGCGATGTCGAGCAGAGCAGCGCCTTGTTCCAGGTTTGTCGCGACGTTCCAGTTCCACACGATGAACCGAAACACGCGATCGGTTTCTTGTGCGGCGCTCTGGGGATCGAGCAGCCGAGACGTTTCCGCAGATCGAATCGCGGGGGCATCGAGCATGGTTCGTCCGCATCGCGAGAACCATGCCGCGGGTGTGTGCACTCTCGGAACGTTCGCAAGATCAGCGACGTTCGACGTTCGCCAGCGTTTCGAATAATCGTTGGAGGTCAAATGATTTGCGGATCATCGGCCGCACGTTTCGTGTTGGCACATGCACGCGAAACGTTCATCGCCGAAATGATCAGATCGGCACCTCGTTCCCCTGCCACTCGAGCTCGGCTAAAAATTCTTGGCCGTTCATCCGCGCTCTCTCCACACATGAGTATGCTTTAACGCCATGCTCCGGTCCACGTTTCACTGACAAGCGTCAAGCAAGCGTGTTCGGTAACGTGAGTCTGGTTTCGTCATCGATGTGCGAACGAGATGGCATTCCGAGCACATTGGACACACATCGATGGTCGAGGTGCCCGCGGCTGCTTTGCTGCTAACACTTCACGAAAATCAGCCACGTGAAACTCATCACTTCATTGTGGATGAAACGCCCGGGACGTAAAAACCACAACTGTATCCAGGATTCCGCAGGATGACAAGATCAGGAAATTCCTGACACATGGATAAGTGTGGGCCTGACTAGGACTGAACTTGACAGGGGCATGTTGGTGAGGCCCAATGGTCGCAAGGGTGGCTTTTCTCATGTCCGATACGAACACGTCCGATGCGAACACGATTCGCGTTTTCCTCATTGATGATCACCCCGTCCTACGTGACAGTTTGGCACGGGCACTTAGTGCGGAACGCGGGATGGTGGTGACGGGTCAAGCGGGTACGGCGATGGAAGCTTTTCGCGAACTTCCCGAGGCCAAACCCAATGTCGTGCTCGTTGATCTGAACATTCCCGATCGTGATGGGATCGAATTGCTGAGTGCGCTGCAAACACTGCATTCCTACGCAAAACTGCTCGTATTGAGCGGATACGACGACGAATATCGCGTAACGGAAGCGCTGCGTGCTGGAGCGCGGGGGTACCTCGTCAAGACTTCAGAAGTCACTGAAGTCATTGATGGGATTCGACGTATTCACGTGGGTGAATCGCCGCTGAGTCCACGTATTGCGGGGTTCGTGGTTCGTGGAATGCGCAAGCCTACGTCGGAAGGAACTGGGGGACTCGATACGCTCACGAGTCGCGAACGTCAGGTGTTGCGGCTGCTAGCAACGGGTAGTTCGACACGGGAGACGGCGGCGCACCTGATGATCAGCCCGAAAACAGTGGAAACGCATCGCGTGCGCATTTATCAAAAACTCGGCTGCAAAAGCGCGGTGGAATTGACACGAATCGCGGTACGCAAGGGTCTCATCGAGGCCTGACGGCTCGTTGATTTTCTGGACGTAGCTAGGCTTCGGCAAATATTCGTTTGTCGATGCGAACATTTTGTGTTTCGTCAGGGAGCAAAAACGGCTTGCAAAAGCAAACAGGCTCCGGCACAAAAAATGAGCCTTTCCGTGCAAGTGACGATGGTTTCCGGGGTTCGTAAAGCCGAACCGTACCCACCAAAAGCGCCAGCGCCACCCAAGTACGAGGCGATCAACACGCGCCAAATGAAGCGACTACGATCGGTCCAAATGACGATCACAGGGTTGGGTTCGGGAAAAAGAACGAAATCGAGAACGCGCACCGATGCATACGCAATGGCGGCGATGGCCAATCCGAACACCGCTGCAACCTGCAAACGTCCTGCAAACGATAGAGGACACGAAATACGCTGCGTGTTCACAATCCGAGGGTCTCCAAGTAGGACGCGTCCGCGTATTGAAGCGAAAGAAATGCAATCGCCAGGACCGCGACGCCACAAGTAATCGCACGACCCACGCGAGCTCGATTTCGTTCGTCGACAAACCCCAAACGCCACCCGCGGGCAGCAGCGTCGATCGCCAATACGCCAAAACCAAGCCACAGAAATGGCCGCACGTCACCTTCGCCGTGGAGTCGCACGAGCATCGACGCGGCACCTCCGATGTAGAGCGCAAACGCAACCGATCGCGCCTGCACCGTAGCCCGAAGAACTGCGTCAGCGTCACGACGGTGCCAGAAAATCGCACGCACGACGGCAACGATGCCGATCAACAAAACCGCTGCCACGAAGCCTGTCGCGATACGACCGATCCACACGCGACGCACGAGCCTGCGCACTTCGGCACGTAGATTCGGCGCGAGATCAGGGAAACGCTCAACCACAAGCGCGGCCGCATAAAGGCGCCCTCGTTCACGTTCGAGCGCAACGAGTTCGCTCACCGCAAGCGCTCGGGTGAGACGATCGGCAGACGCATCGGAAAGAGCTGCATCGAGCGCGCCAGCCGCAAGGTCTGGCGAGCCAAACCGATGCCAAAACGCTTCCGCAACGACCAGTTGCGCTTCGGAACGCACGCGCCCTTGTGGAAAATGCACTGCATCATGCGCGAGTGTTTCAATTTCGGCACGGGTTGCCACAGGATTGCGACGTACAGATTCGAGCCGCGTAAGAGGTACGAAGTCGCCTTCTGCGTGCGTGCGTAGATCAAGCGCACGAGCCCGTGCGATACGCGCGAAGGGTGCGCTCGGATCGAGTGCGATCGCCTGATCGTACGCCGCAAGAGCATCGGCAAACTGCAAATCCGTCGCGGCGCGTTCAGCTCGCTCGTAAGCGGAACGAGCTTTCGCCGTAGGTTCGTCAGGAAGCACCGTTTGAGCACCAACGGGTGTGGCCACGACAAACGTCCAAACAAATGACAGAGCGACGATTGCCGAAGCTGCCCAACGGCTCACACGATGCTTGGTTTTCGAGGCAGCAGACACGGTATCGTCACGCTAGATGTTCATCCCAGAAGTTCGTGTGAGTTCACCCCGGCGCCCCTCGTAAAATGCGCCTCACCCCCTACCCCCCTCTCCAACTCCGCATCACCGCGTGTTGCGGCGTTGGAGAGGGGGAAAAGAGTTTCGTTTTTCCGGCTCCCCCTCTCCACGTAGCGGCAAAGCCGCGAAGTTGGAGAGGGGGCTGGGGGGTGAGGTGCCGGTGCAAGTGCACCGGAGGCCGAATGAAACGGCCTCGAAGAATCAGATGCCGCTCGAACTGGAGCCGGTGCTGCTAGTCGAACTCGTGCTCGTGCTCGTGCTCGTGCTCGTGCTCGTGCTCGTGCTCGTGCTTGTGCTCGTGCTGGAGCTGGAGCTACCCATGCCGCCCATGCCGCCCATGCCGCTGGTGGAGGTGCTGGTGCTGCTGCTGGTGCTGCTGCTGGTCGAGCTCGCACCGCCCATGCCACCGGCTCCGCCGCCGCCGCCAGCTCCGCCGGCGCCGCCGCCGCCAGATCCACCGGCTCCGCCGCCGCCGCCACCTCCACCGGCTCCGCCGCCACCATCGACACATGCGCCGACGGTGCCCGTGTTCGCGGGATACGCTCCGCTACACAAAGCGCCAGGACCGCAGTCCGCGTCATCGCAGCAGTAACGAGCGCACTTTTTGCCATCAATGCACGTAAGCCCAATGCTGCAGAACGGGCCCTTGGCGTTGTCACATGCTCCGCAGATCGGCACTTCGTTCGGAGCCGGGAAACAACCAAACCTGCCGTCACCCGTGAAGTCGCACGTTTCGCCAGCGGTTGTGTTGCATCCCTCGTTGGTCACGGGATTGCATGCCGCGTTTCCACCCAGCGTGACGCAAGCGCCTTTGCTTGCAGACGTAGCGGGCGCGTCGCATGCCGCAGTGCCTTGAGGGTAATCGATGGGAGCCGGTGCACACTCCGTCATGCACAGGACGTCGGTGCACTGACCGATGTCCGCAAGCAGTGGATGGTTCTGATCACAAGCAGGGCCGCCGATGAAGCAATCAAAACACGTGGCGTCGAGACTGCATTTGTCGAGGTCGACGCAGCACTGCGCTTCTGCGCACAACCCACACTCGGTGGGCATATTGAACAGGCCGGAGCAGTCGGGTTTGCCCGAACTGGACGTCGAACTCGAACTCGTACTCGAACTCGTACTCGCGTCGCCTGTGCTGCTGCTGCTGGGGCTGCTGGTGACGTCCACCGTGCATCCACCCCAAAGTGCCGCAAGACCAATGCCCGCTACCACGATCCACTGAGCTGTTCGCATCGAAAAACTCCTCGCTTCACCGACATAAACTTTGTCGGTTGACCAGACAAACAAGGTTCCCCAGCACGAACCGGGGTGGTGCACCGCGGTCGGCTCAGCCGGATCGGACACCCATGGTATTTGCTTGTACCTGAACGGGCCTGAGAACGCGATGAAAGAGACCGCGGTTTGTCCTAGCTATCTCCCTTTGGGCCCGTTGGGTCAATCGGTTGAACCGTCGAGGCGATACCGGACAAACCCTGAATGTCGATGTGAAAAGCTTGCGCCACACCCAATCCATACGGACAATGACGGCATTTCGAATGACAGCAGTAGCCGCGCTTCAAGTGATACACAGACGTAAAGACGACCTTGTCGGCTTCTTTGTAGAAGTCGACGCCTTCGACCAACTGCTTGAATTTGGGCACTGCTTTGGACAAACCAAGGCCCTCGCGCGACGATACGCACGTTGATTGAAGCACGCGATGTGACAGGTCGAAAGGACGAGCAAAGCCCCGCGTAAACTCGGCGAGGCTTCGTGATGCGGGTTTCGATCAGCGATTCACGCGCTCGAGGTACTTACCATCGGCCGTGTCGACCTTGACCCACTCGTTTTCTTTCACGAAGAGCGGGACGTTGATGACCGCGCCGGTGGAAAGCGTCGCGGGCTTGGTTGCACCGCTGGCAGTGTCACCTTTGATGCCCGGTTCGCACGCCGTGATTTGCAGGACGACGTTGGCGGGAATGTCGACACCAATGGGTTGACCGTTGTGAAGCGTGACGTCGATGTTCATGCCATCGCTGAGCCATCGGGCGTCGTCGCCGATCTTGTCGCCGATGATCGTGAACTGCTCACCCGAGGCCGGGTCCATGAACACAAAGTCGGAACCATCAGGATAGATGTACTGCATGGCCCTCTGCTCGACGTCGGCGAGTTCGACTTTTTCACCTGATTTGTAGGTTCTTTCGAGGACGGAGCCCGTCGCAATGTTCTTCAACTTCACCCGTGTGAAAGGCTGTCCTTTGCCGGGTTTGACGAACTGAGCGTCGATGATGATGAAGGGATCCTTGCTTCCTTCGAGCATCATCTTGAGGCCTTTTCGGATGTCGTCGGTCGTGGCCATGCGGTGCGTTCCTGGTACCGTTTCGAGGGCGTTTGATTAGGGCGCCCCCATTAGCACAGAGAAAGTAGCGGCGCACCAAGCCGTAACGAGACCATGGATCGATTCGACGACGAACTACGAGAAATCAAGCGTGAAATCGTCGAATCACGCGGGCTCGTCATCAAGACGAACAACCTCACGAACGCGCTCGCTGCCGACCTCAAGACGATATCCAAGCGTCAGATCGCCTTTGAGCGGCGCGCCATTTGGAACAGCGCGGGGGCAAATCTGCTGTTTGTGGTCGTCGTCTGCGTCATCGTAAAACTTGCATGGGATGCGCGCATCGACGTCGTGCAGGGGGAAACTCGATCAGCCAAAGACAAGGTCACGAAGCTCGAAACCGACATCAAAGACATGCAGCGTCGGTTTGATGATCGACTTCGTGCGGAGTCTGCGGCGACTGCGTTTTACGAACTGATACGAGCAGGTCGGAAGCAAGAGATCATCGAAGGCTTCGAGGCGTTGCGCAAAGAACCGTTGTCGCGCGCGGAAGTCGCGTTCTTCACGGATGCGGTCGATTCGGCACGCGCCGATCTTGGCGTGAAGAGTTATCAGAACGGGCTCGATCATCTACGCACTGGACGTTGGCATGAAGCAGCCGTGGCGTTCGAGGAAGCGATTCGACTGAAAGAGAGCGCGTCTCACGTGCCTTCTGCGCGTCTGCAATTGGCACGCGCGTATCGCAAATTGGCAAGGCAACGCGATGCGATCCCGATCCTGATGCAGCTCTCGGAAGCGTCGCCCGATCGCGAAGTGGTCGACGATGCGATGTTCTTGTTGTGCGAATGTCTCATCGACATTCAGGCCTGGAACGACGCGAAGACGACGCTACGCGGGTTCATTCGGCGGTTCCCGGATAGTCCGTACATCAACGATGCGCGCATGGCGCTTGCAGACATCTCGCTCAAGCATTGAGAGGTTGTTCCGCAGGCTGCTACGCGTCGCGAATCGTCGGTCGGGCTTGCTCAGCGTACGATGTACGCTTCCGCCGCCCTCCCTAGACTCGCGCCGCTCGCGACGCCTGCAAAACAACCTCTGCAACGTGTGACGTCAAAAGCCGGCGAACAGATCCATCGGCCGGAAAACGCGTGCGCGCCATTCGGCTTCGTTGTGCTGAGCGCCGGCTTCCCACCAGTGAAACGCGTCGACGCCAACTTTGTAACCGACGCCCACGAGCGCATCGCGCATCTGCGCGTTCTCGCAAGCATTGTCGCCAATTGTGTTGTCGTCTTTGATGCCGTCGCCATCACTGTCGACGCACTTCGCTTCGTTCTGCTGCTGCGACAAACCCGGATCGCCGCCGCCTGAATCGAGGAACAGGAACGTCGATCGGTGTCCGTGAGACACGTACCGTTCGATCATCGTGTCGCTTTTCGACGTTGCCCCGATTTTTCCCCAACCAAACGTCCCTGACAAACTTGCGGCGTACTTGTATTGTCCAGGAAAACGATCCGCGATGTGAAAACTGATGAGCCCTCCAAGCGACGAGCCCATCGTGCCGACAATGGCCGGCTCGCCATAACGATCGGCAACGAGTTTACGGACGGACGTGTTGACGTAATCCGCATATGCATCGCCTTTGCCGCCCCAGACTTCGTCGGTACCGTCGCCATTGAGATCGATTTTGTCTTCAACATGCGTGTATTCGAACATGCGTCCTTCGCCGGAGTTATCGATTCCGACGAGCATCATGGCTAGAGGAACGCTGTCTTGCAGGGCCCAGCCGCCGTACGCCGCCGCGGGATCGAACAAGTTTTGGCCATCGTGTACGTAAAGGACGTGGGTTGGTTTTTCCACAGGAACCCAGACATTCACGGTTCGCGCGGGTATTTGAGCATTCCCGATGCGAAAAAATCGATCCAAGTGCGCCGCGATTGGTCGAACGATGCTCATTTCACCATTGGCGTCATACGTATAGGAACGCGCCCAAGGATCGGCGGCCCAAATGGTCTTGTTGGTGAATTTGTATCGAGTACCATACGCAACTTTCAGGTGGACCCATCGAAAATTGCCTTCCAGTTTCATAGCGGTACCGACCCATTGATCATGGTCGCCGGCAACCAAATCAAGGCTCGGGTCTTTCGATACGAACAAGAATCCATCTTCGACAAACATGGGCCAGCCATTGAGAGCCGCGTATTTGTCAAGCGTACCGTCGAGGTTTGTCGAAAGCTCCGTGACGATTTCGGCAATGGTCGTCGCGGACGAACCGCCTTCTCCACCAGCTCCTTGCCCGCCAGTACCTTGACCACCCCCGCCACTCGACGCAGCGGAGCTCGATAAGCCCAACGTGGAGGATCCGGTCGACGAAAGCTCATCGGGTCCACACGCGGCAAGCCAGATGGGAATGGATAGAACAAGAAAAAGGCGGGTGTTCAACATGAGGAAGAGGCTACCACGGACACATGCGGGGTTTGGGGGGCGAAGCCCCCATCGTAAACCAGATAGAGGGAAAGTGTTTCGACATTTATGTCGAAACACTTTCCCTGACATTGGTTGAACGCTCCGCGTTCAACCTGTTACAAGTCGACTCTCGGTGGGGTTTCCATCGTGGACGAATTAGCTGCCCAGCACGAACCGCACGGCATTCCCTGACCTCTGCCGCGCCAAACCTCCCCACGACAAACGCCGCACAACCGCCAGTACAGGATATCCTCCCGTGGTTGGATGGTCCGGGCCGAAAACAATGGGCGTACCATCCGTGGCGATTTGCACAGCTCCTCGAATCATCGGCACTGGAAGCGCAGAGTCGCCACCTTGACGAGGGATCTTGTCTCCGTCGAGTCGCACGCCGACGCGATCGACGAGCGTCGAAATGCGATACGTCGTCGCCAACAACACGTCCAGCGCTTGAACGGGAAACCTTTCGAGATGCGGTCCGGGGTCAATGACGACTTCAACGACATCTGTGTTTTCCGGAATCGCAAAAGAATCCGTTGGCAATTCACGCACCGCGCGATCGGCAATACCGAGTACGTCGCCTTTACGTAAAGTTCGTCCAGCAAAACCACCTACACGCGCGACGAGAAGCGTGGATCGCGAGCCGAGGACGAGCGGCACGTCGACGCCTCCACGCAGAGCCAAATAACGAACTGCTCGATGGGTTTCCTTGACTTCGAGCCGATCACCCTCCGAAAGTCGTACGGGTTCGTCTCCATCGAGCGATACCACAACGTTTCGGAACGCCCGCACGACAAGTCTTCCGGGCGTCACTTCAATGGCCGCTTCGCCCGATTCATTACCCACCGCAAGGTTTGCCGCGGCAAACGTGTCTGGATCGAGCGGTCCGGACGGCGGCATTCCGCTATGCAATCGTCCTGCGCGTCCTGCATCTTGAATGGTGGCACACGCGGGAGCAACTTCCACGACCAATGCAGGGTTATCGGGGATTGTGATTTTGTCGACAGATTTGATGGGAGCGATTGGTGGAACGTCCGTCGCCGTTATGGCTTCGAAACGAACGTGATCGCCTGGTGCAAAAAGAAACGGGCGTTCGCGGTCTGGATCGAAAAGTGTCACACCTTCGGCACGCCCGAGAAGATTCCAACCACCGGGTGAAACAAACGGATAAATACCTGCAAAACCACCAGCGATTCCTAGACTTCCTGGCGGCACCCGCGGCCGGGGCGTTTTACGGCGTGGCAAGACGAGGCGCGGATCGAGCGGCCCGAGGTAACCAAATCCGGGCAAAAAACCAATCAAATCCACAGCGAGTGTTTTTTTGGTCAAGCATTGCACCATTTCGTCGGGCGCAAGTTTTACCCGTTGCGAAACTTCATCGATGTCGGGGCCATCGAAAACAACGGGAATGACGTGGGTTTGGCAAGAAAAATCGTCGCTGAGCTCGTCCGTCGGGACATTCGCCACGACCGTAGCGACATCGTCGACACAAATTTTGCCAACGGCAATGATGACGATGACACCTCCACCCACGACGATGTCCGCTTGCGGAAATCGGTGACGCAAAACGCTCGCCAAACCGTGTGTGCGTCGAACACGATCGGGCGCATGTTCCACGTCGAGATCAAGATACACGGCCGCTTGCCCATAAGGTAAATAACGGGGCGACATCTCGAATTACCCTCGATCGAGCAACTGGGCGTCGATGAGAGCCGTTCGAACGGCGCGAGCAACGGAAAGCGCATTCGGCGTATCTGCGTGCACACACAACGTGTCGAATTGTTGGGTATGAGCAAGACGCAAGGCTTGGGCGGCTGCTTCGACAGGATCGGTCAGCAATGCATTAGGTTCTGATCGAGGAACGAGCTGTCCGTCGGCAAAATACATTCGGTCGGCAAAACCTTCATCCAGGTACGTGAATCCTCGTTCGAGTGCTTTTTCTCGCAGAATACAATTCGGCGGTCCGACGACAACCAACTTCGTACCTGGGAGGCTTTCCAAGACCGTAATCAATATCTCGGCAGCGACCCCCAATTCTGCAACATCGTGATACAATGCGCCGTGCGGTTTGACCGCGAAAACCGATCCCCCCATGAATGCAGCAATCATCTGTAATCGGGAAATTTGCCAACGCAGCGACAAGGCGAGTTTCGTTATCGTAATCACCATCGATTTGCGGCCGAAGTTTTCCCGATCGGGGTAGGACGGATGAGCGGCGATTTTCGCTCCAGCGGTCAATGCCAAGTCAACTGCTCGCCTCATGCTTACGGCATCGCCCGCGTGTCCTCCGCAGGCAATGTTGACCATTGTGGCGATGGAATAAAGCTCGTCGGGTTCGTCCGGGAGTTCGCCGAGGTCGATGTTGAGCGAGAGTGATTTCACCTTGAGACTTTCGCAAGAGAAGGTACGTAGGTCAAGTGGCAATCCTCTGGTCATGGTCGTCGATTCGTGTTGTCATGCGCATCCGATGAACGAGTTCGATGCATATGCGCCGCCCCAAACGGACATTGGAAGCGCCGCGCCGAGAAAAAAACACAAAAAGAAGAAAATTGCTTCAGGAGCAATCTCCGAAGCCATTGCCCGGTTGAACGAGCATCTCGAAGATGCCAACGCCGTCGCGCAGGATCGGAAGGAGGCGGGCGGCAGGCTCAGGCGCCCCACGATTCTATTCCTGATCTTCACGGTCATTGCCCTGGCGGGCACAGCGTTCGTGTTCTCGAACAATCCTTCCCCACGTTGGGAACCGATGGAGATTGCATTCGCAGCAATCGCGGGGTTCTTTACGCTCATCACGGTTCTGCTTCTCGTCGTAGATCTTCGTTTTTTGCCTCGAGACAAACCCGCTTCACCCGAAGAAACCCTCAAGAATTTTTTCAAGGCCATCACAATGGGCCGTCTCGGATATGCCTGGGCCACGTTATGCCCGACGGCACGTGAACAATCTGTCGAACCGCCCGTGCTGGGTCCCATACCCATTGGCCATGGTTCCTTCATATTGCGACATACGAACGACTTGAAGGATTACACGCAAACGTTTCTACGTCCGGGTAGTGGGCAAATGCGCACGATGCAAATCAAACGCGCAACGATGCTGAACGAAGACGGTGATGTGGCCGTGGTCGAAGTGACCGCCTTTTTTCAAGCATGGCCACAATGGGCACAAATACTTAGCGTCATCGCATTTGTAATCGCGCGGGCGCTTGGGGCTCTACTTTTTCTGGTTCTCTTTTTTTCGTTGCGAAAAACCCACACCGTCGTTTTCCGCAAAACGCTCATTCGGGCCAGCAACGGCATTTGGTACGTCTATTCGGCAGATTTGCTCGAAGGCGCAACGGAATCGGCTTAATCACGGATCCGAACGCACCACCGTCCATGTCAAACCATGCCAAAATGCTCCCGCCATGATCGTGGGCGGCGAACCGACGGCAATCATCGTATACGATGATCCATCTTTGAGTTCAGCCTCCGGAATACCGCCTCGGTCGAGCGCCGCTTGCAACGGAGACGTTGAATTGGGCTGCGCAAAACTGGGCGGAAATGTGAGAATGTTCGTCGCGCCAATCGGTCCCAAATCCGCGCGCGAAAACCCTCGAAAGGGGGGCATTTTGCCAATGGCCCCGAGCGTGAGTCCCGGAGCAACATTACCCGCCATGCCCCCTTGAGCGCCCGGTAAAACTCGAATATCGAACTCGGTCATCGCTACCACGGCATGTGCCGCTTGCAACGACAATACATCCGGCTCGACGATGCGTGACATGCCCCCAGCCAAAAGACCCAGCGTTGGCGTAGCTATCGAATACTCTTTGCCGCAAACGGTTTTTTCCATAGTGGCGTCCTCGTGCCCCGGCCCGCCAAGACAACCATACGGAACGAGCAACAAACTACGCGGCGCTTCAAGCGCACTTCGAGGAATGACTGCAAGCGGAATGACGAGCACATCCGCACCGAGACCTCCAGCCGTGATTTCCGCACACATTTTGCCTGCAGTTTTTCCGAGATTACCCGCAATGACATGCATGTATACGTCCGTGCCTTGCGGCACGAATCCCGAAGCTACATCAATGGTCGAAGCTGCCGCAAAAGCCATTCCTTTGGCATCCGCAGGAAACGCTGGCGTTTCACCGCCATCTGGCCAAGGAACGAAACACAAGCGAATCGCATCGTAATCATTGACGCCATTAACGATGGTCAGTTTCGACGGCCCGTCCGGTTCGGGAATATTTTCTTCAATGGCACTTCCGCCAGATCCTCCCCCGCCTGAACTCGACGACGTCGTCGCCGCACCGGTCGAAGAGGTTCGACCCGTGTCGTTGCCTTCGGCGCAACCCACGAAAAACACTGAAACAAGGCTCAAAACTGCCACGTACGCACGGTTGTTCATGGGTCGTAGTTTACTGCGTCTGGACATTCGAAGTCGCTTCCCCGAACAGCATTTCGCAAGACGTCGACCCAGTCGATGGGTCGTGAACCTCGTTCGTTAAAGTGTCGTTCGCTGAGAAGTTCGTTTGTCCTGCAACATGGACAGTTTGCACGGTGTACGCCGCACACAACCTCGGAGTACCCTCGCCCCAACCACGTGACCGCGCCCCGTAAACCCAGCTCACTCACGCTTCGACTCACACGATCCGCCGCCGCATCCGTGCGCCGCGGGCACCCATGGGTCTACCGCGAAGCTTTCGTTCGCGCGCCCGACCTCTCTTCAGGCACCGTCGTTACCCTCGTCGATGAAGAAGACGCGCACCTCGGCGTCGGTCTTTACGATGAAACGTCGCCCATCGCGACGCGCGTGTTTACGCACGAAGGGCCGCTCGATCAACGTTCGATGCTGGCACGTCTCGAACAAGCCTTCCGGCGTCGAGACACGTTTATCAGTCCAAACACCACCGCGTATCGCCTCTGTAACGGAGAAGGCGATCACATGCCCGGATTGGTGATCGACAAGTACGGTCACGTTGCCGTCGTGAGACTCGATGGCGACCATTTGACGACATGGCTCGACGCGCTCGTTCCGCAACTTGCAAAAGCACTCGCCACGCGGGGCATCACGAGTTTGGCGCTGCGACGTGCCCGCGATGAAGCCGGCGACAAACGCACACGGACGCTCGCCGGGGACGAGCCACCCGAGCGCTTGATCGTTTACGAACACGGTATGGCGATGGAAGTGGACCTCGCACATGGCCAAAAAACCGGCGCATTCCTCGACCAACGCGACAACCGCGCACGTATCCGATCACTCGGCCAAGGACGTGCACGCGTGCTCAACTTGTACAGTTTCGCGGGAGGTTTTTCCGTTGCCGCAGCGCTTGGTGGCGCCAAGCATGTCACCTCGGTCGACGTAGCAAGCGCTGCACACGCCTCAGCGCAACGCACGTTCCGCGAGAACAAACTCGACCCGACACAACACACGTTCGTCGCTGCCGATGCGTTTGCGTTCCTCGATGCAGCAGCTCGACGCGGGGATCGTTTCGACCTCATCGTGTCGGATCCTCCAAGCTTTGCGCCGAACGAAAAGACGAAGCCTCGTGCGCTCGGTGCGTACCGAAAACTGCATGGAGCACTCGCGCGTGTGCTCGAACGCGGCGGTGTACTTTGTGCGGCGTCGTGTTCCAGTCATGTGACGACGGAAGAGTTTGTCGCGACGCTCGATCAACACACGCTAGGACGTGATGACTTGTCGCTCGTTTCGATTCACGGTCATGCGCCGGACCACCCGACACTGCCTGCATGGAGCGAAGGCAGGTACCTAAAGATGGTTGTGCTCGCGTAGAGATTGTTCATTCGGGCTCCCCCTCTCTTACTCTGGTTTGTCGACCGGTTGAGC
>JANORL010000603.1:0-2094 GCA_031415295.1 Polyangiaceae bacterium | reverse complement strand
CTCGAGGACAACGTCCACGTCACCAAGGACGGCCCCGAAAACCTGAACGCCGCAATACTCGCCAAATCGAAAAAGAAAAAGTCCCCTCGCCGTGGTCGGAAATAAAGCATGAACAAGGACACACGCAGCGCCATTGAACGGGCCACGCAACGCGCACGAAAACTCCTCGAAGACGATTTCGCCGAACAACTCGAAGGCGTTTTCGACATTTTGCGTAATGGCACCGTCGCTCCCAAAGCCGGCGTGCACCTGGGTCCGCGGCTGGTTTCCCAACGCGAGAAGATTGTCGCGGCCATCGATCACAAACGCGCCGCTGGTTTGTCCACCTCAGAAGCCGTCGGCGATTACCTCCGCGACGCAGCATTCACGACGCTGAATCGGTTTGTCGCCCTCAAAATGCTCGAAGCCCGTGACCTGGTCCAGGAATGCATCACCAAAGGGGAAAACTCGTCCGGGTATCGCGAGTTTTGCGGCATGGCGCAAGGTTTATCGCTGTTGCCCGATAGCGCAGGCTATCGTTTGTACATTGAATGTTTGTTCGATGAATTGTCGACCGAAGTCAAAGTTCTTTTCGATCGGCGCGATTCTGCGTCTGTCTTGTGGCCAAAACGTGCAACGTTTGGCGCGCTTTTGGAGATTCTGAACGAACGCGATTTAGCAACCGTATGGGGCGAAGACGAAACGCTCGGCTGGGTGTATCAATTCTTTAATGGCGGGGACGAACGGCGCGCGATGCGTGATGCTTCGCAAGCGCCACGAAACAGTCGCGAACTTGCGGTGCGTAATCAATTTTTTACGCCGCGGTACGTCGTGGAGTTTCTCACGGACAATACGCTCGGGCGTATGTGGTACGAGATGCGCGACGGAAACACCGCATTGGCGGATCGATGTGTGTACATGGTGCGACGGCCCGGTGAAACGTTTGTCCCGCGGGCGAAGAGGGATCCGCGCGACATGCGCGTGCTCGATCCGGCTTGTGGAAGCGGCCATTTTTTGCTGTACACATTCGATTTGCTCATCACGATGTACGAAGAAGCGTTTGCCGATCCGGAAAGCCCGCCGAGTGAAGCGACAGGGCGGCGTTTGTCGCAGGACTTTACGAGTTTGTCTGCGCTTCGTCAAGGTTTGCCCGCGCTGGTGCTGGCCCATAACCTACACGGCGTGGACATCGACGCGCGTTGCGCGCAGATCGCGCAGCTTGCGTTGTGGATGCGGGCGCAACGGGCGTACAAGGAAAGTGGCATCACGCGAGCGGATCGGCCGATCATTCGGCGGTCGAACATTGTGGTGGCCGAGCCTTTGGCCACGGATGAAGCTTTGCTGACCGAGTTCCTGGGCAAACTGGGCGATCCCAATGTGGAGTTGGCGTTCCGTTCGTTGGTCCAAACCTTGGCGTTGGCCGGTGATTTGGGATTGCTTTTGAAAATCGAAGCGCAGGTGAAACGACCCGAGCGTGGTCAATTGGGTTTGTTTGCGCCCGCCGAGGATCGCATGCGTGCCGCGATTGAGCGATTTGCGACGAGTATCGGGCCGGGAACTCGGCGCCGGCTTTTCGTGGATGATGCTCGGCAGGGTTTGGGGTTGCTCGAAACGGCGGAAAAGAAGTACGACGTGGTGTTGATGAATCCGCCGTTTGGCGCGGGCAGCATGAAGGCGAAAAAGGATTTTGAAAAGGCGTATCCGCGGACGAAAAACGATGTGTATGCAGCGTTCGTGGAGCGCGGGATTGAATTGTTGCGGTCGAAGGGGCGTTTGGGAGCGATTACGTCGCGCACGGGTTTTTTCTTGTCGAGTTTCCAGAAATGGCGCGAGGAGATATTGTTAAAGACGGCGCCTCCGGTTGTGTTTGCTGATTTGGGCGCGGGGGTACTCGATAGCGCGATGGTGGAAACGGCCGCGTATTGCTTGGAGGTGCGGGGATGAAAGCGAATGGATGGCTCAACGTGAGCGCGTGTTGTGTAGGTTTGGCGTGTTTGCTGGCGGCTTCGGCGATTGCCGAACGGGCGTGGGCGAATTCGTCGAGTTTTTCGTGGAGGATGGATAAGGTCCAGATCGATGGCGATAAAAATGGGCGATTTCACGTGCTCGAATCGG
>JANORL010000602.1:0-3781 GCA_031415295.1 Polyangiaceae bacterium | reverse complement strand
CGAACGCAGTGGACGACGGTACGCGGTGCAACTCGAGTCTGTTGACGACGTCGGTCCACTCAACCGCGTCACGCGAGTACCGGGCGTGCCGCCCTACTTCCTTGGTGTTGCCTCGCGCCGCGGGCGTATCGTGGCGGTTGTCGATTTGCCGCTTCTGTTTACCCCCGACATTCCGGCGATGAGCGAACCCGAACATTTGATCATGGCCTCGAACGCCGAGGTTGTTTGCGGCGTGGCCGCGGACTTTTTGCACAACATCATCGAGGTGAATCGGCGCACGATGGCCAAGGCAATGCCGACGTTTCCGCCGCTCGTTCAACGCCATACTGTCGGTGTTCTCGAAGATCGCACCGTCGTCCTCGATCTCGTGTCGCTCTTGACCGACCGTGCTTTGCGCGTCGAGGAGCGTGGCTGATGCCTTTGGATGATGCGGCCTTCGAATCGCTTTGCGAAACGTTGCGCAATGAAGCGTCGGAACAAATCGAGCGTATTGGTACGGCGCTTTTGCTTATCGAGCGTGGGGCGGAAGGGGGCGCTCGGGACCAGCTCATCGACGAAGCATTTCGGCAAGCGCACAACTTGAAAGGCGCAGCAGCGTCCCTTGGGTTTGCCCAAACGGCACGTTTGGCGCACGCCATCGAATCGGTCCTCGCCACCCTTCGCTCGGATGACGACGCGTGCACACCGGAAGTGTTCGACACGTTGAACGCAGCACTGTCGACAGTGCCGTATGCGTTGGGTGTCGATCCAAGCGAGTCGCCCGACCCGGTCATTACGGAAGCGATTCTGGCCCTCGAGACCGTCCACGAAGTGACCGTTCAGAGCCAACAAGCACGAACGACACACTTCCCGCCGATACAACCGCTCAGTCCGCACTTCCCCGTCATGATGCCTACGGACAGCATCACCGTCGCGACACGTTCACGCAGCCCGCAGTCCATCCTGCGACAGCACAAACTCGCGGACTCGCCTGCGCCACCGTCGACGCGTCTTCGTCAGAACTACAGCGAAGCGAAGACCAAACATAGCGAACCACCTCCACATGCGTTGACGCCCACGACAAACCCCACAGGCATGCGAATGCCAGCCATCGCGCATTTGCCACCGCCACCAGGGTTTACTCCACCAGCTACGTACGCCGGCACTGGCCCCACTGCCGCCGTACCCGCCGCGACAAACTCACCTGGTACGGGTAGCGGCGTGACGA
Source organism: Polyangiaceae bacterium (assembly GCA_031415295.1). GTDB lineage: Bacteria > Myxococcota_A > Polyangia > Polyangiales > Polyangiaceae > Polyangium. Next base: position 2,574 of record JANORL010000602.1, on the reverse strand, counting down.
TTGGATTCGTTGGACCCAATTCGCCCAAAACCGGCGTTCCGGCCACGCCGAACACAGCAGCCCCGATTTCACCGGGAACATCGGCTGGTTTGTCTATGTCGGGTACCCGCACGATCGCCCTCGGAGGCCCCACGCCCGGACAACCATCGCGTTCTGGTGCCAACGCGCTATCGATGCCCAACCCTCCGGTTCGCCCTGCAGGCGAAGAGACGCTCCGCGTCTCCATGAAAAAGCTGTCAGGACTGATGGCGCAGGTGGGTGAATTGCTCGCCGCACGCGTACGCACGGACCAACGTTTGTCCGAGCTACGAGACGTGCTCGGGGGTGAAGAAGAGCGGTTCAAGGTTCAATCGTCGATTCGTGCCGCGGTTCGTGATGACGCACCGCCCAACGTCGACGGCTGGGCCAAACGACTCATCCAAACCCAGCAAGACGACCTCGAGCACGAACGTCATCTGGTGCGACGCTTGCGCGAAATCGTTCGTCTGTTCGAAGCGGACGCGTTGCAGTCGACGATTCTTTCCGGACAACTTCAGGAAGACATCCGACGCATCCAGACCTTTCCACTTGCAAACGTCTTGGAACCTTTGCCTCGCGCAGTGCGGAATATGGCGCGTGAAGGTGGCAAATTGGTCGATCTGGTCATCACTGGATCGGAACTCGAACTCGACAAGAAGGTTCTCGAAGAGCTGCGCGATCCGCTTTACCACCTGCTGCGCAACGCCGTGGATCATGGCTGCGAAGCTCCGACCATTCGCACGGCTGCGGGCAAACCTCCCCGCGGAACGATTCGCGTCCATGCCGAACACCGCGGTGACGTCGTCACCATCACGATCACCGACGATGGCCCGGGGGTCGACGTTGCGGCCGTTCGCCGTGCCGCTGCGAAATCGAACCTGATCACGCCGATCGAAGCTGCAGAGATGCCCGAACCGCGCGTGCTCGAGCTGCTCTTCGCTCCAGGGCTCACAACACGGTCCGAAGTGGGTGGTTTGTCCGGTCGAGGTATTGGGCTCGATGCGGTCAGGACAAACATCGAAAAACTTCACGGATCGGTCACGGTCGAATCGCGACAAGGCATCGGTACCTCGTTCGTCATCGTTCTGCCCTTGACCATCTACGTCGTGCATTCGCTGTTGCTCCGCGTAGGCGACGAACAGTTCGCGATGCCCATCTCGGCCATCCAACGCATCTTGCGTATCAGCACCACGGACATCCTCGAGGTGGAGCAAACGCATGCGATCGTCGTCGATGGTCGGCCCATTGCCTTGGTTCCTCTCGGAACCTTGCTCGGCCTTCCCGTCGCACTACCACCACCACCAGAACGCATCCCGGTGCTCGTCATCGGCATCGGTGAAACGCGATGCGCGCTCGCCGTTCGCGAGATCGTCAGTGATCAGACGATCCTGGCGAAGAACCTCGAAGCGCCACTCGTACGCGTTCGAAACATCGCTGGGGCGACGATCATGGGAGACGGACGTGTTGTCCTGATGTTGAACCCAATCGATCTCATCAAGTCAGCATCAGGACGTGACGCAGCTCGGTTCCAGTCGCTCATTCCGCGTATCACACAACGGACCAACCCCAAGCTTTTGCTCGTCGATGATTCGTTTACAACCCGCGCACTCGAACGCTCCGTGCTCGAAGTTGCTGGCTTCGACGTCGTTGCCGTGGCGGATGGACAAGAAGCGTTGTCGGCGCTCGAATTCGAACCGTTCGATGTTGTCGTGACCGACGTAACCATGCCCGAAATGTCGGGACTAGAGCTTTGCAATCACATCCGCGGTAACGATCGGCTTCGTAGATTGCCCGTCGTACTCGTCACTTCACTCAGTTCGGACGAAGACCGACGCGCGGGTCTCGCCGTCGGAGCGGATGCGTACATCGTGAAGAGCGAATTCGATCACGAGGACTTCGTTAGAATCGTCAACGAACTCGTTGGGAGGACCTGATGCCTCGCGTACTCGTCGTAGACGACTCGGTCGTGATGCGCGACATCGTGCGTGCACATCTGTCGGGGCTTGGCCTCGATATGGAATTTTCTTCGTCGGCGGAAGACGGTTTGTCGCGTATCGCCGTCAACGCTCCGTACGATTTGATCATCACCGACTACGCGATGCCGGGCATCAACGGCCTCGAATTTGCGCGTCGGGTCAAGGACAAAGGTAGCGTTAGCGCACCACGCATCATTCTCATCAGCGCCAACAAAGAACTTCGCGAACGCGACCTTCTTTCCACAGGCGCGCTCGATGCGTTTTTTCCAAAACCGCTCGATGGTGTGCAACTCGCCGCACGTGTGTCGAGCATCTTGTCGCTCACCACAGCATCGCCCGCACTCGTTCCATCGAGCAAGCGCGCGCGTCCCGTCATTCGAGTCGTCATCGCCGACGATACAGAAGTCGGTCGAACTCTCTTGATGCGCGTTCTCAAAGCTGATCCCGAACTCGATGTGGTGGGTGTCGCTCGTGATGGACAACAAGCGGTCGATCTCGCCGTGCGTGAAAATCCGCAGATCATCTTGCTCGACGCAATGATGCCAGGCCTCGATGGAGTTGCGGCAACGCGACGCATCAT
>JANORL010000601.1:0-2371 GCA_031415295.1 Polyangiaceae bacterium | reverse complement strand
GTTTACGTGCGTAATTCCACCGACGGGCGACACGGACTGCGGTTTGAACAGTATCACCAATCCGGCGGTGGGCGTGGTAACGATCGAGGTGTACTCGATCAAGAAGAAGTCGACCGGGAAGGATCTCACAGACAAAGCGACATTCAGAATTCTGGATACGAACAAGAAGAACGAAGAGGTAGCTTCGTTGACGATAGGCGCAGGAACGTCGGGCAGATGGATTTACCCAAGCCAGCTCAGGTTGCTTGTCGCGAACATTCGCGTAAACCACGGGGACTGGACCGATGTGATCGTGCGTGGGCGGTTGACGATCAAGTAGTCCCAAGCAGGTCAAGGAAAAACCTAGAGCGAGTGGCAAATTGGTAGCGCACCTTTTCTGGCAGGATGTCACGCACAATCTGCGTCCGATTCGTGCGCTACCTGTTCTTGCGGTAGCCATCTGCTTGGCGTACCAAAAGGTGGGGCGTCATTACGAGATCGGCGACACGCAAGACTTCCTTTATTTTGCTGAAGGCGCGTTGAGCCACAATCACCACTGGTTGCAAGGCCCAGTTCCGCTTTTCGCAGGGATAATGGGAGCCGCGCTTGCCGCGGAGCGGCGCGCTGGCGTTACCCTCGGCATTCTTGCCAAAGGCGTGCAACGTCGTCAATACGTCCTCGCGAAGATGTTGGGCGCTGCGGCCAGTAGCGCGCTGCTCACATCCGCTGCCATTCTTGTTTTTTTCGCGATCGTGTTCACGGCCTGGATTCCGGGACGTGCGCCCCCGGTCGAACCTATTTGGTTCCCAACTCCAGTGCAGGCGTTGTTCGCCTACAGCCCGTTCGCCCACGACCTGCTTGTAGCAGCCATGCTCGTTACAGCCGCCGCGGCATTGTCTCTCGTCGGAGTGCTGGCCGGACTCATTGTGGCCAATGAATACATTGCCATGGCGGCTGTACCCATTTTTGCCATTGTTGCTTCGGTTGTGCTCAATGACCTCAGCGACCTTCTGAGTCCACAGGAGTATCTCGCATTGGGCTATGAAAACTATTGGGGCCCGCACTTCCGCTGGCTCATTCCATTCGCGCCCTTCCTCTATTGGGGCGTTTTTTCGGTCATCATCGTTTTGATTTGCCAGCGTATCATCGCCAAGAAGGAGCTCGCGTAATGGCGTTTCTCCGGACGCTCGCGCGTAGCACGGCGCTCAGCTTTCTCGGCGGTTTCAGTCGCTGGCGCTGGGCGCTGGTCACCGCGCTTTTCGCGCTCGCCGCGGGCCTCGTGACCGATACACTTCGCCATTTCTTTACGTTGCGGAAAATCACGCGCCCCGTCGACGTGTGGGACCTTTTTCCGGCACTCCTCAACCACACGTACGTCCTGCACTTCTTGTTCGCTTTTGGCTTTTTGCTTCTTATCGGCGACCATTACCATCGCCAACGCGATCAAGGCACCGCCGCACTTTTCGCCATTCGTATGCCTTCGCGAAACTTGTATTGGCTCGGCAACATGGGCGCCATTGGAATCATGGCCGCATTGTTCATGGGCATTTGCTGGCTCATGACGTTGTTCGTCGGGTTCATCATGGTTCCCCCGTCGTCGTTATGGCCTATGCTCCCCCGGGAAAACCTTTCTTATTTGAACGTTCCCGTCCACATGCCGGCCCCGATTTATTCGCTCCTGGTCGCCGCGTATACCGCGTGGTGCTTGTGGATTGGCGGCTCGGCCATTTTGCTCGTGTCGGTCTTTTTTCGCAATACCGGGGTCGTGCTCGGCGCCATTGCCGCGTGGGTGTTGGCAAGCCTCGCGCTGAGCGGGAACATTCGCTGGCGCTGGGAACATTTCGTCTACATTGGCGAATTGATTGGCCATCACAAACACCGCGGCGACCGCGCCATATCCCTCGGTACTTTTTTTATCGGTAGCTCCATCATGCTCGTATTGATTGCCGCCCTTGGTTCATGGCGTATGCGACGGGAGGAAATATGACGGATTCATCACCGGTCGCGACCCTGCACAACGTAGGCAAGCAATACGGAAAACGCTGGGCCTTGCGAAACGTCGACTTGACGCTTTTCCCAGGCGAAATCGTGGGCTTCATTGGACCCAATGGAGCCGGGAAAACGACGCTCATGCGCCTCATGGCGGGCCTCAGTCCAGCCACCGAAGGGCAATTGACGGTCCTCGGCGAAAAGCTCGATGGTCGCGAATTACACACGCCCGTCGGGATTGGCTTGATGCTCGAACAAATGGGTTTTATCACGCATCTTTCAGGTAAAGCAAACCTGGAAATGCTCGCCGGGTTGCGTCGCGTCGCGACGGCAGAAACCATTACGCAAACCCTGACCAAAGTGGGCCTCGATGCGAACGATACGCGTCCGGTGCGCGCGTATT
>JANORL010000600.1:0-2955 GCA_031415295.1 Polyangiaceae bacterium | reverse complement strand
GGGCTTCGTCGCGTGCGAGCCATGCTTCGGCCTCCGTCCCGCCGGCCCGAAGCGCGATGAGTCCTTCACGGAGAAATTTCAGGCTATCGAAGTCATCCTCGCGAAACTTCCTCAGCTCTGGTGTGAGCACTGCGGTTTGTAGCCACAGCTCGAAGTCTGCAATCAATGGGTCGAGCATGGCAAGACCTTCATCGTAGTGCTCGTTGTCCAGGCAGTAAGTCGAGTGGTAACCGACCATCTCGCCATTGAAACATGCCCCAGCTCGATCTCGAAGTATCTGCATGCATAGCGAGCATTACGGGTCGAACAGTACCAATTGTTGAACCATACGCCTGAAAAGGACGATATGGGGTACATCATCGAGGAAATACGCAATGACCTGGCGGCATGCGCGAAAGTGAAAGTCAAGGTGCAGGCCTTGGGAGGGTCGAGAAGGACGAGGCGGATGGGGTGAGGTGGGGCGGTTTGGAAGGTGATCGCAATTTTCTGCAAGGAATGCTGGCGAAAAAAGACGAAAGCTTCGCGAAATTGCGGAGCTACGAATGAAAGAAAAGCGCTGACACAATAGCGCAAAAGATGGCTGGCTCTGCCGCGGTCGTTCGAGGCGTTGCGATGAGGCAATTGGGCATCGAGGCACGGTACGACGAGGCATACCCGCGGAAGAGCCGCCAATTGCGCATTCGGGGTTCTTTGGGGCATTGTGGATCGAGCAGCGCATCAATCCAGGCGGACGTGGAATGGGCGCACCACATCGCAAAGCATGCGGTGATATTTTAATAAGCCCGCGTCGAATGTGACGAGTGTTGCGTCCCGTTGCCAAGCGACCCAGAGATACGCCAAGTCCGTTGCATTCGCGAACGGTGCCTTATCTCGGACGTGCCGCTTCAAGCAATCGAAGAACTCGTCGATTTCCGCAACGCTCGTTATGGGGACGAGCTCGATGACGAGGTTCGCGAACACGTCGTCGGACTCGTGTTGCGGTGACGCGCTGGTGGTTTTCGCAAGCTTTTGACTCGCCACGCGCACCTCGAGCCATAGCTCTGGAGGCGCGAGCAGCGCGACGCGTTCTTGCGCCTTTCGCAAGCGGTTGAGCAGATCGATTGCGTCAACATGGCCCGGATCGCCGGGCTTCATCGCTGCGATGAGCACCGAGCTGTCGAGGACGAGGCGAATGGTCGCGATTTCACGCAGAGGCATGTCCGGGATGCTGGTGAATGGCTGGGAGTGCGGCAACCGGAATCGTCGGTCGGGCCGCATGCGGCTCGTTGCTCGATGGGTCTGGCCACGGTAAGCCACGAAAATTGTCTTGCGGCCCTCTGGTATTCGTTGGTAGCGTGCTCGCGTGGACGTCGGGAACCGCCGTGCTAGGAGGCACCTTTGATGCATATCAAAGGTCGCACAAGCGCGAGTTTCGGACTTCCGCTCAGCCAAGAAGGGGTTTCACCATGCAGACCGAATCCGTTGTGAATGCACCCGTGGTTGCAAAGGAGCCGGCAGTTGTGAGCGTGGATTTGCTCCGCGCATCGTACCGTTCCGAATCTTTTCCGCAGGGGATGTTCTCGTGACGGTTCCCTGAAATCACTTTTAACCAAGGAATACGTCAATGTTATTCGATGACAAACTCAAAGAAGTACTCGCGGGTATATCGAGCCCAGGCATTGTCATTGCTATTTGCAATCGAAGTAGCCTTCGAATCCACGGTCGGAATCGGAATCATTGCATTGGGAAGCGCCCAATTCCATTCAGATCGACCTTTGCGCGCGCTGCTTTGCGCGTACTCCGTTGATCACGATCTCGTCAAAGATGAACGCCCGTGACGTCGTTCGCCAGATACACAGATATGCCGGCAAGGTGTTTCTCGCATTCATTGCAGTCTGGCCGCCGATCCATATCGTTCTTGCGCGGTGATGCTGGAGTGGGGGCGGGGTTGAGACGTGGTGCGGGGCGAGCACTTCGAGGCGATTGTCATCGACGCGCAAGACGCTCGCTCTCGCTCGAGTTCTTGGGGAGCATAGCGCTCTTGCGCCGTTGAGGAAGGAACTGATTGCCATCCCCTTGCTTTTGCAGTCCAGTCATGGCAGTCGGGTGTTGGCTCATGACTACGAATGCAGTTCCCGAGGTCAATAAAATCAAGGCCGACGCCCCCTCGTTCGTCACTGCGTTTCGCCTGAAAATGATTGCATCGACGCTTGGGGTCCGAACGCGAAATAGGACCGCACTGACGCTTGCGTCGTTGCTCGCCGGCTCGTTAGGATGCGGCACTCCCGCACCGCTGAATGCACGGGACACACACGTCAGACGCGGATGCAACCTCGAAGCGATATGGATTCATACGTTTGAAAATCTGGCCAATGTTTCGGCATCTGACTTCGCTGGGTGTGAAGCCGTCTGTGCCAAAGGTGACGCCGCGAGTTGTGCCGGTGCCGCACTACTTCTGCTTGACAATTCCCAGAACGCGTCCTTCGTCACCGTGTCCCGTACGCCGATCACATATCCGTGCGCATCGAAATCGTGCGCCACCTCGAATGCCTCCACACCCAATGGATGGGGGTAGACAGTCCGTTTTACATGGCCAACATCATCGTAAAACTGCCGCGCGGCAAACGAATCGCTACCCACTTGGAGCGTCATGCCTTCCGGTTGACCTTTGCTTGTATACGAAAACGTTTTCACCGCGTCGGGACTCGTCAACGTGTGCAGCTTTCCAATGCCCTGCGGCGCTGTATCCCACGTCCACGATGTCGTCAAGATCTGCGCACCAAGTTTGTCCGTGCGTTTCGTCGTTCGTCCGAGCGCATCGATTTGCGAGTTCATTCTGTGACTCATCATTAACCCACCATTACGGCAGCCCTGTGGAAGTCTCGTTTCTCGGCGCGTTGCGGCGGGGCCCCGCTGTTTGAGCCCGCCGCTTGGGGCGGACGAGTTCGGGGTGCCGCGCGCGCCGAGAAACGAGAC
>JANORL010000599.1:0-3010 GCA_031415295.1 Polyangiaceae bacterium | reverse complement strand
GGATCCACCGCCACGCCATCGGGGTGGCGACGTTGTTCGGGCAATTCCGATGCGGTCACGAGTGTGGAATTGGGCTGCGCGCCGCAGCTACACAAAGCGCCCAACGTTATGGCCAAACCAAGCCAAACGGCGGACGAACCCGAAGGAGTGAGACCTTTTCGAACGTTCACAAGGGCACTTGTTCAATCGAGGTTTGGGACGAAGGGCGCCTTGGGCGACCCGAAGCCCCAAATGTTCAAACTGCGCGACGTCAGATGCGCTCGATGTGCGGATCTTCTGTCCGTGTGAGCGTCACGATCGCACGGTCCGGCACTGTCGTCCATCCGGGCAGCGAATCGTCGTTTTCAAAATCCGAAGCGACGACGGAAACCCTACACGCAGCGAAGTCCGGCAAGCGCATACGTCCAAGTCCTCCATCGCCAAGAATACGTTCGAGGTCCTGCGCGCCGTGCAGCACGTGCAACATCATTCGACCATGGCCATGTACCGCCATGACGTACTCGGGACTCGCCACGAGCAAATTCAGTGTGCTGGGTCCGTGGCCTTCTTCGGCACACAATCGATCGACAAGCGCGAGGCTCGAACGTAGGGCAGCGCGGGCCGTGTTTTCAGGGACGTGAGCGCGGTCGAGTTGTCCGGCGTCATGCAGGAACGACAAGAACAGGTGAAAAAGCAGTTCGGCGTCTGTCTCGCCACGCACGTCACGCTGAAGAAATTGCGGCAACGAATCGGTCAAACGTCCGCGCAAGGTGCTGAACGCGTTGATGGTCCCCGTTTGCGCAAAAATCCACTGGCGGTAACGAAATGGATGCGTGTTTTCCGTACGCGCCCCGCCGACCGTACCTACGCGAACGTGGGCAACGAGGATATCGGCGCGAAGGCCTTGCGTCATGTCCCGCAGGTCGAACGCAGGGCGATCATCGATGGGGCGACGCTTCAGGAGAAACTCGCCTCCCTGGTAAAACCCTACGCCCCACCCTGGAAGTGCATCGGATTTTCGATGCACGAGCAGGTGCCGCGCTTCGAGTTCGAGCACTCGATTTCCGAGATCGGGACGGTTTCCGATGAAGCCGACGAGACGAGCCATGTTGCACCTCACATCCGGCTCGAGCCGGGATTGATCGGTTGGAGAGAGCCCCGCGGTCCAAGCTTGTTGGGTGGAATCGATACTGCCTTGCTTCCTATGATTTTGACGGCATGCGTCCGCTTCGGCAAGGCGTCGATGTGCTCGTTTGCGAACGAATTACAGCGGTCTTTATGCGGTTCGGGAAATTGATTCCGCATTGTCCTCATGCCGCCCACGACGGGCGATATCTGGTAAATGGAAAGAGTGAAAAACGTGCACTGCCTTCGGTTGCAGTTGCGCGTAGGAAGCTCGAGTTTGCCGATGAAATTTGCCCATTTCGCCCGCGTTTTTCTCGTGATTGCCGTCGTTGGGTGCGCTGCCGTGTACCCCGAACTTGGCACCAGCATTCGCTCCGCCCAAGGTGAGATGGCCCTTGATCCTCCGCCTCCGGACGAGTTGCGATGGATTCGTTTTACCGGGGCGACGATCCCGTCGCAGATGCGTGATGGTCGAACGTGGCAACAGTCGTTGGGTCGGCTGCCAAATCCGTACGCAAAGCTCATCATCAACGATGTCGAGATTATGCGGACCAAACCACAATCCGCGACACTCACCCCCACGTGGCCCGATGCAGTACGCGGGAATTTCAAGGTTTCTCCGGCTGATAAATTCCGCGTCGAGTTGTGGGATGGTGATCTCATTGGGGACAAACCCATTGGAATCAAAGATTTCCGTCCGACGTCGGATTTCGTGATCGGGGATCAGATCCGCATCGAGGTGGGTGGCGGCGCGGAAGTTTTGCTCGCGTTTCAACCTGCTCACGCGATGTTTGGCGTGGGCCTTTGGTACGAGCTGCGTTCGGACACGGCTTTCGTCACGCGTCTTCTTGTCGGAAGTCCAGCCGAACGAGCGGGCATTCTGCCCGGTGACGAGGTTGTCTCGATCGCGGGCAAACAGGTGACGTCGATGAGCACGAACGAGATCCGTACTGCGATGAACTCGATACCGAAGAATGGTGTGGCCGTCGTTGTGCGCCACGAGGATGGCAAGTCGTCGTCGGTGACGTTAAAAGAAGGACCCATCTACCCGGCGTTTGACCAGTACGGCCAAGTAGACTGAGTCGAATTCAACGTGAAAGTTACACCGTTTGGACTGACAACCGACGAGATTCGGGATGAGCTGGCGCCCTTGCGCCATCCGTTTTCCGTCGCTGTTTGCCGAGCCAAAAACCCGTTCAACATTGGCGCCATCATCCGTACGGCCCACTCGTTTCTCGTGCGCGAGGTTTTTCTCATCGGAACCGACCCTTGGTACGAGCGAGCGGCGATGGGCATGGCCAAATACGAAAAGATCGTCGAGTGCCCGGACGAACCCGCGTTTCTCGAAGCTGTTCAGGGTCGACATCTCATCGGCGTTGAGCGTGAACCGGCGAAGCGGACGTTGTGGGAAGCGGCGATGCCCGACGAACTCGTGTTTTTGTTTGGCAGTGAAAACGATGGTTTGCCGCAAGTGCTCCTCGATGCGTGCGACGACATCGTGGCGATTCCGATGTACGGCATCAATCACTCGTACCCGGTGGCGATTTCCGCGGGCATGGTGATGTGCGAGTGGGCGCGGCGACGTGATCCGCGAGGTGGGGTTCGTCTTGGCGGAACACCGATCGTTGGGCCGGTGTTAGGTCCGGAGAAACCCTGACGTTTGAGGTGGGGCTCGGCGTGTGCGACGTCGATGACGTTTTGCTCTCAAACAAATTTGTGGGTAAACGTTCATAAGCGTTTCGGCTTCGTACAGTGTCAAGGCGATGTAGCCGCTCTCGAGCGGTGGTACGCGTATTGTCTTCGACCTTGTCTGCCGTATTGAATTCGGGCACTATTTTCACATTCGGTCCGACATTCTGCGGTCGACGGTCACGGGGGAGTGATCTCCATGGAATCTGTAGCTGTT
>JANORL010000598.1:0-1965 GCA_031415295.1 Polyangiaceae bacterium | reverse complement strand
GCCGGCCGGGGACATGAGCCTCGGAACAATCCTCGATCAAGTCGCCAAGGAGAAGGGCATCGAGCGGAAAATCCTGGTGGAGACGATCGAGGCTGCGATTTTGAAAGCAGGCCAGAGCGTTTTCGGTCCGACGCGGGAACTCGAGGCGCGGTTTAATGAGGAAACGGGTCAAGTTGACTTGTTTCAGTACATGACCGTGGTCGAAGAGGTTGTGGAGCCCGAGCGCGAGATTTCGTTGGCGGATGTCGAGAAGCACAAGCTCGATGCAACGCTTGGCGAGGAGCTTGGTTTTCAGGTCTTTTGGCGACCCGAAGATGCTGACAAAGCGCGTGAGCAGGACCGCGAGTTCAGTGACATTTTGCAGCTCAAGCAAGGTCGCACGACGTTTGGTCGCATCGCAGCGCAGACTGCCAAGCAAGTCTTGTTGCAGCGTGTGCGTGATGCCGAGCGTGATCTGATCTTCAACGAGTACAAGGATCGCAAGGGCGAGCTGATTCGCGGCATCGTTCGTCGATTCGAAAAGGGCAACAGCATCATCGTCGACATTGGCAAGACCGAAGGGATTTTGCCGTTCCGCGAGCAGACGCCGCGTGAAACGTATCGACCTGGTGATCGTATCGTTGCGTATGTCAAGGACATCGATCGCGAAGCGCGTGGACCGCAGGTGATTCTTTCGCGTGCCGACCCACGTCTTGTCGAGAAGTTGTTCGAAGGTGAAGTGCCTGAAATTTATGAAGGCATCGTGCGCATCGTTTCTGTAGCGCGCGAACCGGGAGCGCGTTCGAAGATCGCGGTTACCTCACGCGATGCGGACGTCGATCCGGTGGGTGCCTGCGTCGGTATGAAGGGTTCGCGTGTGCAGGCTGTCGTGCAGGAGTTACGCGGCGAGAAGATCGACATCGTTCCGTTCGATCGCGACCCTGCGCGTTACGTCATTGCGGCCATTCAACCGGCGGAAGTTCACAAGGTCATCGTCGACGAAGCCGATGGTCGAATGGAACTCGTCGTTCCGGACGAGAAATTGTCGTTGGCCATTGGACGCAAGGGACAGAACGTGCGTCTTGCTGCGCAGCTGACGAACTGGAAACTCGACATCATCAGCGAGTCCAAGTTCAAGCAGATGGAGGAAGAGGCCATTCATGCGTTGCAGCAAATCGATGGCGTATCGGAATCCATCGCCAAGTCGATGTATCGTCTTGGTTTCCGCGCACTCGAGGAAGTCAGCGAAGCATCGCTCGAGGAGCTTGCGGCGATTCCTGGGCTTGGCGGGGCGGACATGGCTGACCGCATCAAGTCACAAGCCGACACCACGATGGAGCGGTTGCGACAGGAGCGAATTCGTGTGGCGAGTACACGAACGGAAGCGCTCGGAGATCGCGAGCGGTTGATGTTCATTCGTGGCATTGGTGAGCGCACCGTCGGTCTTCTCGAGGAAGCCGGATACAAGACGGTCGAGGACATTCTTCGTGAAGACGAGGATCGTCTTGCGATTCGTAGTGGACTTGGCATCAAGAAGGCTCGAGCGATTCGCCAAGGCGCGCGGGATTTCGTAGACAGTGAGCAAAAGGTCATGGAAGCAGGTCGAGCGGATGCTCGGCGTGCAGCGGTAGCGATTTCGACAAAGCAGGCGTAAGAGGAAGCTGAGTTCTCGCTGGGCACATGAGTGTGTGCCTGGCGAGGAGCAACGCGCAGGATGTTTCATCAGGGATTTGGGGCGAAGGGCGCGAAGGCGACCCGAAGCCCCAAATGTTCAAACAAGACATGGACGTTCGAGAAATACAGCACGACAAACTGGTGCAAGGGGGCAATCGTCTACCGATGATGTCTCGTGTGCGGACGTGCGTCGGCTGTGGCGAGCGTGTTGAGTTGCGGCGTTCGGACGCAGCAAGCATGACGCTCGTTCGACTCGTTCTCGGTCTTGGTGGTGACGTTGCGGTCGACGTCGGATACGGCGGATACGGTCGC
>JANORL010000597.1:0-7407 GCA_031415295.1 Polyangiaceae bacterium | reverse complement strand
AAATGCGGCCATATGGGTGGCAAAGTGTTGGTCCCGGCAACCCAATTCGTTCGGACGCTCGTGGCCGCGCGCCTCGCTGCGGACATCATGAACGTACCGACCGTACTGGTAGCACGCACCGACGCCGAAAGTGGAAAACTCGTGACGAGCGACATAGATGCTCGGGACCGGCCGTTTCTCACGGGAGAACGTTCGTCCGAGGGTTTCTATTATTGGAAAGGTGGAATCGATTCCGCCATTGCTCGCGCCAGAGTCTACGCGCCATATGCGGACCTTTTGTGGTGTGAAACGAGCAAACCCGATTTGAAAGAAGCCAAGCGATTCGCCGAAGGCGTCCATCAACAATTCCCAGAAAAACTACTCGCGTACAATTGCTCGCCATCATTCAATTGGAAGAAAAACCTGGACGAGACGACGATTGCCAAGTTTCAACGGGAACTCGGCGCCATGGGGTACAAATTCCAATTCGTGACGCTCGCTGGTTTTCACGCCCTGAATTATGCAATGTACAACTTGGCGCGGGATTATCGCGCACGGGGCATGAGCGCCTATTCGGAATTGCAGCAGAATGAATTTGCTGCGGAAAAAATGGGCTACACCGCCACGCGCCATCAACGCGAAGTTGGCACGGGGTATTTCGACCAAGTTGCAAGCGTATTGTCGTCGGGTTTTTCCTCGACGCTCGCCTTGCAAGACTCGACGGAAACGCAGCAGTTCTAGAACTACAAGTCAATCTGGTGCACGTCGCCCACCGGTTCGCCCAGGAACCGCTCAGCCACCGAGGAAAAACTCTTCGGTAAGTCCGTGACAAACAACTCGAGCGATCCACGTCGGGTTCGTTGCGACAACTGACCACGTTCCTCCAGAAAAACTCCAACGTCTTCGGCTGTCGCGATGCCACTGTCGACAATCGCGATCGGACGCCCTGCAAGCGCTGTCGATTCCGCCTCGATGTGGTGACGTAACAACGGGTAATGCGTGCAGCCCAGCACGATGCATTGAACGCCTGCAACCACGAGCGGCTCGACGTACCGACGCACCGCGAGTCTTGGCACTTCACCATCGAGCCACCCTTCCTCGACAAGCGGAACGAGCAAAGGAGCCGCTTGACCAAGGACTTCGTTACGCGTCGAGACCGCTGCGACTGCACGCGGATAGGCTCCCGATGCGATCGTTCCTTGCGTTCCGAGTACGCCAATCGCGCCGCCATTTGCTGCTGCAACAGCCGCACGCGCCCCGGGCACGATCACGCCAAGCACCGGCCGATCCAGCTCGATACGCAACATCTCGAGCGCCACAGCACTCACCGTGTTGCACGCGACGACGATCGCTTTGACACCACGGTGCAACAGCACTTTCGCGCAGGCGAGCGCATAACGGAGCACGGTCTCCGGTGAACGCGTGCCGTATGGAACACGCGCAGTGTCGCCGAGGTACACAATGTCCTCGTGCGGACATCGAAGGCGAAGCGCACGAACGACGGACAAGCCACCGAGACCCGAATCGAACACGCCAAGCGGAGCTTCGGGATCGGGCGCGGAATGAGCCTTTTCCATAGGGGCGCGGAGCTTAGCAGCGAGCTTGTCGAAGGACAGTCCACGCTTGATGCTTCACGTGCCGCCCGTCCGCTCTTATCCTCGGACACATGTCGGGCGAAACCAAGGGCTTCATGAAGAGTGGGATGAGTTTCAACGTCGGCGAAGACATGCCAGCAGAGCAAACCGAAGGGCCGGTATTGCCGCTGCGGATGTTGGTCGTAACCGACCTATTGCCGCGAGACGAATACAACGCCGGTGCGAACGCTCCGGATCTTGCGATCCGCGTGGATCCACTCGCATTCGACGATCTATTCACACGCTTGCGTCCACGCATCGCGCTCGATGTTCCGAGTGTGCTCCACGAAGGACGCAACACGCGCCTCGACATCCCGCTGACGAGCCTGAAGAGCTTTCGGCCTGATGGGATGTGCGAATCGATTCCGATGTTGCGATCGCTCATCGATGGAAAACTTTTGCTCGAACGACTGCGTGATGGCTCGATCGATCGCGACAAAGCCCGCGTGGAACTCGATCGCATCTGGAAGTCGTCACCCTTCGTGATCGAAGTGTTGCGTCTTTTGCCGGATGGAAGCGGCGGTGGAGGGCAATTCGTTGCACCTCCAACGAAAGCTGCCGCGGATATTTCGCTCGCATCGATCCTCGACATGGTCGACACCGATGGTTCGGGTGGCGGAGAAAGCGACGCACCTGCTGCGCCACCTCCGCAACAAGCATCATCGGGACGGTTTGGCGCGTTCATTGCGGCCGTTGCAATGAGTGGCAAGCCGGGCGGGTTCAGTCCGCAAGAAGCGATTCAACGTGTGGAGAAAGCACTCGGCGCGCAGATCGGCGCGATCTTGCAACACCCCGAGGTTCGTCGTTTGGAACAGTCGTGGCGCGGTTTGCAACTGCTCGTTGATCGATCGAAAGGCATCAAAGCTCTGAAGCTGGATGTCGTTTGTGCTCGAAGCGAATTCAGCGCGATGACGTTGGAGCGCGTGATTCGTCAAGGTGCTGGTGCCGATGCGCCCGTGTCGTGTGCGATTGTGGACGTGACGGTGACGGGCACGGCGGCGAGTTTGTCGCAGCTTGATGAACTGGCGCAACTTGCAGAAGCGCAAACGGTACCGATCATCGTGAATGCGTCGGCGTCTTTGCTTGGGCTGGATAGTTTGTCAGACCTAGAGCGTATCGATCACAAGATGGGGTTGTTCTTGGCGCCCGAGCAGGTGCGTTGGCAGTCGATCGCAAAACATCCGGCGATGCGTTGGGTGACGATGGCGATGAACGGGCTGCTTGGCCGCGCTGGGTACGACAAACAGACATCGCGCATGCGCGAAGTGGTCGTAAAGGAAGAGCCGTCGGACGAAGGCGCGACGGTATGGATTCCGCCGGCGTATGCGGTAGGAGCGCTCATTACGCAGAGCTTCAAGGACACGGCGTGGCCGTGTCGCATCGTGGGCGGCAAGGTTGGCGGAACGCTTGGAAACTTGACGGTGCACGAAGTCCGCGGACACGTGGATGACGCCGAAGCGGTAGCGATTCCGACGCAAGCGTTTATCTCGACAGACTCGCAGCGAGAGATGTCGAAGGCTGGTCTGTTGCTGCTCGCGTCTGCGCCAAACAGCGATGCGATCTACTTGATGTCAGCACCGACGGCGTACGTGCCTCCGCCGAAACGAACGTACGACAGCGCATCGACGGAGCCGGAAGAACGTTACGAGCGCGTATCGTTGGTGGACCAACTGTTTGTCGCGCGCCTCGTGCAGTTCTTGCGGGTGCTCTGTGCGCGTTTGCCCGCGAGCGCTTCGCCGGGGGAAGCAAAAGCGCTCATTGAGAAATCAATATGGACGCTGTTTCAGGATGCCAAACCTGGCAGCATGGAGATGGCTACGAGTGCACGAACGGCGGAGGATGGAACGTACGTGGGCATAACGATTCGACCGCGGCATTTCTTGGGTGTGGCATTGGAAGAGTTTTCGCTCGAAATGCCGCTCGGGTGAATTGGCGATTGCGTTGATGGGAAGCGGGCGTGGGCGCACCGAAGAATCTCGTTCGCCCCGCTCGACTTTCGGTGTCGACTTCTCGATATCGCATCATTGCATTTCGCTCAAGTGACGAAGAACGAGGCTTGGTCTACAATACGCAGTCATGTTCCGCCTCGCCTTCGATCGTTCGAGCGTCATTGCCGTCGGCGTATTTTCCGGCCGCGAGAATACCGATGCGGATTATCAAGCCTACATTAAGTCGTTTGAACAGCTCGATTCCATCGCCTTCCACCAACAAAAGGAACGGGCTGTATATGCGGTCATCGTCGATCCCGAGAACCCCCGTCCCAGTGCAACGTGGCGTAAACAAGTTGCGGAAGCATCGGCCAACATTCGGTCGAATCCGCTCGTTTCATTGATTACCAGATCCGCGGCAATTCGCAGCGTGGTGACCGCAATCAATTGGTTTCGCCCACCGACGTACAGCATCAAATGCCACGAAAGTCTCGAAGCCTCCGCAGCATGGATTCAAGCGCAGCGAAGCGGCGATATTCTTTTTATTCTGAGGAAACTCGAACGTGAATGCCGAAGTGCCCGGCCAAACTAATGCTTTTTACGTCGAACGACAACGCCCGTCCGATCATTGCATATACAGAATGAAGGCCGCTGAACGGCAGCAATGAAATAATTCGGCATAGCTCCGTTACGCGTCACAGTGGCGGAATTGTCGCATGACACAAGTTCAACGGAGCACGCTGCGGTCGAGAGGACCGAACCGCACTGAAAACATCGCGCTCCTACGATTTCGACAACGCAATTACGTACAAAACGAACGCACAAAACAACAAAGCCGGCAGTCTCTCGACCACCGGCCTCGTATTGGTTTGTCCGAGTATTGACGGACTACTCTTTGTCGAGCTTGCCGACGAGGCTCAACGTGAAGAATGCACCCATGTACTTGAAGTGCGGGCGCACCTGCATGTCGACCTTGTACCAACCCGCATTGCCCTCGACCTCGGTGACGATGATCCGCGCCTTGCGAAGCGGTCGACGTCCACGAATGCTCGCCGAGACAACGTCTTGGTCAGCAACGTACTGGCTAATCCAGTCGTTCAGTTCCTTCTCGAGATCCGCTCGTTCCTTCCACGTACCAATTTGCTCACGTTGCAAAACCTTCAGGTAATGCGCGATGCGGCACATGATGTACATGTACGGAAGTTGCGTGCCCAAACGGTAGTTGAGTTCAGCCGCGCGGCCTTCCTCACTCTGACCGAAGTACTTGGGCTTCTGCACGCTGTTCGCCGAGAAGAAACACGCGTTGTCCGAGTCTTTTCGGTAGGTGAGGCCAATGAAGCCCTCTTCCGACAACTCGTACTCGCGACGCTCCGTAAGCATGATCTCGGTGGGGATCTTCGTCTGAATCTCGCCCATCGCTTCGTACTGATGCAGCGGGAGATTTTCGACGGAGCCACCTGCTTGCGGACCGATGATGTTTGGACACCAACGGTATTTCGCAAAGCTATCGGCGAGCCGCGTGGCCATCGCGTACACCGCGTTGCCCCAGCAGTACGCTTCATGCTGCCCGATGACGTTCTCCTCGTAGTTGAACTCCTTCACCGGCACGGTGTTCGCGCCGTAAGGGAGTCGCAGGAGGAAACGCGGCATCAACAAGCCCACGTAACGCGAGTCTTCCGTCTCGCGGAACGCGTTGTACTTCGTGTATTGCGGGCCTTCGAAGAGCGCCTTGAGATCCTTCAGGTTCGGAAGATTCAAATAATCTTTGAGCCCAAAGAATTGCGGACCTGCGGCAGCCATGAACGGCGCATGCGCCATCGTCGCAACAGAAGCGCACTTCTGCAGCAGCATGATGTCCTGCGGACCAGGACCGAATTCGTAGTTGGCAATGATCGAACCATACGGACGACCACCGAACTGACCGAACTCGGCCGAATACACGACCTTGTAAAGACCGCTCTTCGGAACTTCAGGCGCGTCTTCGAAATCCGCGATGAGGTCTTCCTTCGAGCAGTTGTAGAGCTCGAGCTTGACGTTCTCGCGGAAGTCAGTCCGGTCCACGACAAACTTGAGACCACGCCACGCACTCTCGAGCTTCTGGAAAGTCGGGTGATGGAGGATCTCGTCGATCTGTCGTGAAAGCTTTGCATCGATCTCCGCGATCAATGCATCGACGAGGGCCTTGTCGACCTTCTCGCCTTCGCGCTTGGGCGCGATGAGTTCAGTGATGAAGGCCTGCACGCCCTTTTTGGCGACTTCATACCCTTCGTCACCTGGCGTCATCTTCGTCTCGGCGAGAATCTCGTCGAGAAGACTGCCGCCTTCGAGGGTTTGAACCCCCGCGGCGCCCTGCCGTTGCATTTCGGCCATGGCTTACTCCTCCCCGCCTTTCTTCAATCCAAGCTCGTTGATGATCCGATTACGCGAAGCGGGATCTTGAAGAATGGACTGAATCTTGTTGCGGAATGCCTTCTCGTTTCCGAGCGGACCCTTGAGTGCCGTGAGGGCCGCACGCAGCTCGAGAAGTTTCTTCAACTCGGGCACCTGATTCGCGATCGCTGCCGGCTCCATGTCAGACAAGCGGCGGAATTTGAGGTTGACGTTCAGCTCGTTGTCCTCTTGCTCGGACAAACGATCCTTCACAGTCATGGCGAGCGACAGCTTCTGCTCCGACATGACCTTCTGGAAGTTGTCCTTGTCGACATTGATGGGCTTGCGATCTTCGAGCGGCGTCGGGTCCGGCCGCATCGTGTAATCGCCAAGCATCAGCATCTTCAGCGGGAGTTCGACGTCTTCCTTCGCATTCCCCGTCGCCGGCTTGTACGTGATGTTGACACGTTCTTTCGGCGCGACTGATCCTTCTTTCGACATCGCGGAAGGCTCCTTTCCCCTTCGCTTGGAAGCTGCGTGCTTCGAACGGCCAACCGAGCCGTTCTACGTCAATTTCCGTGGATCCCGCGAGGTCGGGGCTTACCTCACGAGCGGGCTGAGCATACTCCAAACTTCATGTCGTTCGTCCATTCTTTCTTTCGATCATCGACCGTTTCTAGAAGAGACGACGTGGCCCTCGACATGCGCTCAGGGGTTTGGGGCGAAGGCCGCTGAATGCGACGCGAAGCCCCAAATGTTCAACCTGCGCTTTGGGGCGAAAGGCGCTGAAAGCGACGCGAAGCTCCGAGTGTTCAACTAAGAGTTCGAGATTCTAAAAGCCGCAGCAGCGTCGAGTTCGCAGAGTCTCTCGAAGACCTCTGCTTCACGCTTGCGTTGCTCTTCCGTCACCTCGTAGCCCTGATTCAACCCTCGAAGCGCTTGATACAACGCTCCGTAAAGCTCGCCGCACAACTCGGGATCCCACTCGTCGAGGCGATGTTGTTTCGCCATGCGTTCGAGTCCATCGAGCTGCGCGCGCGCGATCGCCATCTGTCCTAACTCGAGACAAATCTTCGCAATCGCGAGCTTGCTGCGGAACTTGTCGACAGGTGAAATCGCTTGAGCCGCAACTTTCGCCACCGCTTGGATCGCACTCAAAGGCTCTTGCGCTTCGATGAATGCACGCGCTTCCGTCAGTGCTTTCTCGAGCGCACGGAAGCTCTTTCCTCCAGGCGCAGCACCACCTCCGCCACCACCACCCGAAGACGCTCCACCCGAACCAAGTACCGGACGAACCTCGGAATCGATCCACGCCTTGGTCTGATCATCTGCGAGTGGAACACCATCGTTGAACGTGAACGTCGCGAGTCCAGGAGCGCGTCGCAACAGCAACGCGACCTCACACAGATGCGCCATCTTCGCGTCGGCAAACCCGAGGTTCTCGAGCGCGTTCGAAACGTGTCGATGCGGGTCGAGCCAGAAACGATGCTCGGAAA
>JANORL010000596.1:0-14270 GCA_031415295.1 Polyangiaceae bacterium | reverse complement strand
CTTACGCTCGAACGGCCCTAGTCAGTGCATTCGTCGGGCTCGCTTCGCGACCCGACTCTTGCACTCTAGCCAGTTTACGATGGGGGGCTACGCCCCCCATACCCCCGAGATCGTTGTGATCCGCTTTCATCTCTGGTGGGTAAGGCGCGAAAACGGCGCGTTCGCCTGGTGAACACCCAGTCCACATTTCCGTCGTTTCCTTAGACTGAAGCTTTGGTCCTGCCCTCGATTCGTCGACAACAGTGCGGTGATGTCTTGTGTTCGCGGGCAGGCGGAACGGATAATCACTGCCCATGAACACTCGACTTGCACGTACCGCACTCGTAGCCCTGTCTGTCGTCGCGATCCCTATGTATCTGGGCGCGGCATGTTCCGCGTCAGGAGGAAAGGGCACGGGCAGCGAAGGAGGCGCTGGTCCGGGAGGTCCAGGGTCGGGTGGTGATGGTGGAGGTTTGTTTACGGTCGGAGCTGGGGGCGGTGGCAACGGGGGCCCTGGGGGCGATCCGACGACGTGTGCGGAAGCGGCGATGTACAGGACGTACATCGGGTGCGATTTCTGGCCGACACCGGTGTCGAACATGGTTTGGTCGGTGTTCGATTATGCGGTCGTCGCGGCGAATGCTGGAGACAAACCCACTGACATCACGGTCATGCGGGGCAATACGACGGTGGCAACGGCGACTGTGGCTCCGAACGATTTGGCCAAAATCTATTTGCCGTGGATACCGGAACTCAAAGGTCCGGAAGTCAATGAATGCGGTAGCGTCACTTCGACGTTATCCAATTCGCTGCGGGTAGCGGATGGCGCATATCATCTCGTGAGCACGAACCCGGTGACGGTGTATCAATTTAATGCGCTCGAGTATGGCCCCCAGGGAGGACCGCCTGGGAAGGATTGGAGCGCTTGTCCGGCGTATTCGTGCGCCCAAAACATCGATTGTTACTCGTACACGAACGACGCGTCGCTTCTTTTACCGAGCACGGCGATGACGGGCAATTACCGCGTAGCTTCGTACAAGGGGTGGCTTCAAGCGAAAATGGGCGCGTATTTTGCGATTACAGGAACGCAGAATGGAACGAAGGTCCAGGTGAAGGTTTCCGGATTGGGTCAAGTGCTCGCGGGCCCGGGAATCGCGGCAACGGGACCCAATGGATTGGTCGAGTTTACTCTGGATGCTGGGGAAGTCGTGGAGGTCGTCAACGATTACACGGCCGATCCCGCCGGTTCACTCGTTTATGCCGACAAACCCGTGCAAGTGATTGCTGGTATTCCGTGTGTGTACATTCCCGACGGCAGTCCAGCATGTGATCACCTGGAAGAATCGGTGTTTCCGATTGAAACACTTGGGAAACATTACTTCGTGACGGTACCGACATCGCCGAAAGGGGTAGCCGGCGCTCATCTCGTACGGGTCATTGGCAATGTCAATGGTACGCAATTGTCCTATCCAGGACCCAAGCCTAGCGGTGCACCGCTCAGTATCAATGCGGGTCAAGTATTCGACCTCAGCAACGTGACGAATGATTTCGAAATCGTCGGCGATCACGAATTCTCGGTGGTTTCATTCCAACTGGGAGGTTCGATCATCGATCCCGGTGGTGGACAGATGGCCAAGGGGGATCCTGCGGAAAGCATTGCGACAGCGGTCGAGCAGTACCGAACGAAATACATTTTCCTGGCCCCGGATGATTACGACGTCAATTTCGTGGACATCGTCAAGCCGCTCAGCGCGAGCGTTACGTTGGATGGAATGGCGGTCAATGAGCAAGCATCGCCCATCAGTTCCAATTATGGAGTCGTGCGTGTCCAGCTTGGCGCGGGCAAGAATGGTGCGCACGTGCTTACCAGTACCGAAGCGGTGGGGATTCAGGTGGTCGGATATGGAACGGCAACAAGTTACCAATATCCAGGCGGTTTGAACCTGAAAACCATCGCCCCGCCTCCTCCACCACCCAACTGATCTCCTAACATCCAACTCGTTCGCCATGCGTGTTTTCTTGATGATCTTTCGTGCGTTTCCAAGGTTCGTCCTGGGCATCCCTCTTCTTTTGGCCGCCACGTTGGGCGCTGCTGGTTGCAAGCATTCGGGACCCCAGGGCTCCTCGGGAGATGCAGGCGCTGGGGGGGGAGGAGGCTGTCCAGTTCATCTTCCCGAACCGCAGTTCGTGCTGGAGATACGAGCCGAAGATGGCGCCGTTCCGCCAGACACACGCGTGGTGGCTCAATGGAGTGCGGGTGACGAGCCACCGTTTGTCTTGTCCGATCCTACGACATGGAAAACCCTGGATGATAGCGTCAACTTGGTGTGTTTCGTCGATCGCACCAAACCACCTCCTTCGGACCTTTCGATGCTGGTTTGTGAACTGTGGACGACGGGTGCTGTCAATCTTTTCGTCGCAGGCGATGGATATTCCCCGTATGAAGAAACGCTAAAGCCGGTGATGAACGAATTATGCGGGGAGCCCATGTCGACGAAGCTTCCAATTGTGCTCCATCGACCGTTGCCGGATGGGGGACCTCTGCCTTAGAGGGAGTTCATCAGGCTGCTGCGGGTTGCGCTGCGTCGGTCGGACTTACTCAGGTGTCGATGTACGCTTCCGTCGTCCTCCCTAGCATCACAACGCTCGCGACGCCTGATGCACACCCTCTTACCAAGCATTGACAGGTCAGAACAGACGTGGTCCATTGCTTATTGACAGGAGGTCCAGATTCCCATGAAGAAGATTTTTGCTTTTGCAGCTCTCACCGTTGCCACGTTTGCCGGGGCGGCATTCGCTGCCGAAGGTCATTCGATCGCCGTCAAGGGTGGGTCGGGTAAGGTGAACACGCCGATCACGTCGACGATCATCGTGACCGCCGTGGGTGAGCATCACATCAACAAGGAATACCCGCACAAGGTTTTGCTTACGGCGCCTGATGGCGTGACGGTTGAATCGGCCAAGGTCATGGGCGTTGTTGCATCCGAAACGACGCTCACGTTCACGGTTGTATCGACAGTTGCGGCAGCTGGCACGAAAGGCATTGGCGGCGAAGTGAAATTCGCCACTTGCACCGCATCGTCGTGCATTCCTTCTGTGGAAAAGGTCACGGTCAACGTCAAGGCGGAGTAAAACCGTCTACGCAAAACCGTCTACGTCGCGGGAACGAGTAATCCGCTTTCGGTTTCCACGACCGACTGCCCCGCCATGATTTTCCGAATTGTTTCTTGATCTTTCGCCGACGGGCATCCCCAATTCGATTCGTATTCGAATATCGACCGCGCTTGCTTGGCGTGAAAGCGGTCATCAATGATATCCATGTTGTCGAGCGTGATGAGCGCTGGATGAGGAACGCCACAAGCTCGCGACAATTGTAGGATTTCTTTTCGCAACGTCATGACGTAATTGGCAAGGCGTGCTGATTTGTTCGTGGGATCGAGGCCTCGCATGAGCCATTTGTTTTGCGTAGCAATTCCGGTGGGACAATGGCCTGTGTGGCACTGTTGGGCTTGAATGCAACCAATGGCCAGCATGGCTTCTCGGGCTACGTGGACCATGTCGCATCCCAGCGCAAACGCGAGCATGGCGACATCGGGAAAACCTAGTTTCCCCGAGCCAACAAAGACGATATCGTCGGTGATTCCTGCTTCGGCAAAAATGCGATAGACGCGGCTCATGCCAATTTTGAAAGGCAAGGACACGTGATCGGAAAACACGAGCGGGGCAGCACCCGTTCCGCCTTCGCCGCCGTCGATCGTAATAAAGTCGACGCCGCGATCACCACGGGCCATGAGCCGCGCCAAATCTTGCCAAAACTTGGTTTCTCCGACCGCGGATTTGATGCCCACGGGAAGTCCGGTATCTTCGGCAATTTTTTCGACGAAATCGAGCAATTCATCCGCTGAAGAAAATGCGGTATGGCCGCTGGGACTGATGCAGGTTTCCCCGACGGGAATGCCACGAATCTGGGCGATTTCCGACGTCACCTTTGCGCCGGGAAGCACACCACCGAGGCCAGGTTTCGCCCCTTGGCTCAGCTTGATTTCGATCATTCGCACGGGCGCCGAAGCCACGGTTTCCCGTAGTTTTTCCATGGAAAAACGACCGCGATCGTCCCGACAACCAAAATATCCAGTTCCGATCTGCCAAATAATATCGCCGCCCTTGCGATGATAGTTTGAAACTCCACCTTCTCCCGTATTTTGCATGCAACCGGCAATTTTGGCGCCGCGATTGATGGCTTCGACCGCTGGACCACTGAGCGATCCGTAACTCATGGCCGACGTATTGACGACCGAGGTTGCGCGAAATGCCTTCCTACGCTTGCGTTTTGCTCCGAGAATCTTGGCGCAGGGAATATTGTACCTGGAGTCATATCCAGGTTCACCCGCGTGCAATTCATGGAGCGGAAATGCCGCGTGTTTGATGATCAAATAATTCGGTGAATGCTCGAGGTCGTTGTCGGTCCCGAATCCGAAATAATTGTTTTGCTTTTTTGCCGACGAATAAATCCACGTGCGTTGGTCGCGGCTGAATGGCCGTTCTTCGTCGTTGCCCGTGACGATGTATTGGCGCAATTCTGGACCGATAGTTTCAAGCCAGTAACGAAAATGCCCGACGATCGGAAAGTTGCGCAAAATCGCATGACGCGTCTGCGTGACGTCGTAAATCACGATGGCGATGAGAACGGCAATGGCGGCAAGAAAAATCCACACGGCAGTCGTCCCTCGAAAACACCGGCAGCGGCGTTTTCCAAGACTACATCATGGTCGGGCGCTTTGTCGAGGCCCTCGTGCGATCGGACGATTTTTCAATCTCGGCTACGGTTTTGTCGATCCATCGTTCAACTGTGCGCGGAAACGGCCACATCCAACCATAATCCGGTCCAGTGAAACGGCGCACGATTTTGGCTCGTAAATCTGGACAACGG
The DNA here is from genome assembly GCA_031415295.1 of Polyangiaceae bacterium. Lineage (GTDB taxonomy): Bacteria > Myxococcota_A > Polyangia > Polyangiales > Polyangiaceae > Polyangium. The sequence continues at coordinate 9,361 of JANORL010000596.1, read as the reverse complement.
ACAGCATCCAGGCCTTCGATTTCCGCAACGGCCCATAAGGTTTCTTCATACGCTTCCCATTCGAAGCGCGCGCGGAACCATGCGAGTCCCATGGGCAGCGGCAAAACGCCATAAAGCAGCACCATACCGACCCAGCCGTAACGCTCGAATTGCGCGACATGAACCGCTTCGTGACGAAGAATCTCGACGGCGTGCGCCGCCGACCAGGTATCGAAATCATCGGGCACGTAGATGGTATGTCCAAGCGTCGTGACATAATGGGACAAATACGTCCGTTGGCCGCCGAACGTGACGCAAAAAAGTGCCATTCCCGCAGCTCGTTGATGCCAATAGGCAGACTTTTTGACGACGTGAATAGGCTTCGACCGACAGGCAAAATTTTCGAGCAATCGGGTCAACGCGTCTTTAGCCGAATCGTTCATCGTGATCCTTCGCAACGTTCGTGGTCCACCTTGTGCCCGGTTATCCGCCCGGGGTCCTCAAGATCATGGTTTGCGTGCCATACGCGACGAGTTTTCCGTCGTCGGTCCAGACTTCGGCTTCGGCAGTGGCATAACCAGCACGAGCGCGCCGAGCATAGGTTGAAATGAGAAGCCATTCGCGTGGTGTGGGATCCAGAAAATGCACGGTTAAATCGAGACTCGGAGCGTAATATTGTGGACCATCGGGACCAATTTTTTGCCGCACAGCCGACGGCATCATATCGACAATCGGCGGAATTGCCAAGGGATCGAGCATTCCGTCAGCAGTCTTCTGCGGAACCTTGTAACGCGCCCAGCGCGCGAAACGAGCCGGCCCGGCGGGCCAACCAGGTTCCCACCAGATGTTCCCCAGCGCCAACCGCATATCAAAGTTTTCGAGAAATTGATATCGCTTCAATCTACCGTCAATTTGTTGAATTTCATCGAGCGACCGCGCTTCATCCGGAAGCGGTACGGCGGGACAAACTGCATCGAGGTAATCGATTGCTGGACCAGTTCTTTCCTTGGCAAACGTCGCACTTACTTCGAGACACACGCCGTCCATTTTCGCCCCCCGCAATCTTGCCCGCATCTGCGTCGCCGCATTACCACGTCGAAGCACTTCGACGTCGATTTCAATACGACCCGCAGGTATCGGCTGACAAAACGTCGACGTCGCCGATCTCGGCAAAAACGTAGGGTCTCCAATCGCCTCGCGAATCGCGCGTAGGCCCACGGTCATGAGTACACCACCGGCCGGCAAACGCCAGTTCCACGAATCCGGCAATTCGGCAACGTACTTATGGGAAAACCCGGGCACCGGGGTCACCGTCGTATCGAGAAGCAGATCAGCGGGCATTTGTCGTCAATCGGTAGCAGCAGCGTCAGGTTAACTCGACGCAGATGTATAATGTCCAAGCGCACGGATCCAGACGATTCGCGCGACGGATGAAAAAAGAAAAGCGCCCACCAGCGTACCAACGAAAAGATGGGGCGTGAGTGTACCCAAAAGCGCCTCGGCAGGGTACGTCGTCATGATTCCAATCGGAATGACGAAGGTAAAAAGAATGCGCCAACCACCTTTGAAAACAGTGACCGGCCAGCGAGCAAAATCGAAAATCGACGAAAACAAATACGCCAAGTTGTCAACCTTGACGACCCAAAATGCCGCGGAAATAACAAGGATCCAAATCGAATAAAGCACAACAGTCGCCGCAATGAGCATGACGAACGCGGAGGCTACGCCCCAGATAGTTGGGACACGCCCCATTTTACTGAATGCCAGCACAGCCAACAGCACACCCGCGAATACATCGACGACTCGAAATACGTCGAATTTGGTGGTCGATACGAGAAACTGCGCATCCGCTGGCTTGAGAAGAACAAAGTCGAACGTTCCCGTTCGAATTTGATCCACGACCGTGAGCAACGACGGATTCACTGCCCCATCGAGCACGGCGCGCAGCAGCGTAAATATCGCCACCACGACGAGCGCCGATTCGAACGTCCAGCCCTCGACGGGCGGCCGATCGTGAAACGCGACGTAAAATGGCACCAGCCCTGACGCAGTCCACAAAAGGCTGAGGGCGCCACTGAGCACGAAATCCCAGCGATATTGCATCGCCAGCGTGAGCGACTTGCGCAAAGCGAGCCCGAGTAGAAAAACGTACCGCATCGACCGACGGAGCACCGTAGCACACGTCGCTCGGGTTCCAACATCCAGAACGATACAGGATCGACTCGCCAAATCGGAGCAACCGTTCCAAAATGGAGCGTGTGCTTCACTTCGAAGCGGGGGGTGTCGTTCGTGGAGCGCGAGCGGCGCGGCATTGTGAACAAAACCGCGGATTCACCCTGAGGATGCGCTGCAATCGACGTTGGCCCGGATCCTGCTGAAGCCTTCGTCCGAGGTGGAGCCAATGACGATGAATGAAGAGTATCGCGGCAAGAAGTCGAATGGAAGTGCGAATGGAAGCGTCAATGGCGGTTCATCTTCGAGCATGGCGATTGTCTTGCCGAAATCGGAAGGGGATGGACAGCGTCTTCGTTACCACGACGGTTGGCGCGCCGGCAAACCCACGGAGGATCCCGAAAAAACCAAGAAATGGGGATGGATCAGCGCGCGGCCGAGTGAATTCCTGGTGCATATGCGCCGCGGAAAACTCATGCCGAGTTCCGGGCAAGGTGCGTCGTGTTTCAAATGGCCCGGCGATTCGGTAGCGATCGTTCCGACGACCATTCAAAAATTGCGTTTTTCAGCGGATCAAGTCACGAATGAAAAGGTTGGCGTCGAAGTCACAGGATTGGCAGTGTACCGCATTGCCGAACCGATGATTGCCTTCCGAATGTTGAATTTTTCGTTTCCTGAGCGAGCTCAGGAAAAGCTCGAAGAGATGCTCGTCGAGATGTTCGTCGGCGCCGCTCGACGCCTCGTGGCGAATTTGACAGTCGAAGAATGTTTGGTGCGCCGTAAAGAAGGCATTGCGACAGAATTGATGCGCGAGATTTCGCCTGTCGTTTCTGGTAGTGGGCGAATCGAAGACGACACGGACAGAGGCTGGGGCGTGGTTCTTGATACCATCGAGATTCAGGACGTGCGCGTTCTTTCTTCGGCGGTATTCAGCAATATGCAGGCGCGTTTCCGCCAGGAGCAAGAGCAAAAGGCGCGGGAAGCTTCACTGCAAACGGAACGAGCGATCAAACAGGTGGAAGCTGAAGCGAGCCGCACGATTGAATTGACGAAGCTGCAGGCCGAATATGAAATCAAGACGCGTCGTCAGGAATCGAGTGAACAAACGCGTTTGGGTGAAATAAGCTCCGAAGCGCGCGTATCGGAAGCGCGGCTGGTGCAGGATCGAGCGGCGGAGGAGCGCAAGATCACCGTCGAGCGCGAAATAAAATTGGCGAAACTGGCCGCAGAATTGGAATTGAAGCAACGTAAACAAGCAGCCGACGAACAAGCGCGTATCGAAGAATTGGCTGCGCAAGCAAAGTTTAATGAAGCACGCATTAATCACGAGCGTCAAATGGCTGCGATTCGTATGCAAGCTGAAATCGAACAGGCGCAATTGTCGGCGGAAGCGACTGCCGCTCGACATGCGGCGAAATTGGCGGAAGCCACGCAAGAAATTGAAATGCTGCATCAACAAGCCGCACTCGTGAATGTACGTCGCACCATTGCCGAGGCGGAAATGACCATTGCAGAAATCGAAATGCGGAAAACGAGTTTGACACAGGAGCTGGAACTCACCAAGGCTCGGGCGATGCGCGAAGTGGAGAATACGGTATCGCAGGAGGTCATTCAATTGACGGTCGCGCAGCAACTTCCACAACTTGCCGCAGCGTTCCAGCAGAAAATGGGCGAAGTGCACATCACGTCCGTGGACGGTGCCAATCCGTTTGGATATATCGCTTCGGCAGTGGAAGGCGTAATGGGTTTGGCGCGGTCGGCCGGGCTTACGATGCCCATGCCCAAAGACAGGACCGTCGAGAATTAATCCGCGGCTGGAGAGACACGGATTGGGTGTGCGGTACTCACCCGTGCACCTTCAGCCCCGCTGACAAACTCAATGATACACGAATACCGCTCCGCTATCGCCGGCCGTTTCGTTGTATGGATTTGCGCCGACTCCTGCAATACCTCCGTCCTCGAGATGTGCGGCGCATACCAACGTGCTGCCGGACAAGGCCACGGCTTTTCCAAATTCGTCGCCTGAGTCGCTGTTTAGTGCCTTGAGATAACCGATCTGCGCCCAGCCCTCGTTATCTTGACGGAACAAGTAGACCGCGCCAGCTGAGCCTTCACTGTTGCTTTGTTGTGAGGCATTAAGGCCGACATAGGAAGAATCTTCGCCAAATGCCCCGACGACCAGCATATTTCCAGAGATAGCCAAGGTCGATCCAAATGTATCGGCACTGTCCGCATTCGACGCTTTGATATAGGCCTCTTGGGCCCACTTCACGTCGGTTCGTCCAAAGACGTAAACAGCACCGGCATCAAGCGCGGAATTATCGGTTTGATTCCCGTTGACTCCCGCTGCCCAACTGTCTTCCGTTCGTGCGCCCACGACGAGCCGATTTTCGCCAAGCGCGACGACCGAACCAAAACGATCTCCGCCTCCCGCATTCGAGGCCTTGATGAATGCTTGTTGGCTCCATTTACCAGCCGATCGCGTGAATATATACGCTGCACCAGCTTCGACTGCACTTTCATTGCTCTGCGGATCGATGCCCGTCGTGTTGCTATCTTCATCCGTAGCGCCGACGGCCAACGTGTCTCCGTAAAGCGCGACGCTGCCCCCGAATTGATCGAAACTATCGGTATTCCATGCCTTGATGTATGCTTGTTGCTGCCACGTCTTGACCGTCCGAGTATAGACATACACCGCGCCACTGTCCTGTTGCGTATTGTTACCTTGGTCGCCGCCGATACCCGTCGCGGCGCTGTCTTCCGTCGGCGCACCAACGGCAATGGTATCTCCCGAAATGGCCAACGAACTTCCGAATTGGTCGTTCGCATTGTTGTTCGACGCTTTGATATACGCCTGTTGCGACCATACGCCAGTCACATCACGCACGAATACGTACACAGCGCCGCTATTTTGGGAGGATTCGTCGCTTTGGAGTCCACCAATGATGTTGGTTTTACTGTCTTCACCAGGCGAGCCAACGACCAACGTATTGCCATCCAGGGCAATCGCTGTACCGAATGAATCGTTGTAATCGGTGTTGGATGCTTTGATGTACGCTTCTTGCTTCCAGGTCCCTGCATCACGCACGAAGACATATACAGCTCCACTCGCCGAACGATCGTTATTCCCTTCATTGCCGCCAATCCCCGTGGCGCTCGAATCTTCACTTGTCGCCCCCACCGCCATGAGGTTTCCAGAAATGGCCACCGAATATCCGAAATCGTCACCGGCTGTCACATTCGACGCTTTGATGTACGTCGTGTCAAGTTTTTCTTCTCGCGTGACGAAAACAGCATATTCACGTTCAGCACCGCTCGGCGCTAACACGCGCACATTCACAACATTGGATCCCACAGCGAGTGAAATGGGAGACGATTCCATGCCAGAGGGAACCACGTCACCATTGACCATGATAATGGCATCCGGGCTCGATGCCGTCGGAACGAGCGTAATCGTTGGAACGAGCAAACTCAAATTCGTCAGATAAATCGACGTATCTGCGGAGAATGTGGGACTCAGTGCGCCTTCGGACAACACGAGATCCACAAGACGCGCATCGTCGACAAGACAAGTGACATTGACGCTGGTCACGTCGGCCGTCATGATGACCCCCACGGACCCCGCAATGGTACACGATTGATTCAGCGGCTGTTGTTCCACGCCAACGGCGTACGGAGTTGCATCCGGAAGCGACACGGGAAACGAGAATTCGCCATCACCAGATACCGTTACGGTGTCCGTCCCATTACGCAGAACGAGTTTCCCAGACAAACCATTGATTTTGCCGCCAACTTGAAACAACTGCTGTTTCGCACATGTGACTTGAATGTTCGTGACGTCCGTCGAACCGATCACGCCTTTGCCATTCGTAATGGTACAATCCTGCTGACCAGGCTCGTCGATGACGATCACTTCATACGCTGTGCCCGTCGAGAATAGCGTTGAAAAGACAAAGGGCCCCGATTGGGCTACTGTAACTGCCGCGCCATTGGAAAAAATCGTGACTTGGCCACTGATACCCTCAACGATGCCTCCGAGCCGGTGTGGAGCTGGGGCCGTGCCCGACGTATCGAGACACCCAACGAGGAACATTGCGAAAAACGCAAAAAACCAAAGACGCCTGCCACGATCATTCATGAGCGATTTACCCATTCCTTTTCAGCGTTTTCTTCTGTGCTCGTTCCAAGAAAGCATCCGCGATACGTATGAGAAAAAGGCCACCGAGAACGATGGCGTATATCAAAGGTTCCGCAGTGACTTTTTTGACCCGCAAAATGAAATGTACGACCCCCAAAATTCCAATGAGATACACGAGTCGGTGCAAGCGTTTCCAGCGCGCAAAACCCATGGCTTTCAAGGCTTTCGCGCTCGAAGTGATCGCCAGCGGAAGGAGCAAGACGAACGCGACGAAACCCACCAAAATGAAGGGACGTTTCGCGATGTCCTGCGTAATCGCCGCAAGGGCCAACGATTGATCCACGACCGCATACAAGAGAAAATGCATACAAACGTAGAAAAAACCAAGAAGTCCGAGCGGTTTGCGAATTCGAATCGGCCACTTCCAATGCGTTACAATTTGCACTGGCGTGGCCGCCAGCGAAAGAAGCAAATGCAAAAGCGCCAAGAGTCCCAGTTGGTTGAGCGCTTCGGCAATGGGATTGGCACCGAGATCATGGCGCAGATACCGTCCGACGAGCACAACGAACGGCACCAAACCGCCCGTCGTCACCGCCGGCACGAGCCAGCCGAGTTTCCCTCGGGAGACGCGATTTGTAGGCGATTCCAAAGCCCCGGATTCCATCAATAATTCATCCGCAGGTCCATACCTGTATACAGTGACGCAACTTGCTCTTCGTAGCCATTAAACATGAGCGTCGGCCGTTTCTCCGTATCTCCAATCCGCAATTCCAGCGCCTGGCTCCAGCGTGGGTGGTCGACTTTGGGATTGACGTTCGCGTAAAACCCGTACTCGCGCGATGCAGCCTTGTTCCATGACGTCGGGGGCTCTTTTTCCAAGAATGCAATTCGGACGATCGACTTGATGGACTTGAATCCATATTTCCAGGGAACGACGAGTCGCAACGGTGCACCATTTTGCCCAGGAAGAGCTTTGCCGTAAAGCCCCACCGCCAAAAATGCCAATGGATGCGTGGCTTCGTCGATTCGTAATCCCTCGACGTAGGGCCATTCGAGAACATCGGAAAGCTGAAATGGAAGTTGTTCGGCATCGAGTAGCGTCGTGAACGCGACGTATTTCGCACGGGACGTCGGTTCGAGTTTCTCGATGAGTTTTTGCAACGGAAATCCGAGCCACGGAATCACCATCGACCAGCGTTCGACACAGCGCAATCGATAGATTCGCTCTTCTACCGTGAACCATTTGAGAAGCGTATCGATGTCGATCTTTTGCGGCTTTTTGATTTCCCCCTCGAAGCTCACGGTCCACGGACGGGGTTTGAGTGTTTTTGCATTTTTCGCCGGAGCTTCTTTTTCGAGCCCCAGTTCGTAAAAATTGTTGAACGTCGTCACGTCTTCGTACGGCGTCTTTTTTTCGTCAGTGACGAACGATTTATCCATCGCTACGGGAATGGGCGCAGCAGACGCAGATGTCGCGGGAGGAGGCACCGGCACGGGAAGATCGGGCACTTGATCAAGTGATACGACGGGCGCGCGTTGGCCAGACCCCGTGAGGGCCACGAGACCACCACCAAAAACAGCGGAAGTGGCCGCAAAAAGTCCCGCATCCCGAAGCAACTCGCGACGACGCAAAAAAACTGCTTCCGGAGTAATTTCTGACGGCGAAATGGGCTTGGGTGACCGCGCCATGATCGTATGGTATCAGAACACCTTGCATAAAAGTCAACGACATAAGATGATGGCCCGATCATGAAGGTCCTGATCATTGGCGGGACTGGCCCCACCGGGCGAGAACTCGCAACACAAGCGCTCGACGAAGGACACGATGTACGTTTGTTCGTACGAAATCCCGCGATTGTTTCAGTATGGTCGCCACGTCTGGATATCGTGCAAGGCGACGTGCACGAATGGAAAGACGTCGGACGCGCTATGAGGGATGTAAACGCCGTATTGAGCGCGCTCGGGACGGGAACCGATTTACGCAAAACGACCCTTTTTTCTGAAGGGGCCGCAGCCATTTTATGGGGAATGGCCGAAGCGGGCGTGCGGCGATTGGTATGCGTGACATCGGGCGGAACGGTCGAAGACCCGAAAGAACCATTCCTATTTCGGACCGTTGGTCGTAAACTATTGCGTCATATTTTCGCGGATCAACGAAAAGCGGAGGAACGAATACGGGCCAGCGAAGCCGACTGGACCATCGTGCGTCCGCCACGTCTATTGAATGGCCCCAAGCGTGGTCGCTACGAAGTGGCCAGTGAAATGCCTGCCGGCGATTCGTACGAAATCACTCGAGCCGACTTGGCGGAATTCATGATTCGCGAAATGGTGACAAAAAAATACCTTCGTCAAGCTGTCGGAATCGGATATCCCTGATCGTCCTTGGTGATCCCTATCCACGACAAACAGGCATCGAAAACATCATTTTCGTACGGGCAGCCCGCAGATCTCGCGCACTTGATTCAACTTCGCCTTGAGTTGCCCCGTGGCCGGTTCGAGTTTCTTTGGCTCTTCCAAAAGTTCGCCCAATCGACGCATGGGTTTGACTCCGTCGCCGAATGCGGACAACAAATTTTTCAAGTTCGTTCGAAGTCCTGCATTTGCCACTTGGTAATCGCCCATGATCTTGACGAACGTCTCCAACTCATTGGCATAACGAACGTATTCGATACCTTCGAGTTGCGGGATTTTCGTAACTCGTTTGGCGAGCGCGTCGCATTCCTCTTTGGGCGCCTTGCTACAGGCGGCGTCGTACTCTTCAGACGCTTTTTCGACTTTTCCTTGCCAATCGAGCAGGATCGCGTTGACTTTCTCCACTTCGTCGAAAGTGGCGTTTAATTCTTTCAATTTGCCGGCAAATGAATCCGCCTCGACCACCAATTCGGCCGTGGCTTTGTCGAGCCCCGGCGTCTTCATCGGCGATTCCTTGAATTCTTTCGACATCTTCTCGACAGCAGGAGAGAGCGCTCGAAAACGAGCTGTGCCTTGGAGGCCTTTCACGGCTTCGTCCATCTGTTTGAACTTGCTCTCGACAGCAGAACACTCGGCCTGTTTGCCATCGGACGCTCCGCT
>JANORL010000595.1:0-12759 GCA_031415295.1 Polyangiaceae bacterium | reverse complement strand
TACGCCTCGGCGCTTGGCGCATCGGTGCGACGCATTCAGTTCACGCCGGATCTGCTCCCCGCCGATATTACGGGTACGTACGTTCTGTCGCCCAAGGACGGGACGTTTTCCCTCCGCGCAGGACCGATATTTGCCAACGTCGTGCTTGCCGACGAAATCAACCGCGCTCCCGCAAAAACCCAGTCTGCGTTGCTGGAAGCGATGCAAGAGCGGCAAGTGACCATCGAAGGCGATCGCTTCGAATTGCCCTCTCCGTTCATGGTTCTCGCCACGCAAAACCCCATCGACCTCGAAGGCACGTATCCGCTTCCCGAAGCGCAGATCGATCGTTTTCTCGTCCGCGTGAGCATCGGTTATCCGAGCGCCAAAGACGAAGTGGCGATGTTGCGAACGCACACCGCCGAGCCTCCAAAAGCGCGTGCTGTCCTGACGGTCGAACAACTACTTTCCCTGCAGAGTCTCACGCGGCGCATTCACGTCGACGATGATCTCTACGAATACGCGGTGGGACTCACGACGTTCACGCGATCGCACGCCAAGGTTCTTCTCGGCGCATCACCACGCGCAACGCTGGGTCTCATCCAAGCGGCGAAGAGTGCTGCTGTGATCGCGGGGCGTCCGTTTGTCACGCCAGACGACGTGCGCGGCGTAGCTTCTTCCGTCATGGGACACCGCTTGGTGCTTGTTCCGGAATCCGAAGGGGACATGCGCGCCCGCGACTCGATCGTCGAAGACGCCATCTCACGTGTTGCCTACCGGCGCGCCGTACGCGCGGTCTAAACGATGCAGATTTTTCCCACGCGATCGGCCGCGCACGTGAGCATTGGAGCCCTCGTCATGGCTGGCGTGGGTCTCGTTGCCCGCGAACCTGCCATCGTGGGTTGGGCTGGCGCCATGGTCGTCGCGATGGCCCTTGCTCGCGCTGCGACGCTCGTCTCGATCTCGCGCATTCGCGCTGCCGGATTCGAGATGCTTTGGACGGGGCACAAGCGGGTACTTCGTACGGGTCGCGGCAGCGTCATCGAAGTCGAAGCTGAAGTACGCAACCGCGATACGCTTGCGGCTCGTTACGTTCGTCTTCGTGCGATCGCTTCGTCGCAACTCGAGATCAAAATCGAGCCATCCGCGGGCGAAGTCCCGGCATCGGGTCGTTTGAAAGTGAAGGTTTCGGTCCACACGCCGCGTGTAGGTCAACACGGCTTGCACGGTTTGGCGCTTGAAGTGCACGGTGCACCGGGGCTTTTCGAGGTACCGCTGACGTTCGCCAATCCTTTCGGGATTGAAGTATTGCCACGCTCATTCGCCACATGGCTTCCTTCTCCGCGTGGTGGTCGCAGCAAACTCCTTGCGCCCACTGGTCGACCAGGGCGCGCTCGTGGTGATGGCAGCGATCTGCGCGAGTTGCGAGAGCATCGTCCGGGTGACCCCTTCCGTCGTATTGCGTGGAAAGCGAGCGCTCGGCGCGGTCAACTCTTGGTGCGCGACTTCGAACGCGAAGAACGCGATGTCATTTGGGTGGTGCTCGACGCGTCCGTTGAACTTTGGTCCGGACCTCTTGGTCGTGCGCCGCTCGATCTAGCCATCGATGAAGCGGCATCCATTTGTCAGCGCTATTTGTCGCGCGGTGATCGCGTGGGCCTCGCCATCTACGCCGCGACGCCGCGAGCGTTTCTCCCGCCAGACCAAGGTCCAGCGCATGGGCACAAGATCTCGCAAGCATTGTTGACGGCAACCAGCACCTTCGACGCCGCGCGCAGCGATCTCGATGAAGCTGACGTCGCCGTACGCGTACTCGAACACATGCGTCCGCTCGATGGTCGAGGTTTGTCCGACCTACGTCGTGGGGATCTCGACCGGCTGGCCATGCGGGCCGATGCCGTGCGAACACGCGCTCCGTTTAATCCACCTGTGCCGGAGGGTCGCTCTTCACGCGAACGTACGCTTCGTCGTTACCTCGCATCGTACGGCATCGAATCACCGGCGCGTACCGAACCCGATCGTCATCAAGCGGGATTGGTTCTTTCGGAAGTTCTTGCGCAGATCGCGAAGCACAAACCAACATCGAGTGTCGTGCACGTGATCGCGCCCGCCCCCACCGAGGTTGGGCATGAAAAACCTCTCGCTGAAGGCTTGCGCCGTCTGTCTCGTCGTGGCGTAACGATTCACTGGTCGATCCCGCAATTCGATGCGGCGCTACTTCCGCCATGGGAACCTCCACGAGGCACCGACGGATCGCCCATGTTCACTGAACCCGCCGACGAAGCGGCGTGGGAAGGAACGGCATCGATCGCGGCACAAGCCGTGCTCGTACGTACCCGCGTCGCGGTTGCGCGTAGTGAAGCCACGTTGCGACGCATGGGTGTACGAGTCACACGTCTACGCACCCACACGCCACGTCGTCCCGAACTACCTGGCGATTCCTCGACGTCGTGAACGGCGCCAAGTTTGTCCGGTTGTCTCCTATCGTTTCACCTCCAACGATTTCCAATGAGTCGAGAGCATGTCGATTGCCGAACGGTTGCGCGAACGAGGGCTGAGTCCGAAAAAGCGTTTCGGTCAGAATTTTCTCGTCGACGTCCACGCACAGCGCACGATTGCTGAAGCAGCAACGACGCCCGCGGGTGGCACGGTCCTGGAGATTGGAGCGGGCATGGGAGCGCTCACGCGACACCTGCTCGAACGTGCAGGACGCGTGGTGGCGATCGAACGCGATCGAGATCTGGTTCCGTTGCTTTCGGAGGATTTTTCGCCGTCTCTTGCCGAGGGTCGAATGAAACTTGTGGAAGGCGACGCGCTTGCTCTCGATTGGCTCGAGCTTCTTGCGGATGGTCCAAGGCCACACATTATTGCGGGCAATCTTCCCTATTTGCTCACAGGACCGTTGCTCGAGCGCGCGACGACGCTTGCGGATCATGTCGATCGCGTCGTGTTCATGGTGCAAGCGGAAGTCGCCGAACGGCTTGCTGCGCGGCCATCGACGAAGGAATACGGCGCGCTTACGGTGTTTGTCCAGGCCGCCTTTGATGTTCGTAAGATTCTGACGGTGCGAGCGGGCGCGTTTTTTCCGCGTCCGGATGTGGATTCCGCCGTCGTCACGCTGAATCCGGTGAAACCACGGCGCGCCGACGAAACGGATGCGTTTCGGGATGCGGTGCGGGCCGCATTTGGGATGCGCCGCAAGACATTACGAAATGCATGGAAATCTTTATACGGCTGGTCGAAAGACGAACTTGAAGCACATGCCAAGGAAGCAGGCATTTCGCTGGATGCTCGCGGGGAAACGTTGGCTGTCGACGACTTCGCGCGGATCGCGAGATGCAAACGGACACTTGAACCTTCCGAGCAGTCGCACTAAGCAGATGCTCGCGAGTGGAAGGGCGTCGGCAGTTTGCCCTCTCGACAAGCCGTCTCGGCTGTGGTAGTCGGCGCGCGCGTTCGTTCGTGACGTCCGCTCATAGGAGTCCCGCCCCATGGTGGTTGGAAAAATTTCTCAGGTCATTGGCCCCGTCGTCGACGTGGAATTTCCACCGGGGCAGCTTCCTCGAATTCTGAATGCGCTCAAGTTGAGCAACCCGAGCATTTCTTCGGTTGCGGACAACTTGACGCTTGAGGTTGCGCAGCACCTTGGCGAATCCAGCGTTCGCGCCGTTGCTATGGACACGACCGACGGTCTTGTTCGCGGCATGGAAGTTCGCGACACGGGCAAACCCATCATGATGCCTGTTGGTCCCGAATGCCTTGGCCGCATTCTCAATGTCGTTGGAGATCCGGTGGATGAAGCCGGTCCCGTCAACGCGAAGAAATTCTCGCCGATTCATCGCGATCCGCCGCGATTCGTCGATCAGTCGACGAAGGTCGAGATCTTCGAGACGGGCATCAAAGTCATCGACTTGCTCGCTCCGTATCGAAAAGGCGGCAAGATCGGCCTTTTCGGTGGTGCAGGCGTCGGCAAGACCGTTCTCATCATGGAACTCATCAACAACGTCGCGAAGGCGCACGGTGGTGTATCCGTGTTCGCCGGCGTCGGTGAGCGCACCCGCGAAGGTAATGACTTACTCGTTGAAATGACGGAGTCGAAGCTGGAAAGCGGAGCGACTGTTATCTCGAAAGCCGCACTCATTTACGGTCAGATGAACGAGCCGCCTGGCGCGCGTGCCCGCGTTGCATTGTCGGCGCTCACGGTTGCCGAATACTTCCGCGATGAAGAGGGCCAAGACGTGCTTCTCTTCGTCGATAACATTTTCCGTTTCACGCAGGCCGGTTCGGAAGTGTCCGCGCTTCTTGGTCGTATCCCCAGCGCCGTCGGTTATCAGCCGACGCTTGCGACGGAAATGGGCCAGCTCAGGAGCGCATTACTTCGACCACCAAAGGTTCGGTTACCAGCGTGCAGGCGATTTACGTGCCCGCCGACGACTTGACCGACCCTGCTCCGGCCACGGCGTTTGCCCACTTGGACGCGACGACGGTTCTTTCGCGAGCGATCAGCGAACTCGGCATTTACCCCGCCGTGGATCCGCTCGATTCGTCTTCCACGATGCTCGACCCGCAGGTCGTTGGCCAGAGGCATTACGACGTAGCGCGTAAAGTGCAGCAGACGCTTCAGCGTTACAAGGATTTGCAGGACATCATTGCCATTCTCGGCATGGATGAACTGAGCGAAGACGACAAACTGGTCGTGCAGCGCGCGCGCAAGATGCAGAAGTTCTTGTCGCAGCCGTTTTTCGTCGCTGCGCAGTTCACGGGTCTGCAAGGCAAACTCGTCAGTTTGAAGGACACCATTGCGGGCTTCGAAGAGATCCTCACTGGGAAACTCGACCACGTTTCCGAGCAGGACTTCTACATGGCCGGTGGTATCGACGAAGTGAAGGCGCGCGCGGCGGAAGCCAAGCGCTGATCCACGGCGGCCTAGGAGCGACTCACCGATGTCCGAATCAATCTTGCTGGAGATCGTTACCCCCACCGGCGTCGCGCTGCGCAAGCAGGTTGCGGACGTCACCGCTCCGAGCGTCGCTGGTGAGTTTGGCGTGATGCCGGGACACGTACCGCTGCTCGCGGCCCTCCGCACGGGGATCGTGACGTACCACGAGGCTGGCAAGGAGCATCGTCTTGCTGTGGCGCATGGGTTCGTCGAAGTCATTGGCGACAAAGCGTTGGTCTTGACCGAACGTTTCATGAACAAAGACGACGTCGACGTGGTGAAGGTTCGTTTGCGACTGAAGGAAGTCGACGCCGAGCTGGACCACTGGCAAGGCGACATGACGGACCCGAAACGCAAGTTGCTCATCGAAGAAGAGCAGTGGCTCGCCACGCAGCTCGATTTGATTGGCGATCCGCCGCTGCCGATTGTTCGTGAAGACACGCGATTCATCAACAAGGGTGCCGAAGCACCGCCGGTGGAAGAGATGGAAACGGGGCAACAGCCCAGTGCGACGCTTACGAATCAGGATTAACGTCCGCGGCACTTCGTCGATACAATCCGACGCCATCGTGGGTACGCCTCGCGATGGCGTTTGGCATTTTGTACATTGGACGTCGATGTCTGCAGGAAGCCGCTCCGATTGCGAGAAGCGGCTCCTGACCCGACACTTCGAGGTCGCACACATTTTCGAGACGAGTGTTGCTTTGGAGCAACAGTCGACAAAGAGTCTCGGCGGAGACATTGCGTCGTCGCGAGAGTTGCGCCCTGCCAACAGCCAACAAAGGTTGGCAATAAAGGATTTTGTTGATGACTCAATTCATGTGTGATAGACGTAAGATTGACGCGAGGGGTACCAGATGTTGCATCGACGCGAATTTATCAAGACTTCCACTTTAGTAGGTGTGGGCACTGCGGCAACCGCGTGTGCTGGACGCAACGAAGGGTTGCTGGTCGTACCAGCGTCGGCACTTTCGACTGCCGACATGGAGGCGTACATTTCGCGTCTCGATGGGTCGATGAACGCGATAGCCACTGGACCGTCGCCCATTCCCAAACTCTTCCCCCATAAGAAATGGAACGCAACTGATCCGGTCATTAAATCGGGCGAAGAACTCTTGCGCAAAAACCTCCGTTCGTTGCTGCTCGTGGGTTCGTTTCAGGATCTTCCCGAAGAAGGGCGCGCGTACCCTGGCATGCAAGCCCGCATGTGGAGCTCGATGACGGAAATGGACGAAGCCATGCGCGGCACGCATAATTCATTGAGTGCCATGACGCCGACGGAACGAGCGGACATTGGCCGGGCATTAAAGGCGGACCCGGAACTCGGGATGCGTATCGTCGAAGCCTTCGATATCGAAGCGGCGGCGCAAGGCCTGCCTATGGAACGGCGCATGCACATGCGAACGCTTGCATTACAAGTGACCAATCGATTAAAGCAATCGTCGCCGATGTTCATTGATGAATACACGACGAAAACGCAAAAAATATTGACGCGTTCCGTGGACACGGAAGACGTACAACGTCAGATCTTGGCGGCGTTGGGCGAAGAAGAGTTTTTTTCTTTGCGCGAACGGACGTTCAAATACTCCGAGCGCTGGCGTTTGGCGCAAGCAACCCCGCCAGCAGGAGCTGGCACCGTTGCTGCACCGCCTTATGGTCAATCGAAAGCCGCAGCCAAAGATCCCCCGGGTTCAGGCGCCATTACTGCAGGTGCCGTTCTCCTTGGTCTGGGTGTCGTCGTTCTTCTCATCAGTGCCGCCGTAGGAGACATCGCTGGCGCCTTTGGCGTGACGGCCGGCGCGCTATTGGCCCTGGCGGGCCTCATCACGCTCATCGTGGGCGCTGCAATTCGCGCTAGCAGCACTTGAAATAGGCGTTTCTTCGACGTTCGGCCACATGTGGGATTCCATAGCGGATATTGTCGGGACGGTGCTCGATTCGAGGATCACTTGAGCGTTGCCGTAGCAATCACGGGTCTTGGTGCCGTATGCGCTTTTGGGGCGGGGACGAATGTTTTATGGTCCGCGATTGCTAGCGGGCAAGATGGTATTCGTCCCATTGATCGTTATTCCACCGACGGCTTTACCACCAGGCTCGGAGCACTCGTTCCGGGGTATGAGAATCGCGCCGGATGGCGATTCTGCATTGAATGGGCCACAGAAGCCATTCGTGAAGCATTGGCTGAGGCTGGTCCTGCTGAATTGCCGCCTGAACGAATCGCGTTGGTCGTCGGCACGAACCTAGCCAGCGGCAAGGAATACATCCACCACTTGGGTGAAGACATTGGAAATGCCGTTGGTGCGCGGGGCCCACGCATTACGCTTTCCACGGCTTGCACATCGGCCACGAATGCCCTGGGTCTCGGTCGGGATTTGATTCTCGCTGGTATTGCTGATCGGGTCATTGCTGGCGGAACGGATGTTCTTACGCCCGAAATTTTTGCCGGTTTCGATGCGCTCGGTTTGTTGTCTGCTCAAAAATGCGCTCCTTTTAGTGAGCCATCTGGTACGACGCTCGGCGAAGGCGCCGGATATTTGATTTTGGAAAAAGAATCGTTCGCTCGACAACGGGGTGCGAGGTACGCCGAGGTGCTTCGCGGGTATGGTTTGTCGGCGGATGCGCATCACGCGACCACTCCGGATCCCACGGGATCAGGCGTCGCGCGCGGCATTTCCGCGGCGCTCCGTGATGCGGGTTTATCCCCAGCCGAAATCGATTACATCAACGCGCACGGCACGGGCACTGCCGCCAACGATCCTGCCGAATGGCGAGCCATTCAATCCGTGTTCGGGCTGCGATCCGCTACAATTCCCGTGAGTTCCTCCAAAGGCCATTTTGGACATGCCCAAGGAACTGCGGGCGTGCTCGAATTGATCACGACTTTGTTGTGCATGCGTCGCGGCCTGATTCCTCCGACGTTGCATTATACCAAACCACGGCCCAGGTGCCCCATCGATCCTGTCGCGCAAGATATCCCTCGAAAAGCAAACGTGCGGAATATCGTAAGTACCAATTCAGCATTTAGTGGGGCGAATGCCGCCGTCGTCGTGAGTGCCGTGGGGCATGCGGCTGCGCCCGTTATGGTCGACGATTCTGCACCTTTACGCCATGGAGTAACGATTCTCGGGATTGGTGCCGTAGGTGCTCACGGTTTTCGCATGGATGATTTCGATCGAGTGATTGCCGAAGGCCGAAGACTTGGCCATCGTGTAAACGATTGCAACATCGTCGACTTCGTACCCACAGCGGATCCACGAGGTCTCGAGCCTTCCGCTCGTTTTTTGGTCGCGGCAGCGGCATCAGCGATAACATCTGCAGGCATTACACTGCGCGGACCACTTAGGGAACGGGCTGGGATTTTCGCGGGATTGATGCGCGTGTCTCCCGAAGCGAACAAAACGTTCGACGATAGTATAGAAGAACGCGGGCTTCCCCGTTTGTCGACGACCGCATTTACTAAAATGGTGTTGAATGCATCGGCCGGAGCCTGCGCGAAATTGCTTCAACTGAAAGGCCCCACATCGAGCCTCAGCACCGGCGAAGGAAGTGGGCTGGCGGCGTTGGTGTATGCGGCGCATTTTCTTTCCGTTCGCCCAGATGTCGATGTGCTCCTTGCTGGATCAGTCGATGAATGGGCCGCTCACGATGAAGATGCCGAACGTTCCGAAGGTGCAGCGTGCCTCGCGTTGGGCAAGTCTAATCCGAATTCCGATGCTGGAATCGTTTTGTCTGGCTGGGGTTTGGCAGGGCCGAAACAGGTCGATGACGCAATCGCACAAGCATGTTCGATGGCGCGCGTGTCTGCCCATCAGGCGACACGAATTGCGGCCATCGATTCAATTTGGGGAAAACTTGTTACGACGGGGCCCTTGTTTTCGTGCATTGCGGCAGTACGCGCCTTGTTACGCGGAGAAGCTCGACACATCTTGATTACGGACGATTGTGGCGATTCCGTCTCGTCGGCCGTCCTTCTTTCGGCCAAACGTACCGGGGAGAACCATTGTGGATCCTGAACTTGCGGTAAAGATCGAACGTCGGGACGAAATTCTTCGACGTATCCAAAAAATTCTCATCGAGCGATTGCAAGTTCGGCGCGAGCCTAATGAATTGGATCCGGACACGCCGCTTTTCGGCGCAGGTATTGGCCTCGATTCCGTCGATTCTGTCGAGCTTGTCGTGAGTATTGAAGCGGAATTTGGCCTCAAAATGCGCCAAGAACTTTCGGGACGGCGTTTCATGCGCACGATCAATACTCTAGCCGATATGATTTCACTTTTGCTCGAAGCCAAGCAGCAACAAGGTCAATCGGGAGACGCCGATGCTCGTAGATGAACTGATGGCCATTCGAACGGCCACGGCGATTTCCGATGCCCCGCATATCGCCGTTGTGCGTTTGTCCGGGGAGGATGCGTTCGATGTTCTCGATCGGACGTGCACCTGCGATTTGTATTTGCAAGACGCTCAAATGCGATTTGCGCTGCTCCTCGGAGAAGACGGAAACACAATTGCCGATCTTTACGTTTGTCGCGACGATGAAGAGTATGTCGTTCTCGCCGAAGGTATTTCTCCTAAAGCGCTCGTCGATGTATTTCGGAATGAAGGACGGCGCGTCGATGTACGTGATATGGGCGATGAATTCGACATTTTGTCGCTCCACGGTCCCTTTGCTTGGGAATTTCTGGCGGAGTTCGCGGGGCCCGATGTCATTGGATTGCCCTACCTGAGCCTCTTTCACCTCGACGGAATGATGTGTTTTCGAGGTGGGAAAACCGGCGAATATGGTTACGACCTGCTCGTTCCCAAAGAAGAATTGGCGAGTGTGCGAGCAAAGATGTTCGACGTCGGTTCTGCTTTCGACTTGGCGCACGTGAGCCTCGAAGCTGTGGACTTGTGTTCGTTCGAGAATTGGTTTTTTAATGCTCGCAAAGAGGGACAAACCGGCCTTGGCCCATTGGAGCTCGGCTTGCAATGGCGAGTGTCCTACGGGAAAGAATATCGGGGCTCTTCGGCGCTCGCGGCGCATCGTCAAGAAGGCGGCAAGCCACGAATCGTGTGTGCGCTCGGTCGTTCGCCATTGCCGCTGGCGCCGGTGACCACCCAAAAGGGCGATGCAATCGGTCGTGTCGTGCGTTCGGAACATTCTCCGCTTCTCGATGCTCATATCGGAATGGTGCTGCTGGATCGCGCGTATGCGTATTCGGGAATCGATACGTATGTGGTGACGCCAGAAGCTGATTCGGCGTCGGCCATTCCGATTCTGACTGTGTCGCCCCCCGCCATCAACAATCGCAGCCTTTATGTCAACCCGCAGAAACATAGCTATGCGACGCGGGAAAAACACGATTTCCCGCCACTTGTATGACCCGCACATTCGAAGAGCAAACGGTCGTCGTCACGGGGGCTTCTCGAGGTTTGGGGCGCGCCATCGCGCTCGCTTTTGCAGCACAAGGCGCGCATGTCATCATCGGATATCGCTCGAAACACGACGAAGCGAAACGCGTCCAGGAACTCGCCATTGAAGCCGGCGGCGGCGCTACGCTGTGGCCGTGTGACATGCAAGATCCGACAAGTATCGAGGCGGGTCTGGAGCGTGTGCAGGCGGAACGAGGCGCCATCGACGTGTTGGTAAACAATGCGGCGGTCGTCCAAGACGCACCATTTGCATTGATGACGCAGGCAAGCTGGGACGACGTCGTGCGCGTTAATCTCGGCGGTGTATTTGCGTGTTGTCGCGCCGTCGCGCGACCCATGATGGCCAAGCGTAAAGGCGCCATCGTCAACGTGGCGTCGGTGGCCGGTATTCATGCGAGCCCCGGACAAACGAATTACGCAGCCAGCAAAGGGGGCGTCTTGGCGTTTACGCAGACACTCGCCGTGGAACTTGCTCGGCACGGAATTCGTGTGAATGCAGTGGTACCGGGTCTGTTGTCCACGGGTATGGTGACACGACTCGATCACCGCATTGCCGCGCAAAAAAAACAATTGATTCCTTTGGGACGTTTTGGAACCGCGGAAGAAGTCGCCGACGTTGTACTGTTCTTGGCATCGCCCGCCGCCGCGTACATTTTAGGTCAAGCCATTGTCGTCGATGGAGGATTGACGGCGTGACGCTGGCCTTTCTTGCGCCAGGCCAAGGCAGTAGGGATCTCGTTTATATCATCGAGTTTGTCCGGACATGGCCTCGGGCGAAAGAATGGTTCGAACAAGCCGCCATCGCGGCGAACCTACCCGTCGCGCGCTGGCTCGAGCAAGGCGGCCGACACCTCGAAGCGACCGAAGTATTGCAACCGGTGCTCACCGCGGTATCGCTGGTCATGGCGGATGAATTGTCGGTGCGAGGTATTCAGCCGAACTATGTGGCAGGGCATTCGCTAGGTGAAATCGCCGCATGGGCCATCAGCGGTTGCATTTCGTTTGCGGATGCCATTTCATTAGCGGGTTTACGCGGACGCCTCATGAGCCGTGAAGCCCAAAGGCATCCAGGCGGATTATTGGCTCTTGTCGACAAGCCCGAGGTCGATCGCGCTTTGGCCCTGGGGCGAGCCGCGGGTTGGGTCGAATTGGGTGCAGTAAATGCGTCCGACGAAATCGTTCTGAGTGGCGACGATGCCGCTTTGCGATCCATTGCTACGGTTTGTCCTTCGCGCCGTTTGTCTGTCGCCGGGCCGTGGCACAGTTCTGCAATGGCCGACGCCGTCGAGGAATTTCGCGAAACGCTCATGAATGTGCCGCAACACTCCGCACGTGCCAAACTCGTTTTGAATCGCGACGGTCGAGTGGTGGAAAACGAAAAAGACATCGCGTCGTTTTTGGCGGAACAACTCACCCGCCCCGTCCATTGGTCGACGTCGCTCGAAACGTTGCATCGTGCCGGCGTGTGCGATTTCGTAACGCTTGGACCGGGCGCAATTTTGCGGGCGCTGGTCAGGAAAAACTTGGGCTCCGACGTGCGCGTCTGGAGTACCGATGGCGAGTCGTCTTGGCGTTCGTTGCTGGAGGCATTGGGCGGATCATGAAAAAACAAGGTAATTCTTTTCTTTTTGGTCCCGACGTAATTCGTCATCTTTTGCCGCATCGGCGTCCATTTCTGATGGTCGATACCGTCACTTCCTACGAGCGGAGTGCGACGCCTGTCTTGTGCACATCCCGGTACATTTCTTCGAATGAAGACGTATTCGAGGGGCATTTCCCGGGCCTCCATTTATGGCCTGGCGTCTACACGATTGAAGGATTGGGGCAATCGACAAACATTCTGCAAATCATCTGGACAGTCCAAAATGTGTGCGAAGAGCGCGGCATCAATCCGGAACTTTTCATGGATGAATTGCTCAATTTGCAGCGCGGGTATGAAATGAGACCCGGCTACCGTCGTGAATCGTCTGCGTCGCTGCTGGAAATATTAAAATTAACACCAAGAAGGTTTACCAAAAAAGTATTTCTGAAGCTGCTGCAGCAATCGATGCTGACAAAAGAATGGATGACCAATGCCATTTACGAATCAAGAGCTAAGGACTATCAGAATCCATTCAGGCAAATGGTTTATTCTACTGAACAGGAAATGGAAAAAGTTATCGGCAAATTGAAAGACAATACGTTTATAGTTCAGCAATCAGAGGATACCGCTGCTTTTAGTAAAAAAGCAGCAGGTATTATTCAGCAAATGAGCTAAAGGCACCGAAAATTTAAAATCGAAAAAAATATTTAATTTTTTGCGTTAATTTTTAGCTGATATAGGCATATAAATAGAATGAAATCCAATCTGATAGCAAGCTGTATAATATAATACATCAAGCAGGTAATGTTTTAATGGTCTTTTCCCCTCTCCTATTTTTATTACCAAT
>JANORL010000594.1:0-33435 GCA_031415295.1 Polyangiaceae bacterium | reverse complement strand
GGCTATCTGCACCAGGAGCGCCAGCGACCAGCCAGTTATAAATTGCGTCGATGTCAATCATGGGTCACACGGAGCGGTATCGCGGTTGGATGGGTTTGTCAACGGTGCGTCGGGAAAAATCGTTCACGGAACCCGTTCGGCGCGGCCAACGTCGAAAAGCGGCAACGAGCCTTCGAGCAAACATTGGGCATTCGGTGCACACACGACCGTCCGCGATTGTCCATAAAAACGCACGCGATCGCCTACTTGGCCGCCTTGCGGTCCGAGTGACCACTCCACGTCAGCCGAAGAGACGAGGTGTTCGGCAAGGGCAAAAAATCCTTTTGATTGTTTGAGTTCACCTTCGATCATTTCGGCAGGCTCGACGATCGAAGCGGAATCGATTCGTTCGAGTTCGAACCACGTTCCAGCGCGTTGTTGCATGACGATACCGTCTGGCGATGGTGGAGCAACGTCGTGTTTTTGCAATTGGCCCGTGATACGCACAATGGCCCCGAGAAACCATTCCGTTTGTTTCTCATCCGCCGGACGCGACTTCGCAAGTGCTTTGGGAAGTCGGTCATCTCCAACGATAACGCCCCGCACGTCGTATCCGCCTTTCGTGGGACGAACCATACCTTGAAAGGCAAGATGTCCCGTTTCAAGTGGCGCGTCGGGAGCGATTTCTTTGGCGTCGAACATGGCCGGTGAAACCTTGGACGTTTCGGCTGAAGGCGATGATTTGGACGGGGCGATGGAATCGGCGGTTTGTGTACACGCGACGAGGAAAAACGTCGACAGAAAAAACGAAAATGGGAAGCCATTGTTTTTCAACATGATCCGGGTCTCGTCCTTTAGTGCTGAAGCTCGGTGCCTGCTCAAGGTTTGCAATACGCGGGAAACGCTGCGGGAAGTGTGTCCGTGTACGGTTCCGGCGTTACGCCAAATGGGTGGTCCTGGAGATATTGCCACGCGGCGGCACGGGCATCCGCCGGCACGGTATGACCCATTCCGTGGTTGCATACAACCGAAGCTTGCCCATTGTCCAGGAGCGCTTGTTCGTATTGCAACGTGGTTGTCTCAAAGGCCAGAATCACTTGATCGGTCGGACCGCCGTGAAATAACAACGCCGGATAAAGGTTTGTCGGATCCTGCTCGTTGGGTGTGCCGAGGCGCGCGCCGGAATAAACGACGATACTGGCGAGATATCCCGAACGCCACGCAGCAAATTGCGTCGTATGCATGGCACCAGCACTAAATCCAATGCTATGAATGCGCCGCTCGTCAATACCTACTTGCACTTTGACGCATGCCAGAATTTCGTCCGCCACGCGTACATCATCTTCGCGTATTCCTCCAAGCGATAAATACCAAGGCAATTCGCCAGAATTGGGATCATGATACGGTGCGGCCACAATACCCCCCGAAGCCACAATAGCACCTAGGGCGTCACCGAGCGCATATTCGGCTTCGTCGGGGGAACCTCCCGCGCCGTGCCAAAAGAAAACGAGTGGCCCGTCTTTGCTTTTTGCAGCAGCATCGTCGACGTAAAGTTCGACATCTCGAGCGTTGCCATCGGGCGAGAACGTCGTTTTGCCTTTGGTGATCGTGGGACACTTTCTCGTGTTCGAAGGAAGGAATTTCGCGTCGGGTGAACGCGGTCCAGCCGTCGGAACGGGAGCAGGTGATTCCGCGTTCGAGCAACCAAACGTTGACGAAACAGCAAGCAGCGAAGCAAGAACAAACGTGCGCATGCTTCATGGTGACCGGAACGACGTGCGGAAGTCAAGACTTGAAACAAGGTTCGTCACGGACTTGGTTCCGCCCGAGGCAAGGGTTTGGCCGAGCGGAGTTTTCCCTTCGTACATACGTATCGTGGACACGTCCGAAAATGGCGAGCGGTTTGGTTCGAAAAGGGGCATACTGCTCGCCATGGCTCTTGACCACGACGAATGTTATCGTGCTCTTAACGCTCGAGATCCCCGGCAAGATGGTCGATTTTTCACTTGTGTCCATACGACGGGCATCTTCTGCCGACCCATTTGTCCAGCTCGGACGCCGAAGCGGGAAAATGTGCAGTTTGTCGAGACAGCCGAAGCGGCGATGCAGCTCGGGTTTCGCGCGTGCAAACGGTGTCGACCGGAAGCCAAAGCCGGTTCAGCCGCGTGGGATTTGACCGGTGCGTCGGTGCGTCGAGCGTTACGGATGATCGACGCGGGGGCGCTCGACGAAGAATCCATTGACGATTTTGCCGGACGACTTGGAATCGGAGCGCGGCATTTGCGGCGGATCATCAAGACGAGTTTGGGCGTGGCCCCGAATCGACTGGCGCTTGCGCGACGAGCGGTGTTTGCGCGTAGTCTCATCGAAAGTGGATCGTTGTCGATGACCGAAATTGCGGCGGCATCGGGTTTTGGTTCATTGCGGCGATTCAACGACGTCATTTTGAAAGAATTCGGGACGAACCCTACATCGTTACGAACGCGTACGGATACGGCACCTTTGGACGGCGAGATGAAGCTGTGTTTGCGCGGCAAAGGATTGATCGATTGGTCGGGTTTGCGTGGGTTTTACGCGGCACGCGCGATTGTTGGTGTCGAAAACGTCGAGGGGGGACGATATTCGCGCACGTTGCGAATGGCAACCGGCGCCGCGGTTTTGACCCTTTCGCAATCGACGCCCGATAAGATTGATGTGGTGCTCAGAGGTGCGAAAGTGTCGGATCTTTTCGGCATTGTTTCGCGCATTCGTCGAGCGCTCGATCTAGATACCGACGTCGCGGCCATAACAAAGGCATTACGCGCGGACGATGTTCTTCGCCCAATCCTTCGACATGATGCCGGATTACGTTTGCCCGGAGCGTGGAGTCCATTCGAGCTTGCTGTGCGCGCCATTTTGGGACAACAGATCAGTGTCAAGGCGGCGCGGACATTGGCGAGTCGTATTGCAGTTCGTCATGGTGAACCCATCGCCGCAAATGTGGGGTTTGGAGCGATGGGCGCCACAGGCGACACGAAGCCCCAAATGCTCAAACTGGGTGTTCACGGGGTAACGCACGTGTTTCCGGAAGCGGATACGTTGTCCAAAGTGGATATGGCGGATCTCGTGGCGCTGGGTTTGACCAGAGCGCGCGCACGATCGCTAATTGGATTGGCCAAAGCGGCAGACGCCGATCCCGCCTTGTTTTCGCCCGCGCGATCGCTTGAAACGTTGCTCGAGCGGCTTTGTGCACTGGAAGGGATTGGTGCATGGACAGCGCATTACATTGCGCTGCGCGCGTTTGGCGAAGCGGATGCATTTCCCGCGTCGGACTTGGGTTTACGCAAAGCGTACGGGGCCATTTCGGGCAGTTTGCCGTCGGCGATGGACCTCGAACGAATTGCGGCAAAATGGTCGCCGTGGCGTGGATATGCGGCGCAATATTTATGGACGTTTTTGGGCACTCTCGAAAATAAGGAAACGACAGATGAGCTGGCTGCTTGAAAAAGTCGAAAGTCCCATGGGGGAGATTCTGTTGATGCACGATGGCCAAAGCCTTGCGTCAGTGGAATTTGGGGACCACGAAGAGCGCATGCGAAAATTGGCCGCACGGTACCTCGAAGATACGACGTTTGTCCGAACCGACACCGTGAGCCATTTTGGTCAGGCATTACGCGCGTATTTCGATGGCGATATTCGCGCCATCGAACCGCTGACGACGTTGACGTTAGGGACCGAATTTCAGGCGTTATGTTGGGCGGCGTTGCGGAGAATTCCGCCCGGGGAAACGCGTTCGTATTCGCAACAAGCGACGATGATCGGCAATCCGAAAGCGGTGCGCGCGGTGGGGCTAGCCAATGGAGCCAATCCCATTGGTATCGTGGTGCCGTGTCATCGCGTCGTGGGCGCGAATGGAACGCTGACAGGGTATGGGGGGGGTTTGCCGCGCAAGCGTTGGCTACTCGAGCACGAAGCCAAGTGGGCGGCGAAATCGTTCAGTCTGACGATGCAATGAAGGTGCCAATCTGGTGAGCGTCGCGCTCGACGCCCACCCCGAGTTTATTGGCAGCGGGCAACCCATCCAACGGAGTTCGTGACCAATTTTTGGATGTTCACGTTGCTCCAGCCATTGGGTGCGTAATTGCCGGCGTGGGCAAGGTGCACGACGCGACCGATGGGACTATCGCGCAAGACCACCGCATCGATTGCCGCGGCACTGCCTGCAACGCGCTTGACACCCGCGCCTAGCTTGGCGATGCCGATGTTGGACGTCGATGCAAAGGTGAAGGAAGCGGGAAGCCCAGTCCAAATCGGGTGCATGGCAAATGCTTGGTCGACGGTGTAATCGACTTGTCCGCTATAGGCGCCGACGCGGGTCAACAGGACGAGCGGCGCAAGGGTTTGCCAGCGTCCGCCGATGACCTGATATGTGGACCATTCCGTAAAGACGATTCCATTGCCATTGACGTTGACGAAGTCGAGCAATGCGGTTTGACCTGCTGCGGGCATATCGGTCTGGAATGACGTACTGCCAGGCCCGCCTGCAAGCACGACGACCGCGCCGAATCCCGTGAGTGGCGGATTGGTTCCATTGTATTGATACGATGGAACTGCCGTGGTCGTGGTCGTAAATCCAGCAGCAGTCAATGCACCCGCCAACGTGGTTGCACCCGATTGGCTATCGTCGGCGATAACCAGCACGTTCGTTGAACACGTACACGCGGCATTGACACACATGCCCGAGCCGCACACGATGCCGCAGCCACCGCAATTGTTGGGATCGTTGAGCGTGTTGAATTCGCAACCATTCGCAGGATTGCCGTCACAATCCGAATAGCCCGCATTACAATTGGCGAGCATGCACATTCCACCTACGCACGCCCCCACTCCGTTCGCCGGATCGGCGCACATGTTCGCGCACGTGCCGCAATTCATCTTGTCGGTGTTGAGCGACGTTTCGCAACCGTCGACAACCATCATGTTGCAATCGTCGAAACCAGCTTGGCAAGTCCCAATCTTGCACATGCCCATGTCGCAAGCACGTGATCCGTTGGCAATCGGTGGACAAGGCATTGCACAACCACCGCAATGCCCAACGTCCGTCTTCGTGTCCGTTTCGCAACCGTCGAGCGCGCCGCCAAAACAATCGGCAAATCCGGCGGCGCAACCACCGACGCCACACGCGTAGCCCGCGCATGCAGGCATTCCGTCGGTCACGGGCGGACACACATTGTCGCAAAGTCCGCAATGCATCACGTTGTTGGCCAGATTGACTTCACACCCGTTGGCTACCACCCCATCGCAATCGGCATAACCCGCATCGCACCCGCCAATGACGCACGCCGACGCTGCGCACTTTGGGTATCCGTTAGGAATGGCGCCGCAAACTGTGCCACACATTCCGCAATTAAAAGCGTTGGTGGCTAGTTCCGTTTCGCAACCGCTCCAGATGCTATTGTCGCAATCGTCGAATCCAGGCGTGCATGTACCAACAGCGCACACTCCATTGTTGCAACCAGGAGCCGCATTCGGCGTCGACGGACACGTGGTTCCGCATGTCCCACAATTAAACGGATCGGCTCCCGTATTGACTTCGCAACCGTCCACCGCGAGCGCGTTACAATTGGTGTATCCAGGTACGCATGCTCCGAAAATGCAGGCGCCCGCTTCGCATGTCGGTTGCGTATTGGCCGCAGGTGTACACAAATTCCCGCAGCCACCACAATGAGTGGCATCATCGCCAATGTTGACTTCGCACCCATCGGGAATGAGACTGTTGCAGTCCGCAAACCCCTGTTTGCAAATACCAACCGTACACGTCGAATTCTCACAGCCGCCAAGCGCATTCGGTGCACTACATGCGCTACCACATGCACCGCAGTTGGCTGCATTTTCGCTGAGTTTTACCTCGCAACCGTCCAGTAATGCCTTGTTGCAATCGGCAAAATCCGGCGCACAAGCCAAGCCACACGAGCCTGCAGTGCACGTCGCGCTACCATTGACACCAAACGGACACGGTTCATTGCAGCCACCGCAGTTGTAGATGTCGCTGGCAATGTCAGTGCACGCATCGAAGCAACACGCTTGCCCCGGCGCACAAAGAATGGCCCCACAAGTCACGGCAGGCTCCGCATCCGTACCGGCATCGGACGCAACAGCGTCGCAGTCGGTCCCGAAACAATACGCAGTGTCGTCGCACGAAGCGGCACCGCCGACGAACATGGCCGTACCCGCTACGGCGACAAAGAAGCGGAATTGGTTTTTCATCGCGAACCTCGACGGCGTCGTGCCGTGACGGCAAGCCCTAAGGCCAACGCTGCGAACGCTCCCATGGGTGCTTCTTTTTCCGTATCCGATACCAAAGAGCACGCGCATCCTCCACCACCCGTGGGTTGTCCCCACTTGCCGGGAGTGATATTGCCACCGCCACCGCTCGTTGTGCTGCTTCCGCCGGAACCACCGCCGCCGCTGCTGCTCGAGGATGCACCACCGGCGCCACTGCTGCTGCTACCACTGCTGCTGCCACTGCTGCTTGAAGAAGGAGAGACGATACACGAACCGTCCTGACAAACCGTTCCTCCTGGACAAGTGATTTGGTTGCAATCTTGCGGTACGCACGAATCATTGATGCATTGTTGACCGCTCGGGCAGGGGAATTCACCCGTTTTGCACGGAGGAGCGCAAACACCAAGCGTGCATTTCGTTCCCGCGGGACACGGGGACGGAGAATCGGCAACGCCATCACAATTGTTGTCGAGACCGTCGCAAATATCGAGGCTTGGTTTGACCGCGCCTACGCACTGGAATGTGCCATTGGTGCACGTCCAACTGCCCGCAACACACGGCGGTTTGTCGTTTGGAGGGACCGGCGCATCGCAAGGCATGCCGACCTGCGGATCATTGGGCGTACAGCAACCGGGAATCCCCGCGTGCACGCAAACACCGCCGGGACCCGAACACGTATCGGTCGTACAAGAATTGGCATCGTCACATTGCCCATCGACATTGCAACACGCAGGCTGAATCGTATTCGAACACGTGAGCGTCATCGTATCGCATACGTCCACCGAGCAGAGATTCGCGTCGGCGCAATCGGCATCCGTTTGACAACAACCCGGAATCGCGCCGCCCGAACATGTCCCACCAGGACCCGAGCATATGGCTGCGGAACACGGATTGCCTTGCGTGCAATCGAGGTTCGAATTGCAACAGCCATTGATGATCGGATGCGAACACAATCCACCGGCGCCCGAGCAAAGGTCGACCGTGCACAAGTCGTTATCGACGCAGTCCGCATTCGAATTGCAACATCCCGCAATGGGTGCATGCGAGCATAACGATCCAGCAACAGGACAACTATCGAGAGAGCATTTATTGCCGTCGTCGCAATCCGTATCCGCAGTGCAACAATTCGGTATTTGCGGGTGCACGCATGCGCCACCAGGCATCGGACAAAGATCAGCTGTACAAGCCAAACCATCGTTGCAATCGCTGTCCTTGACGCAACACGTTTGACTCAGCGCAGGACAAGGACCCGTGACCGATACGTCCGACATGACCGGCGTCAAAAATCCCGGCCCTTTCAGCTCCGTGCGCACTTGCACGTATTGACCCTTGATACCCACGAGCGCCTGACCGCTCATCGTCAGCGCATAAGGCGCAGCCCCAAGCTCCACCAACGTATTGGCGGCTCGGACGAGTACCTGGAGCGACGTTTCCGTCGGTGTCGCACCTTGCGGCTCGGAATTCCACGTCACGGTGGACCACGGAATGTTCGGAACGCCACCGTCGTAGACGCCGTCCCAACTTCCGACACGCGTATACGGTGCAATTCGATCCACCTGGACGCCCGTGAAATCGCTATACAAATACGGGTCGTAGCTATAGGCGCCCGGACCACCAATCGTCGGCGTCGCAACGAGTGCCCCCGTGCCGCTGTTGTACTTGTACATGTTGGGCTGTGTGCCGTGCGTGATTGCCCAGACAAACCCCTGGAAATCGACCGATAAACCATGCGGGTTAGCCCCCGAGGCGTAGGTTCCTAATTCCACACCATTGGTGTTGAATTTGGAAACCGCATTTTGGCTGTAGTTCGCGGTCCAGACATTGCCGGTCAGATCCAACGTCATCGCCGTAATTTGCCCGCGATTCGCCCCGTAAAGCGTGCACGTATTGTTGGTAAAATCAGCCTTGTACCACCCGTTCCCCGACCAACCTCCCAAATACGCAACGCTCCCATCGGGACTCGCCACGACACCATAACTCGCCGGGCAATTGAGATTTTGCACGGCAAGCGTGTCGATGTCGATACGCTTCGTAGCATTGCCTTGTCGATTCGATACGAATATGTATTTGCCACCGGTCGCCAGTGAATACGGATTGCCCAAATTACTGATCGTCGCTTCCAGAGCCACGGGTTCGTCAGGGTTGTAGCGGTACAACTTCCCATCGTTGAACGTCGATACCCAAATCTTACCCCGACGATCAACCGCGACACCTCGAGGCAACGCATTCACCGGACCCACCGGGATCGTCGTCAAAATGCATTCGTCGTTCTGTCCGAAAAACTCCGCCGGATCGTCCGGGTTGATGACCCCGTTGCCGTTCGTGTCCTTCGATGTGTCGATGACCCCGTTGTTATTGCGATCGATGCAGTTCTGGAGATTTCCTGAAAATTTCGACAACGTTCCTTGCTGGGCAAATGCGCGGTTGACGATCCACACGTCGCCTCGTGTGTCAACAGCTACGCGACCTGGACAGTTGCCGGTATTCGAAAAGTTGCAATAGGTCTTCGACGCTTGGGCACCCGTCGACTGACCGTTGATCGATACCAGTGCCGCGTCAAACCTCCCCGTCTGTCGACCCGTCGTCGAGTCGAGACGCACGACCCAGCCGTACAAATAGTTGGTGGCCCAAACAAGTGTCGTCTGTGAAACCGGCGTTCTTCCCAGCACGATCTGATTCGACGGGTTGTGTACCGTGTTCGTCAGTGTGCCGCTGTCGAAGTCGGGATCGAGGGTAAACGTCTTGGTTTGTCCCGCCGCGAGTCGCGGTGCGAGGAGCGCAAACGCTACGGGAGCGAGAAGAGTCAATCTCGAAGTAATGCGGCGGTGCATACGGACCTTCCGAAGCGAAGCAGATGGATTTACAGCGTCCCGAACAGACGCCAAAACCATGAAGCCTGTGCTTTCTCACGGCGTCAAGTTCGATCGTCTCGTGGTAGGGTTGGCGACGAGACCCGCGCCATGCCCCATCGTTTCACTCTTGTGCTCATCACCGCCGTCGCCTCGTTCTCGCTTGGATGCCGCAAGCCCGAGGAAAAACCCCCTGCGCCGCAAAGTCCGCCGACCGAACAACTCACCATTGTCAAGTCGCCGAGCAGTCCCTGTCTGAATGGCATGAGACCAGCGAAAGATCCCGTGGCGGTTCTTCGACAAGGAGACCTCGTTGAATTCATCAGCGAGAAGAAGGGACATCTGTCCTGGAAAGAGAAGATCGACGGCGTCGATGCAACACGCGACAGCGACATGGTGTTGATTCGCCGTTCGCCTGGGAACGAGCAGCTCTATGCGTTCACTCAGGACTTCGGTGAAACCTTCGACGTACCCGCCGCGTCGTTCATCTGCGAAGGCATCGAAAAAGCAGGCATTCGCATGACCTTCGCGTCCTGCCGTGAAAACCTCCAACGTCACCGCAGTTCGTCCGGACGAATTGCTGCGTTTGTCATGTGCGTCGATGGGCCATGCCCCGTCGCCGTCGTCGACGACGGCAAGGTCAACGTTATCACTGTCGAGAGCATGAACAGCCTTCGTCCGCTTGTCGTTGGAGGTCAAACGATCTTCTTGGCCACTCATCGTTTTCGACGAGACGATGGCAAATGGACCGGCGGCTCGCTCGTGCCCATCGACGTTTCTGGCCCGGCACCTGTCGCTCGTCCCGAGATCCAAATCGACGACGTCGATGCTCGCGATCCAACGATCATCCGAGCGCGATCTGGACAGTTTGAAGTCAAAGGAAATTCGGTACGTGTGTTTGGTGATCGAGCAGAGACCGAACGCGACACGGGTACGGACAAGTCACGCGTGCCGTTTGAAGAGACGCACTCACTGATCCCATGAGTGTCGGCAGCTCGAGGGTTTTCCCGTGGATTTTGGCGTCGTCGTTTTTCGTGTTTTCCGAAGTCCATGCAGATGAGCCAGGAGAAACGCCGCCCCCAAAGCCCACAACACCGGCCATCGAAGTGACGGTTCACGCGTTACGCACCGATCGCCCGGCAACGACCGGACGCTCAGTTTCCAAAGTGGAGAGGCACGACATGGACGAGCGGCTTCCTCGTTCCGCTCCCGATGCGCTTCGATATGAACCCGGTGTTTTCGTCCAGCAAACTGCGCATGGACAAGGGTCAGCGTTCATTCGCGGCCGCACAGGGCAACAAACGATCATGCTTTTTGATGGCATTCGCATGAATACGAGTCTTTACCGGCAAGGTCCGAATCAATATTTTTTTACGCTCGATGCCCAGACCATTCACCATATCGACGTCATGCGTGGTGGTGGTTCCACGCGCCATGGATCCGATGCGATTGGCGGCGTTCTCGATGCGCGACCTATCGAACCCACGCTTGATCTCAGCGCTCGAGGGCTCGTCATTCGCCCTCGCGTTTCGACTCGTTTTGCCACGGCGGATACAGATTTTTCCAATCGGTTTCAGATAGATACGCAAATAGGCAAGAAGGTGCGATTTTTGGGTGGTATTGGTCGTCGCGTCACCGGACGCCTCGAAAGTGGGGGGCCCGTTCGGAGTCCACGAACGGGGGAAATACCGCTCGTTCCCGTATTCGAAGAAGATGGCCGCACGCAGCTTGGTACGGGATTTCGCGAGGTCACGGGGGACGCTCGGTTGGTGTGGGGTTTGTCAGGGGGACGGCGATTGGTGGCCGCTACGTACATTTATCGACAATACGATTCACCACGCACCGATCAATGTCCCCCGCCTTTTGCCCCCATCACGGAATGCTTGAAATACGACGAACAGTTTCGCTCGTTGGCGTATGTTTCGCTCGAAGGACCGATGGGCGGGCTCGTCAAATTCGGACGTATCGCCGTATCGTATCAACGCCAGCACGAACGCCGCTCATTCGATCGACCAGGATCTTTCGTGAAAAACACTGGCCGTGACGCTGTCGATACGTTTGGGCTGACCGCCAAATTCGATGGGCAAACCAAGCAAATTCGTGAAGGTTTCGACATCCACATCGATAGCGGTATCGATGCGTATCTCGATAGAGTTACATCCGCAGCGTGGACTTCGTTTACCGATGTCGACGCCACGCTCGCGCTTTCTCGAGGCCAATACATCGATGGTTCTCGTTATGTACAAGGTGGCGTTTTTATCGAAGCCGAGGCGACCCTTGCCGATCGTCTTATCCTTCGCGCCGGCGGACGCGTTGCTGTTGCCGGCGTCAACGCCCCGGCCGACCCTATTTCGAGTTCTCTGCCCGTATCTGCGGTGTGGCCCATCGCCGTCGGGCACGTAGGCGCCGAGTTTCGCATCGCCAAACCCATTTCCATCATCGCCAGTGTGGACCGATCGTTCCGAGCGCCGAACCTCGATGATCTGACATCACGGCAACAAGCGGGCCCAGGATTTCAGTTCGAAAACCCCAACCTCGAACCCGAAAAGGCGCTCACGTTCGAAAGTGGTTTACGGTATGTGAACAATCAATTTACTGCCGAAGCATGGGGGTATTACGCCATGGTGGACGGGGCTATCTTGCGGTCGCTCCGGTCCGTGGCGGATTGTCCCGCGGAAACTCCACAATGCGGATCGAGCTGGTCGCGGTATCAACTGGTCAATGCCGAAGGCAGTTCGTACATCACGGGGCTCGAAGCTTCTGCACGGGTGCGCTTGCCTTTCGGATTCAATGCTCGAGCTTCCATTTCGTACGCCTATGGCAGCAGTCCCAATCCGCAGCCGCGTCCCGTGGATACGACTTTACCTTATGAAACAAGCGTCCCGATTTCACGCATTCCGCCACTTAATGGATCCGCAGAAATGCGCTGGTCGAGTCCATTGGGATTTTATGCCGGAGCAGGGTTACGGTGGGCTACGCTTCAGGATCGATTGGCCCCCACGGACCTTACAGATGCACGAATTCCCCAAGGGGGTACGCCGGGTTTCATCGTCGTCGATGTGCGAGCCGGCTATCGAATTCGTCGCGAACTTACCGTCGCTGTTGTGCTGGAAAATGTCGGAGACGTAGCGTATCGTTATCATGGCTCGAGTATCAATAACCCGGGCCGAGGACTCATCATCAACGTAGAGGCAGGATTATGAATAGCTCAAACCGCTTGGCTTTGCGAATCGTTTCCGTCGCTCTTCTCGCCGCGTTCGGTGTTGCTTGCGAAGCGGCCGATCCGGAAGTGAAAAACCCCGGCACCGGAGGCGCAGGAGGCGCGGATTTCGTTACGTGTAATGTCAACGAAGGCGTAATCGACATGTCCGGCCCCATGTGTAAACCGCTTGCCGATGATTACACACCGCGCGACAATGCGTCGGCAAATGATACTTGGCCCGCGTGTATCAGCGATGGCAACAAATACATACCGCTAGATCCGAACATCTCGACACTTGCGCGCGTCGCAGGGTTGCTAAAAATATCGGAACTGCTGGGTTTTGGAGGCCTCAAGGTTCCTTCGTCGCAAGATTTTCTCGAGGCGCGTGTGCAATATTCGGTCAACGAAGGTATTGAATCACGCGTTGTCCGTCGCGAGGATAACCATTATCCCGCTGCACCCAAATCGTGCCGGGATATGACCGCGGACGAACAGGCGTTATACCCGGACCGTTGCGTGGGTCCCGTCCGTATTGGTCCGATTCTCAATGCCGCGTTCGAGGCAGGAATCAAAGGCGAAGAGCCGGTGCTGAATGCTGCTCGCATCGAAGCGGCGCTCTTATGGTTTTTTTACATTTCCACGTACAAGGAGTCGGTCAGTGCTGCTGTTACACCTGTCGATACCGATTCGTCTTGGGGGTATTACACAGGTGGCGAACCGCGTGAAAATCCCATTGCGTTTGCGAAATACGTGCAAGTGCGGAGTCAGGAAGCGCATGATCGCATTTGGGACGCACTTCTCGCCGTGCGTTGTTGGCGCGACCTCGACAATCCCACCGGACCGGCAATGGATCCCGTCATGCAAGCGCGCGCCGTCGCGCAGCTCGATCGCGCATTGCTTCGCGGTGTAGCACTCATTCTACGCCAGCGCGTGCAGGCTTTATCGTGCGACGTGACGTGGGAATCCTTCAAGATTCTCGGCGGCATCTTGCGTCGAGCAGCCGAAGCGCGGGATCCCGCACAAGCGGCTATTTTGACGGCAGAAATCTCCAAAACGGATCCGAGCCTCGTCGACGCGGTCAAACTCACCGCCGCGATTGATGCGTTGTTTCCGTGCCCGTAAGATTCTCTCAGGGTCCGCGTTGAATCACCATCGGCTCGTACGTCCATTCTTCCACGGGTTTGCCGGCGTCTCCTTCGACACGAACGGCCAAGCCCGCTTTCGTCCTTTCATAACGAATACGTTTTGGCCAATCGTGGGCCGCGTTTTCGAATGTCGCTCGTTTTCCCTCGCTTGGAACGAGCGTAAATTCCGTGGCCGGTGCTCCTTTGGGTTGAGCCAAATACACGATCTGATCGCCGCGCGCTTCGATGCGTAGATATTCGTGAAACGTCGGCTTTCCTGGCTGAACGGTTCGTCCCAAACCCACCATCATGCTGCCGTTTGGCGTGGTCCATGTTTCTTCGGTGACTTCGCCATTGGGGCGGGTGATGCGCCAACTCCCTGCGAGCCACGCGAACCGTTCGAGCGGGTCTTTTTCCGTTGGCGCATTGATCACGGCATGCAACATGTCTTTGACGGAATCGAGCCGGTCATTCGGCACGGTAATCGCCAAGTTGTATTGTGCGATCAACCATGTACCGTTTTTCGCGACAAGCACGCCACTGCCGCGTGAAGGGCCGAGTCCGTCCGTCTTCAGGTCTTCGTCGAACCAGGCAATGGCTCCCTTTTGATCCACATGGATGGCGCGACGAACCTGATGAAATGACCAAGCTTTGCCGCGTTTGAAAAACGGTTTTGCCCAGGTTTGGAATTCTACTTTGGTCCAACGTTCGGTCGCGTCAGT
Organism: Polyangiaceae bacterium; assembly: GCA_031415295.1. Taxonomy (GTDB): domain Bacteria; phylum Myxococcota_A; class Polyangia; order Polyangiales; family Polyangiaceae; genus Polyangium. The sequence continues at coordinate 19,295 of JANORL010000594.1, read as the reverse complement.
CCCCAAAAAGACCGCATCTTCCGCGAAATGGCCAAAATAACGGCTTTCATCCGCTTTTGCGGCGGCATCGTGAAAATCATCGAGTGTTTTGCTAATGGTTTGTTCGTGGTTGGTCAACTCTTGCGGCACCAAACCATGGAGCGTTGTAGTGGAATCGATGGCGGATTGGACCAAGGGCGTGCACGCCGACAAACCTCCAACGATGCACGCGAGAAGAATGAAACGGAACGACATGGGGGCGGAACCTAGCAGATTTGGAGATTGTTGAGAAATGTTTTTCGGAGGAAACGCTTGGCGTGCTCAAGGCGGCAAGCGCTGAGACTTGTCAAGTTCCATGATCAACGATTCACGGGACGACATGCTCGGCAGGGAAAAATCATCTGGATGTGAACAAACGGCCCTTTATTCCCGCCCGCGGTTGTGCTTTGTTGCGGCGCATGAGTTACCTGTTCGTTGCGTACCTTTGGGAGAAAAAACGCTTTGAGCCGCAATGTCTCGTCGACAGTTGGGCCGAAGCGGATCCGCGGTTTGCCGGGGAAGAACTGTTCCATGTGTCGGTGACCCCGCGCATCGATGCAGCTTTCTATTTTACGGGTAATTTGGCCACCAAGTCCGAAGCATTTTCCTACGGCTGTGAATCAATGCTCATGGATGGATGGGCAGAAGCGCCGGCCGAAGTGCGTCGTGAAGTGGACGACCTTGACTTCCAGTATATCGTGTGGATGTCGTCGGACATGTTCGAATACGACGTCGTGCTACGTTTCGACGGGAATTCCTTCGAGGGGCGAGCGCTCATTGATGGCCAAGGTGAACGCGTTTCCGTGGTGGATGGTGAGGTGACGGCGTACGAACTTGCCAATACCGTCGTCGATGCCGCGGATTTTGGAGCGGATGGGAAAGGGGACAAGAATTTTGACGAAGCCGCGTACCACAAAGCAGTAGCAGCCCGCGAAAAACCATTTTCGCCGGGAAGACTCGTGCACGAAACGCTCGGTGTGGATCGCCAAAAAGTGATTCTGGCGTTACACAAGGCGTGGGATGACCAGGGCAAAGCGTTGTGGCCAGAAGGTGGTGCGCAAGATACGCCCGAATTGCGTAAAGAACTCGAAAGTGGCGATTCGTTCATGCCCGCGTTGCCGCTATGGGCTGACTTGGGCGAACAAGTCGTCGAGGTCAAGAAACCCGCACCGAAGAAAGAAACGAGCAAAAAGGGGAAGCCGAAAAAGAGCGGCGCGTGAAGTGTCTTCGTGAAGTGTCTTGGAGAGTGTTTATCAGGCACCGCGTCACAACGCGCAGCAGCCTGGTAAACACGCTCCAAGGCGCGACGAGCTGAGCCTCGAGCGACCCACCAGAGCCACTTCAAGACATCCTCGAAATCCCCAGTCTCAAAGTTCGGCGCCTGGTAGGTTTTAGCAATAGAGGCGTCTACCGCTTCGATGCCGACCAATGATGTGAACGGCTCGATGTTGCGCAAGACATATGTGCAACAGAATGTCGCAAAAAAACATACGAGATACGTACTAAATCTTAGCGAAATTTCGGGGGATTCCTTTTGTTGGTGCACCTGCGGTCGGCATACCATCCTGCTCGCAATACACTTGGCAAATACAGGCGTATCAGCGGCGCTGTGGAACGCAATTACTCAACAAATATACAATGGTTGTCACCCCGGAAATACCGGTACGGCGTTTCTCCACGTTGCGCCGAACTTTCAATCAGGACCCGCTCAGCTGTCTGATTTCGTCGTGAACGCATAACTGCCGACGAATCACCGAATTCAAGAAAGTGCTCGGCTGTCTAAACGAAATCGCGAACGTTCGGCAACAGATTCGCTCCGTGCTCGACGTTTCGTCACGCAATGCATAAGCGTGAACTGCGCGATGACCAGGGTAATCACGGAATGTGGCCAATTCACTTGCCCTGAGTTTTACCGAAGAAAACGATTTCATTGGGTGTAAGCGGAGAATCTCAGCCGCAGCAATGGAATCCCTACGCCCGCACGCCTCCTGCATTTCGACGACAGAATAACCGCATGAAGGGGCACATGAATCCTTGCAAGCCTGCCCTACTTTGGTAACTTGATTCTCAGCATTGCTGAACGACAAACGTCGTGGCAATGCCCGTAACCCGTTCTATCCAAAGAGATGTCATCTTTGCGGCTTATCTGCACGGCTGACACGCTCTGGAAGATGGAATTCAATACATTGGATAGGTCTAACATGAAAAAGTTGGCTGCCATTTCTCTCCTCGCTTCCTTGCTCGTACCCGCAAGTGCGATGGCGCTCGAAGAAGGGACGAAATTCCAGGTATTTGTCGATTACGACGAAGCGGGCACGCTGGTTCCCTACCTGTACAAGGATGTGGGCCCGCACTGTCTCTATACGGCGGAATGGTACAATCAAATTTACGCCGCCAGTGAACAGTGCGACCTTCTCGAGAAAAAGACACGGGGGCATTTGAGTTGCCGCTATAACAAGCACATCAATTTCCCGACATCGCTCATCAACGGCGCGTACTGCAGCGGGTGGGATGCGTCGGGATACCCCGTCGAGGTCGAGTACATGCACCTCGGCGAGGACTATGTCGGGTTCTCAGGTGCCGTGAAATTCCTCGGCTGGTACTCCTTCTCCTCGATCGAAGCCGTGGGAATCTGACAATCGGGGAACGCAGCGAGACTAAGCGGTCCACTGTGTAGGCGCAAGGGGCGGGCGTCGCCCGCCCCTTGCATTTCGTCACCCATTGGCCCATTCCATGAGCCTTCATTTTAGGTAAACCATGCGCTTTGTCAGAACTTTCGCTGAATCATCGACGAAATCGAAGGCGAAATGGGCGCTTGCAACGACGCTGCCCATTGTGGCTCTCGGCGTGTTTCTGTTCCGTCAGCAAACTCCGCCGACAAACGCCACAATGAATATGGCCGCCGTTGACGCTCATGCCCAAAAATACGTCAATCGCTCGCATTTTCGCTCGCCCACTCAACCGTCGAATGGCGCCATTGCTCAGCAAATGATATCCGGGCGCGTTTATGCGCTCGACGGCACGGTGCTCCAGGGGGCCAAAGTCATGGCGACGACTTTTGCCATTGCCGGCAACTTGGCGACCACGGTTTCGGCCATCGAATCGGATGAGCAGGGGCTTTTTGCGCTTCCTGTGCCTGACGGCACCTACCAGATCTTGGCCAACAAAGCGGGATATGGACCGTCCTACGCTCATGCGCAGGCGGGGGAGACCGTCAGTTTGGTTTTGGCCGCGAGTGGAAAGATAACCGGCCATGTCCACGACGAACAGGGATTACCCACGCGGCAGTTTGTCCTTGATGTTCTCACTGCGGGTCCCGATCATATGGCCGCGCCCGTACCATTATGGTCGCGACGATTCGATAGTGCGGATGGCTCGTTCGAAATCACGGAATTACCGCCGTGGGCCGTAGTCGTGCGGGCAAGCGCCAAAGATTTTGCACCGGCATTTTCAAAGTCCGTACGAGTTGAACCGGGGCAGGCACGGAATATCGACATCGGACTAACCGCGGGTTGTTCGCTGGAAGGAACGGTCAAAAACGCCGATGGACAACCATTGCCGTTCGTGTTCATCGATGCGGAGAGCCGCGTGCAAACTGGCGGTACGAGCGAATTGTCCATGGATACGTCCAATCGAGCTGAAAGCGATGAGAATGGGCACTTTCGCCTCGAGCACACCCCCATGGGTCGCATCGCGATTCGCGGTTATGATAACGAGCATGCGCCGAGCACCGTGCTCGTGGATATCAACGATTGTTCGAATGCCAAGCCCATTGAAATCGTGATGACCGACGGAGGTGCCATCACCGGCGTGGCTCGCGGGAGCGACGGCGAGCCTCTTCCGGGCGCTCGGATCACCGCCAGCCAGCGCGCCATCGGGTTTGTCAATACCATTGCTGATGAAGCGGGACAATTCCGGTTGGAATCGATTCCTGCGGGCAACACGCGTCTCGAATTGATCCATGGTGGTCAGCGCACCTCGACGACCATTCGAGTGGCATCGGGGAGCGTCACGAATCGCGATATCTCGCTGTATGCAGCGGGGCGCGGTGAAATTCGCGGACGAGTAACGGCTGGAAACGCGCCCTTGTCGGGGGTTCAGCTTATCGTCGTGGCCAATCGAGGGCGAGATCATGGGCTGGATATGCATTTCCCCTTGACAGATTCCGACGGATCTTACCACGTTACCGGACTTCCCGGAGGCCAATATGCCATCAATGTGGTGTCGTCGGGGAAAACCGAAGGCATTGAAGTGTCCAACGACGGCTCCTCCGTTCTGAATCTCGACGTGGCGCAACGGCAAGAGGCACCGCAGTAGGCCTGAAAAAACCAGGGTGGACGTTACCATTGCAATCATCGAAGTTCCCACGTACGCTGCTTGCACCTGCATGATGCGTAGCCAGCCATCGACATCCCACGCCAACGATCAACGCGCCTATTGGGGCATCATGGCGGGACTCATGCCACTCGCCCTATCGTGTACGCCATCCAGCGACGGAAACTCCACGAGTGCTCCGCGGCCGCCCTCGACGTCCATGGCCGAAGATGCCTCCGCACCCCTACAAGACGCCGCTATCGATGCGGACAATTCCGCCGGTGCCAGCTATTACCGGCGGCAATGGGTCATTACGCGAGGCAACGGAACGCTGGTATTCGAAGCACCTGGAGAATGGGGTTGCAAACCATTACCAGATAAACGCCCACGTGATTTCACGTTGATCCTTCAAAGGCGCGGAGGCGAACCGGAAGATTGGACCTATTACGGTGTTTCGGAAACGGTGCCCTGTCATTTTGCGTGGGGTATGCCGTGGATGGATCCGCCGCCAGGAGCATGCCACGCCATCGATGGCGCAGCGTTCGACCGCCTTTACGAAGAACTTCGCGCGCTTTCGCCGCATACCATTCGCAGCCGGCAAATGACCGAATATGTTTCACCGCATCGAGGAGGGTGGGGGATTCATCTACGTTGGGGGAATGTCGAATGCGATGTTTCCGATATTCTCAATTCAGAAGTCGATGCGCGAGATCGCGACAGATTCGATGCCGTGCAGAACCTCGTGCGGAAAGCGTATCAGGCGCCTTGACGCTTGGACGATGGCCATCCCAGACTTCGCTGGTCATCTTTGTTGATTGCCCACGAAGAGGGTGTCTATCAGAATTTCCCAGCGAAATCTAAGTTTGTCCGCCCCGGGAGGGCTATCTCGATCTGCGATGAAAGCCTGGTAGACACCCTCTAAGACCCCTGCGACGTCGTCCCCACCTTTGGCGGCGACTCTTTGGGAAAAATCCTACGGGCAATGGCTTCGGAAACGGCCATCATAAACAGCGGAAAGGTTACATAGCCAAAAAAGCCGGGGAGCATCCACAGAATCGTCGTGAGCCCATTGGTAAATTCGTGCGAAAAAGGCACAAGAAGAAAGATTGGCACGGGCGACAGAATCCCGATCGTTGCAGCAATGGGAGCACGCGAAAACGCCGTTTCACTTTTCTTGAAGAGCCAAATACGCCAAACCAAAAGCAACACCGACAGGTAACTCGTGCCAAACACCCACAAGGCGACTTCCGCCCATTCGGATGCACCCGGCACGGCAACGTGTGCAATCGGCGCCAAAACGAGCAAACCGCCGAACATGATTGCGAATGATTTCTGAAAAAATGGCGCCGATTGAATCATCGGCTTCCAGATCCAATACAAGATCCGCAAAACGAAAAGCCCACCCAAAAAGGCAAAGGGACTTACGATCAACACCGCACCAGCGGCTTCGGGCCCGGACGGCTGGCAATTCTTGGCGCCAAGAAACGACAACGCAAGAAGCGACATGCACGCAAATTGACCAAAAGACCGCGGTTTGGGCGAATTCTTGCGGCACCTATTTTCGCGCATGGCCCACCCTACCTTGGATTTTCGCGTTTGAAAAGATTTCGTACGTCCATCGTTTCGGCGCGCAACACTTCCGATACACAAAGCGCTTAGCGTCCCTTTTTCTTGATTCGTGGCGGCTCGACGTTCGTCACGGTTTTTGTAAAATAGTTCAGCCAAAACCGATGACCGCAACATTCGCATTTCAGTTTGACCGGTCCATCACGTTCTTGCCAGCCGTGTTCTTCCATGAGGTCGAAACGACCTTCACGCCACGCTTCTGCCCAATTCACAGCGTAATCGGTAAACTCAAGCTCGCACTCGGGACAACAAATGGACTTCACCATGTCCCGAAAGGATTGTTCGATTTCTGAGCGACTGATCACTGACCTGACCCTGTCCGTTCTCCGTTCTTGATAACGGCTTTTTTCATGCGCGCTGCACGACGTCGCGAATGGCCGCGGAGTTACGGACTTGGCGGCAATGCCGAGGGCGTTATCGAACTGCATGCGGCGATGGCGCCAACGCCGCCTGAAAATGCGGAACAAACATCGCCCGCTTCGACTCGTTTGTTTTGTTGCAAATAAGTCTGCACCAAATCATTGAGCATACTCGTGACTTGTTCGTTCGTGCCCGAAGGATCGTTCGTCACTCGCTGGAAAAATGCTTCGGCTTTGCGGGGAGTCCCTGCCGCAGCATAACTTGGAACAATTTCATGCCGGGCGATGTCTCCCAAGGGTTTCGAGCTTGGAAGGCCGGCGAACTTCATCGAAAAATCAATGGCCTGTACAAAATGCGCCAATGCGGTCGCTTCGTCGTGTTTTTGGTGGTGAATCTGTGCGAGTCGATAATGGGCGAAACCGAAGGTTTCGTTTTGGGGCGGTGGGGATTTGACCACCTGCTCGTAGGTTTTCTGCGCGTACTCCAATTTTGTTGGATCCCCAATCCCCTCGGCAAGAAACAATTCTCCGAATCCGATATATGCGTACGGCACCCATTTCGATTGTGGAAATAACTTGATGAGGTGATAATAATGTTTTCGCGCCTCGTCAGCCTTATCGATCTCTTGCTTTTCGAGTCCCATTGCGTAAAAAGTATCGTCGAGACAGCCGTGACTTTGTGCCGGATCGGTCAGATGAGGTGATTGGCAAAAGTTTGGATGTTTGTTCACCAGCTCTTGATAATGCTTGAGCGCAGCCATTCGCGCAGCCGCGATGACTTTGTCCAACCGGGCCATTTCACTCGTAACTTGCGATCGCGCTGGAGGAGCTGAGCCGGACGAACTCGAGAGACGTTCCTTGTCGCGGCGAGCTGCGTTTTTCAACTCGATGTAGTCTTCCGCCAAGCGGCGCAAAAGTTTCGGTTTATCGGGCGCATTCGCCGGCGTGTTGGCATGTAACGCCTCGAGAGATTGCAGTTCGGTAATCAAAAGTGGCGTCGATCGCGGATACCAACGCGATTTTCGGGGATCTCGTACGAGCGTTGCGAGGTCCGCGGCAGCGATTGTTGGAGAAGCCGCGGGCTTGACGACGACAGTGGGCTCTTCGGCGGCCACCGTGACAGGTTCACGCGCTGGTTCGGGTGTTCGTGACGGACCTCCCAGGATGATGACCGCCGTCCCGTCGTGCTTCTGGGGTTGGTCCGGTACATTCATGTGGTCTTGTGGACCGCTACATCCAGTCACGAACAAACCGAAAGCACCACCCACCCAAGGTCGTATCGACGCGATCATGCCCGCAGCGTATCAGGACTCGATGGCCGGGCGAACGTGCAAGTGCGGGCTTGTTTCGAATGGAGCGCGGAATCCTTTGCACCTCGCGTCGAACTTTGCTAGCAAGCGCGCTCCCAACAAGCCGCGCGAGTGATCTCGCGCCCGCGACTACAAGGAGACATCCCGTGGCAAACAAAGCACCCCTTGCGATCGTCAAAGATCGTTTTGGCGACAAAACAAAACTCGTCGAAGCTATCAAATCCCTCGCAACCGAAGAACTCTGGCTCGGCCGAACGAATACAGATGCCGGCGGAAACCGCGGTTTGGAACATGTTTCCAACGCCAAGCTTTTGCGCCTCCATGCAACGTTCACCGAGGTCAAGGAAAAATTTGGCACCCGTGACAAGCTCATCGACGCGGTGTTGACGGCGGAAAACCGCATGAAGGACGCTGGTTACAAGAAGCGCTTCGAAGCGTATCCGGTCCCTCGCCTGTATGACCATTACAAGGCCGCGTCGAAGCGTGCGAAGGCGTCCGCTGCCGCAACGAAGGCGTGAGCGCTACCGTTCGTTTTGCCGTCTCCCCTTCGGGTTTTTTTGCGTTCAAAGGGGGCTTGAAGGGGAGACTTTCCTAGCGTATTGACCCGCCGTGCGGTGCAAACACGACGTCGCGTCACGAACCAAAAACTACCTCTCGTTCCCATTCTCTCGAACCTCTGTGTGCAGGATTCCGCCTTCGGCTGCGAGGGAGATCTAAGAAGTTGATCACGAACCAAAATCAAAACGACGCGTGGACGAACCACGATGCGAAGGACCTGTACATGATCGACCGTTGGGGTCGTGGGTACTTCGACGTGAGTTCCGATGGCAAGATCACCGTAGCGCCATTGCAGGAGCGTGGCCGCAAGATCGCGCTGCTCGATGTCGTCGAGCAAGCTCGCGAGCAAGGGTTACGTGCACCGGTTTTGATCCGCTTTCAGGACCTGCTTCATCACCGTGTTCGCACGTTGAATGACGCATTTAACAAGGCCATCGCCGACCTCAAGTTTCGCGGGATGTACCGTGGCGTGTTCCCCATCAAGGTGAACCAACTGAGAGAAGTCGTCGAAGAAATCCTCGAAGCCGGAAGGCTTTATCACTACGGCCTCGAGGTTGGATCCAAGCCTGAACTCTTCGCAGGACTCAGCGTCCACACCGACAACGAGTCGCTCATCGTGTGCAACGGCTACAAGGACGAAACGTTCATTCGCACCGCGATGCTGGGGCGAAAGCTGGGCAAAAAAGTCCTTCTCGTGGCCGAAAAACTGTCCGAAGTTCGCATGATCGTTCGCGTAGCGAAAGAAATGAACGTCGAACCGATGCTTGGTTTGCGCGTTCGTCTCATGGCCCAAGGCGCTGGCAAATGGGCCGATAGCGGCGGTGAAAATGCAAAGTTTGGACTGACAACTGCCGAGATTCTCGCGGCATGTGGCATCTTGGCCGAAGCGGGCATGAGCACTGCCTTCAAGCTTTTGCACTTCCACATCGGTTCGCAGGTACCCGACATCTTGGTCATCAAACGCGCCGTACGAGAAGCCGCGCGGCACTACGCAAAACTGCGCAAAATGGGGCACAAGATCGAGTACATCGACGTCGGTGGAGGCCTGGCGATCGACTACGACGGATCGCGATCGACGTTTCATTCATCGATGAACTATTCGGTCGAGGAGTATGCGCGCGACATCGTTTTCAACATCGCGGACGTCTGCGATGACGAAAAAGTCCCGCATCCAAACATCGTCAGCGAATCGGGACGAGCCATCGTTGCGCATCACTCGGTGCTCATCGTACAAGCGTTCGGATCGATCGAAAAGACGCCCGATGCTCCGATCGACATTCAGACCGAAGAGCACAAACTCATTGCAAATCTGCTGGATGCGCGCGATACGCTTACCGCGACAAACCTCGTCGAAGCGTGGCATGACATCCTGCAAGCGAAAGAAGAGTCCGAAAAACTTTTCGAGCTCGGCTTCTTGAACCTTGATGTAAAAGCCCGTGTCGAGGCACTTTTTTGGGAAACAGCGGAGCGAATTCAGCAACTCGTCGCGTCGCTCGATCCTTCCGAAGTACCCGAAGACGTCGTCAAGCTACAGAACAACCTGGCGGATCAGTACATCTGCAACTTCTCGGTCTTTCAGTCGCTGCTCGATCACTGGGCGCTTGGAGCACTCTTTCCGGTCGTGCCGATTCATCGTCTCGACGAACGGCCCAGCGCCGATTGCACGTTGGTCGACATCACGTGCGATTCCGAAGGCAAAGTGAGCAAGTTCATCGACCTTTCGGACGTCAAAGACACGTTACGATTGCATCCGCTACGTGACGAAGAGCCCTATTACTTGGGCATTTTCTTGACGGGTGCGTACCAGGACATCATGGGCGACATTCACAACCTGTTTGGCAGGGTGAATGAAGTGCATGTGTTCTTGGATGACGACGAAGAAGACGGGTATTACGTCGAAGAAACGATTGCGGGCAATCAGATTCGCGAAGTGCTCGCAATGACCCAATACGACACGCCGGGACTCATTGCGAAAGTCAAAGCGCAAGTCGACACTGCGATCAAGCAAGACCTGATGAAGCCCACCGAAGGTATGCGTCTTTTGGCCGACTACGAGCGCGGTTTGAAAGACCAAACCTATTTGACGTTCTAACCAAGAACGTTTCATTGGGGTTTCACCCCAAACCCCACAAGGGCTCCTCGCCCTTGACCCCGCAAGGGACAATGTCCCTTGACCCGTGCATGGTTCGTCCGCTTCGCGGTCGAACCACATGGGATCAATTCTAATCGCGTTCATATCTTGATCCTTTTTGTATCGACCGCGAAACGGTCGATACAACATCCTTTACACAAGCAGCAGACGAATCGTGATCACGAACGGTAACGTTTTCTTGCAGCCAAGGTAGCGAACTGGTAGGTAGCGAGCCGCTCCCAACCGCACGATGCCCAAACCTGTAGCAGACGGATCCAGATCGAAAGCCAGCATCGCAATGGCGCGTTATGCCGACGGCGATACACGTGCGTTTGCCGAAGTGTATGACGAACTCGCCCCAAGCCTTTATCATTACCTGCAACGGCTCGCTCGAAATGACGCGACTGCCGAGGATTTGCTCCAGCAGACGTTTTTACGCATACACCATGCGCGAGGGCGCTTCGCACCTGGCGCAGCCGTGGAACCGTGGGCGTTTTCCATATCGCGGCGGCTTTTTATCGATTGGTATCGTCAATGCCGCACCGTCGTCGTCGCAGGGTTGTTCGAAGATGATACGCTCCCCACGACCGAACCTGACGCCGAAGCCATTCTGCAAGGTTATGAATTGGCGCAACGGCTCGATCGTGCACTGAACCTTTTGCCCGCACAACATCGCGAAGTATTCTTGCTCGTGCGCGAACATGGGCTCAGTTTGTCACAAGCGGCCGAAGTCTTGGGAATCACGCAACTCGCCGTAAAAATGCGCGCTCATCGCGCCTACGAGGGTTTGCGTGCTGCATTTGACGAAGTGTATGATGAAAGGAGAGGAACGTGAAAGGTCCGTCGCCCTCGTTGCGTGACCGCGTTCTCGTCGAAGCAACGACACATCCTTCGGTTACTCGACAAACTCATCATTTTCGGCGATTGGCGTTGGGCCTTTTGATTCTGGCGACCATTGTTGGCTCGAGTTCCTTCATGGCGGGACGTCATGCGGAAATCCCGCAGCGCCCCATTATGTACGTCGTCCCCATGTTCTCGGCGTGTGTGATCGTCGCCCTATTGACTGCGTATTTCACGCTTGGCCCCACGCCTTCTGCATTGGGTCGATCGCCCCGTTTTTATCGAATCTTGATGATCGCCACGCCTTGTTTTCTGGCGCTCGCCGCGCTCATGGCAAACGGGCTCGCCCCAGCGACATTCGTGACGCAAACGGCGCCAGAAATGGCGCATCTTTCGTGTTCTCTTCTGACGCTTATTGCTGGGGTGGCAGTGCTCGCTGTGTTGCTTGTACTCGAGCGACGTACGTCGACCACGTTGGCAACATTAAGAGGCGCGAGTTTGGGGGCGGTTGCCGCGGCATGGGCAACGTTGTTCATTTCGATTTCGTGTCCTCATGCGCACCCATTACACGTCATCCCTGCACATATCCTCGTGCCAATTTTACCGTTGGTCGTCGGAGGAATTTTGGGTGGTGCGCGTTTCTTGTCAATGCGGGCGGATCGTTCTTCCGAAACGAATTGACCGATGGCGGTTTGGAGATGTTCTTGTTTTACGCGTAACCGCCGAATGTCACTTCGGTAGTTACGGGACGCATTTTCCGGTCCAAAAAAAGGTGCCCACCACCCTTCACTCAGGCCCAAATCAGCCACTTTCGGCCGAAATGAGCACGCAACCAAGCGAACGGATCTAGCCCTTAACGATCCGTAACCCCTCGATGTCTGGTCAGATGACCGTTTCGCGACCCTTTCCCGTCGATGCCATTGACAGCGCATTTCTTGCCATCCGAGCGGCGCACGATCGGTGATAAGAGCGGCGCAAAGCTCGCATGGATCGACCTTGGTTCGTTGCTCGGATTCTCACCCGCTGAAAATGCCCCGGGGTCAACCGTCAAGCGCACGCGCAAGCGTTCGGCATAGGTCCTACGTCGCCGATTTCTTCGGCCGTACCTGCGAACCTCCCCGACCGTTTTTACCCTTCCCGCCCCGACGGCTGTCACCGCTATCCATCACAACCTGCGCCGTTCTCGTCAACATCACATAACGATCGAACAGAACCTTGAGACGGTCAGCATCGCCGACGAATTTCCTCCGAGGCGCGTAAAGGGCATCGACGGCCTGGTCGAGTCCTCGGTGAGCATCTACAAGATTGGAGGGCATTGCGAGCGGATCGTAAAGGTCGGCGAGCGATTGACCAGAATAAGACGCACGGATCTCAAGCACCTGCGTAGCATACTTCTCGACTCGTTCCCTTTGAGGTAGCGTGGGCTCGACAAACGGGAAGGTATTGTAAACAGTGCCCGCAGCGACCTGATAATCGCTCTTTAGTCGGCCTGACACGGTGCGAACCCACGCCATAAACATTGCTGAATGGAGATAACCGAACTCAAACAATGAGGCGCCTTCAATTGCGGAGCTCGGTGTGCGAATGATTGTGTCCGCCTCATAGAACTTCATCGGGATATACTTGCGCCGGCTTGAACTTACACAGGGGAGCAGCAGGTAGCGGGTAGATGGCTGGCGAGTCTCAAGAAAGCTTCCAGGCTTGGCGGCCATATCTCTGGTCGTCGGCTTGTCGCTTTCAGCACGCGCTTTCTGGACGGCGGCAAGGTGCCGTTGCAAAAGCGAGGACGACCTAAGATCGGATGGGTCGGCACCATCGAGCCAAAGGCACCATCTTCTCACGTCGTTCAACATCTCAACCGCACCAACTAGAGGGCGGAGGTACTTCCTTGCAACGCGATCGGATTGGACAACGGCCACCGTTTTTTCGTCGAACGTGACGTGCCCCCAGTCCCCAAGTTTGCTCCCTTCTCGCGCAGTTGATATTGTGGAAAGAAGAGGGCTTCGCCGTTTTGAGATTAAAACGTTTGGCGCGTCAACCAAGTAAGCATTGATGTTCGTTGCAATACTGACGTTCGGTTCATTATCAATGTCCGGATAATCGAAGAGCCGGCAAGGTCGCGTCGGTGCGTGCATCGCGAAACCAATGATTACACAATGAACGTGAGCCGCGCCTGGGGCTTCGCTCTTCCAATTGAATGTCCGGTGAGCAAAATGAATATGTGGTTGAGTTGCACCGAAGCTCTTCCATAGCGTTGGCGGCTGTTCTCCAGCGGTGATCGAATTCGTCGACACGAATGCTGCCTTTGTGCCAACGCCGGCCATGTATTTGACCGCCAACTTGTACCAGCCAGTCACGTAATCGAGTATTCCTACTCCGCCGGTCGTGCCGAAGACAGCGTCCATATCGGCCCGTTGAGCCGCCGTCCGTTCCTTTTTTCCCACATATGGGGGGTTTCCTAAAAGGTAGGAGCAGTCGGCGGCCCGAAGCACATCCTTCCAATCAATACGCAGCGCGTTTCCGATAACAATGTGCGGACTGGCGGGAATTGGAAATCGAACGTAGTGCTGCCCGAATTCCTTAGACACTTCCTGGTTTGCCAAATGATCAATCAGATAGAGTGCCGTCCTGGCAATCTTCGCAGGAAATTCCTCGTATTCGATTCCGTAAAATTGGTCCACGCGAACACGAAAATCAAGCGTCACGTCGACCGACAGTTGTGCGGCCCTGAGTGCAGCATTGCCTCTACTGTCGCGTTCCTCGAGTTTACGAAGACGGCGAAGAGCATCTGTTTCGAGGCGGCGCACTTCACGGTAAGCCACAACCAAAAAGTTTCCACATCCGCACGCCGGATCGAGGAAGCGCAGCCGCACAAGCCGATCAAGGAACGCTCGCAGTTTCGGCTTAGTGTCTGCTTCGTCCAAGTCGGAGGCAAATTCATCCAGGAATAGCGGTTGAATCGCCCGGAGAATGTGGTGTTCTGTGGTATAATGAGCACCGAGTCGGCGTCGCTCCACGGGATCCATGACATACTGAAACATCGAACCGAAGATTGCGGGAGAGATTGCGGACCAATTGAATTTGCACGCCTCAAGGAGGTGTTCGCGAATCATTGCATCGCATGTCGGGATCGGGAGTGGCTCGCTGAACAGATCTCCGTTAATGTACGTGAATTGAGCAACCTCCTCATCGAGGTTCTTCGGGCGGTGCTTATTTTCGGTATTCAAAATCTGAAACAAATACGCGATCGTCGGGCCGAGATCAGTGCCGTCCTCACTTGTGTGAAGCACGATGTAAGTACGAAATGCAGCACGACCCCACACACGGGTGCTGTCGGCGAATAGACAGAAGAGGATACGTGTCAGCCATTCCCGTAGTGCGTGCCCGCTGAAGCGCGGGTCCGTTATCGCCAAATGATCGTGGATTTGGGCGAGCAACTCAGTCGCTTTAAGATTGACGTCTTTTTCGCTCTCAAGGCGTTCGCCGGGTCTGCTGTACCCAGCGAGCCATGAAAATAAGTCGATATTATCCGCCAGATCGACAAGAGCAAACACTCCGGCCTCATCGGTCGTCAGATTCTGCCACTTGAAGGTCTGAAAATCACAAGCAATGAGCAGCCACGGGTGTTGCGCACGAGTGAGGCTCGACATGTAATCAAGCAATTGGCCCATCGCGGCATCGAGATTTTCGCCCTTAGACTTGTGCTCGACAGCCATCTCCCCTGGATACAGCAGGTCAACCCAACCGCGATTACCTGTGGACGATCGCTTTGCGATTTGCTCGAAAGCAGCGACTTGACGCCGGTCGATCTTGAAGATCGCAAAGAACTCGTTCCAGAACGTCTGACGGTCGCGCTGTTCACTATGTGCATCCGCAAAGCGCGCGGAGAATGCAACGGCTTTCGCTCGGAGGTCGCTCTTCGACGCGCTGGCAGCATGATCGTTCATTGCGGAGCCTTCCTACCGTCGATTGCGACGGACGTCCACTGCGAAGCGGTGACATAGGCCCAAATGAGCCGTTATCGGCTGAAATAGGCCACATGACGGAAGAGCCGATCGTCCCTTCGACGATGCGTAACCCCGCGATGTCGGTTCGTCGACAGAATCCCGACAGAATCCCCCCAATGATCTGGACGTCGCAACGGAT
Organism: Polyangiaceae bacterium; assembly: GCA_031415295.1. GTDB lineage: Bacteria > Myxococcota_A > Polyangia > Polyangiales > Polyangiaceae > Polyangium. The sequence goes on along the minus strand of JANORL010000594.1, from coordinate 3,993 downwards.
GCGATTCGAGAAGCACGCGCAGGGGGCAATCGGGACGCAGTTCGTCAAGCTTGGCTAGACTTGGGAACGCTGCTAGGCGTTGCCGTCCAGGATGCGCCACAATCGAGCGCCAAGCGTTCCGCATAGACTCCACGACGGGCCCGTAAAGGCCCGCCATGGCGCTCCTACGCGCCGTCTCCTACCGCTTCGATGCTGCATTCTACGAGAGCGGCATTAGCTGAACAGCCAAACCAACAACGCGACGACGAACGCGTCGAACGCCAAATCCTCGCGCCCGCATAGGCATAAAACGGGGGAAAGGGTCAGGGATACGGTCAGGCAAATTTGCACCCTTGACTTTTTCCGCAAACGTCAAAAGGTGCCCACCACTTTTTCGAGAAGGTGTCCAGTGCGACGCGATGCGTATCAGGCAAGCCCAGCTCGCGCAAGGTACGTTTCTGCCAATGCATCGATATCGCTTTGGGAGGGATGGAAATCGGGCCGCAAATATTCGCGAATGCCGCGCACAAATACGTCGCGCACTGTCCCTTTGGTGTGCGGATTTCGCTGCAAACGCGCCTGCCGAGCCGCACGAAAATCACGCAACAGACGAGCGCTATCCACTTCGGGATCCGTCACGAGCAACGCCGACGTACCCAGAACCCAGAAACTTCCAAGGCACAAGGTCGCCGTCAGCAATCCCGCGATACGCAACGCATAACTCGGATTCACTTCGGCCAGCACATCAAATGCCACCGAACGATGCTCAATCTCTTCGGCTGCATGCCATAACAAAAGCGCCCGCATCGTTGGATGCGCATGTTGCAGCATATCCACCCGCAAAACGTTCTCCGCCATGATTGCGGTAAAATGTTCACACGCGGCCGTCGTCGCCAACGCCAATTCCGCCGGCGCCACCTTCTCGATACCCTCGAATGCAATACGCTCGTACCACGCCAAGAGTCGATCGACCGGAAATCCCTCGGCCCGCAAAAGCGCAAATTGCCGCTCGTGCTCCTTCGCGTGACGACCTTCCTGCCCGAAAAAACCCTTCACCTGCGCCCGCAACAACGGATCCTTCACGCGGTCCAAATAATGATGCACCGACCGCACGAAAAAACGCTCGCCCGCAGGAAACAGCAGGTTCACGCCATTGGCCAAATGTGTCGCAAATGCGTTGTTCCCAAACCAATACCGCGGCAACCGCTCGTCAAGAGGCAACTCCGGACTACGAGGTTTCGGTACCGATGCTACCTGTGTACGCGCTTCATGCATCGCTGTTGACTCCTGTTCAATAACTGCGAACCCAGGATAGGTGTCTGTTGAACCAAAGTCAACAACATCTTGTTCAGCTCGCGCCAAGTTTCTGGGCGCCTTGGGCAACGAGTTTTCGAAACGGACCGGGGAAGGCTCGTTTGAGGCGCCAGAGCCAGCGGGTATCGGCCATGGGGATTGCGTAACGTTCATTACGCTCGACTGCGGCGAGTGTTGCTTGCACGACTTCATCGACGGGGCGGGCCTTTGTCATGAATTTTTGGGCCATTTTGCGCGTGTGTTCGTCCGTGAAACGCCCCGAATTAACGATTTCTGTTTGGAAAAACGAAGGACACAGTACGGTCACACCCACGTCGGTACCGCCAAGTTCACCGGCGAGTGTCTCCGAAATGGCGATCACGCCTGCTTTCGCGACGTTGTACGCGCCCATTCGCGGCAAACACATCAGACCTGCGGCGGACGCGACGTTCAGCACATGACCAAAACCTTGTTTTTTGAGTCGCGGTACGAACACGTGGCAACCATGAATGACGCCAAAAAGATCGACTTCAATGGTCCAGCGCCAATCGGTCATTGAAAGCTCGCCCACGAGTCCCCCGCTGCTCACGCCGGCATTGTTGACCACAAGGTCAATGGGACCGTCCCAAGCCGCCGAAAGCGCCTCGACGTCGCTGATTTTTGTTACGTCACACGCCATCGTGTGCACTTTGCGCGCCCCTTTCGTGCGCGCTAGTCGAGCTGTCTCGGCGAGTCCTGTTTCGTTGACATCCGGACGGTTCATGCAACAAGCCTCGGCCCCCGGAACCGATGTCTCGCTCAAGGTACTTCAGGGAACCTGCGCCTAAGCCAATTTTCGACTTCTTCGGGGTGAAACTCAAACGGTCCCATTCCGCCTTTATACACGATTGCACCTTTTTCATCGATGACATACAGCCGTTCGGGCCACCCAGCGTAAATGGTATTGGCCGGGTTTTCAATGGGGTCCACGAGCAACGGAATCTCGTATTCGAATCGTTTCACGAAATCGGCGGCAATGGCTATACGAGCGTCGGTGGTTCGAGGTTGTGGATAACAAACGTTGTGTTTCTCATTTGCGTCCATCTGCCACTCGTCAGTTGAATGAGCCTCCTTGATATAGACCGTGAGAATTTCAGCTACTTTACCATATCGTTTATACATCGCCTGGAGACGCTCGACCGAGCGTCGGAACGGCGGTCACGTGAAGCTACCGAAAATAACAACCAATGGCCGTGCACCGATATGGGCAGAGAGGTTTTCCTGGCGTCCTGCATCCAGCGTTACGAGGGTCACGTCAGGCGCCGTGTCGCCCACTTTGAGGCGACCTTCTTCACGTTGGTCGTAGCGTAACATTCCGATGACATTTCGAGGGCCAATCGATGCCACCATGGCTGCGGCGCCAGTGATGAGTAATGCAACGATTCCGAGGGCGATCTTTTTCCTTCGCGTCATGGTTTTGATGTATACCAGATCGACGCGCTCTGGAAAAGTTTCCGCAAGATCAAGACCAAATGAACCCCGCCCAGCACGCTCGTATCAAAGAGGTTTTCCTTGCTGTTCAATCGTTGCCCCCGTCCGAATGGGAGGCAGCGCTCGATCACGCATGCGTCGGCGACACCGAACTCCGTCAAGAAGTGGAATCGCTCCTCGCGCACCATCAAAGCAAGTCCCTTTTGGCTGTGCCGCCGCAACCGAGTCCGCCAAAACGTGTCGTTCAGATCAACATGGGCCACGGGGCTACGGGCAAATGGGACGAAGAACAACGGGACCTGCTCCATCGGCGCATCAAGCTCTGGGCGCTCGTCCTGCACCTTGTCGTCACCATTGCTTGCATCGACACCTGCGGTAATCGCCAACGCCGAAGAATGGTTCCATCAAGCGAACAGGCAACGACTTCGCCACTTTCCCAACCGCCCCAGACTTCGTTTTGATCAAGGTGAAACCCGATAGCTTGGGTCGCAAGCTGATGCGACCAAACCCTTTCGAATGCTTCCCAAAACGTTTTGCGCTCCGCCCTCGTGACACCCACATTTTCAAGAACCGCTTCATGCAAAAGACGCACGGGTGTGCCGCATCGCAGGCTTCGCCCAAGGATTTACGCAGATCGCATGTTTTGCCATTGCAATACAGAGTATTTTGGCATTGGACTCCTTTCCCTATACATTCTTCACCCAATCGTTGGCCCGGAAGCTGACAGGTTCCTTCGCGACAACCCCCTTCGGCACAGACGTCCAAAACATCGCTACACGTCTCTCCCAAGGCGCGAGTACGTTTGCACAGGCCGCATGGAGCACCATACAGATGATCACAATATGCGCTATCGCATTGCACGTTGGCGAAACACAAATCTCCAATCGCGAGCGACCCTTTGCGGTCGTGTTCAGGATAAAGAAAATCGCCTTCATATCCAATGCATTTTGGATATACGCTACCACCGAGGCATTGCGAGTCATCCATTTCCTTGGCGCAAGCGTCGACGTCGGATGATGTGAGCGTCACGCCCTTCGCGGTCATGATGCCAATGCACGCGTCGACGAAACTTTTCTCGTCCACTTCGGAAGCCAAGGCAAAAACTGATCTTCCCCCGTTTTCGTGGACAGTCGGACTATGCAGCAAACGCTTTCACTTGTGTTCTCAATTCGAACTCCATTGGGCTCAGGTAGCCCAGATGCGAATGCCGCCGGGCGTCATTGTAAAACGTCTCGATGTAATCGGTGATCG